>VGFL01000049.1 GCA_016868915.1 Bacteroidota bacterium | reverse complement strand
TGTCGTTGAAGAAGGAAATAATTTTACATTCTAAGCAAATACTTGAAAATTTTGATTTTCCAACAACTCGCGATGAGCATTGGAAATATACAAGACTCACTAAATTGAGTCAATTATTATTGCATCAGACCTCAAATTCCAATGGTGTTTCATTGCCCCCTTTGAATAATTCTCAAGTTATTTCTATCGTCAATGGCAACATCACCTCTTATAATAGAATCGAAGGGCTATCGATAACTAAATTTAGTGAAGCTACAAAAGAAAAGATAAATTTGATTGGAAAGTACGTGCCACTTGATGGAAACATTTTTAATTCTTTAAATACATTGTATTGCAAGGATGGATTATTTATTGAAGTGAATGAAAATCAACGAATCGAAAACCCAATCCAACTAACTATTGAAAACAATGAACAAGGAGTTTTTTCGCCTATTCGAATTTTAATACATTCTAAAAAGGGCTCTTCAGCTCAATTTTTATTGAATTTCGAAAGTACATGCGAGTCCTTATCTTTACCTGTGTTTGAATACCACATTGGTCAAAATGCCCGATTAACAGTAGATAAAATTCAATTGGAAAGTAACAAAGCTTTTTCAATTTCTTCGGATCAAGTCTATCAAGAAAGAGATTCTTATTTTAAAATAAACACTATTTCTTTATCGGGAAAATTAACTCGTAATAACCTGAATATTCTTGTGGACGGTGAAAATTGTGAAACCCATTTAAATGGAACCTATTTACCAAAAGATGACCAGTTAATTGATAATCACACTGTAGTTGATCATTTACAGCCAAATTGTAACTCCAGTGAATTATACAAAGGAGTTTTGAACGGTAAATCAATTGGCGTTTTCAATGGAAAAGTATTCGTAAGACCAAACGCTCAAAAAATCAATGCCTTTCAATCAAATGCTAATGTATTAATTTCTGAGGATGCAACGATGAATTCAAAACCCGAATTAGAAATTTATGCAGATGATGTTAAGTGTTCGCACGGCTCAACAACCGGACAGATGGACGAAGATGCACTTTTTTATCTACGCTCCCGTGGCTTATCTACGAAATCAGCGAGAACATTGATGACGCAAGCATTTATTGGAGATGTTTTGAATAAAATTGAAAATTCAGAAGTTGTAGAATACGTGCATTCAAAACTTATTGAATTACACGATTGGACTGAATTATAAATTTAAGAGATCAATTCATACCTCAACCAATTCAGAGCACTTAAAACAGTCATTTGAATATTTCGCTCACGATTGTCACCAAATTGGAATTTTCTTGCCTTAACACCATATTTTGTTGCTAAACCAATCCAAACGAGCCCTACGGGTTTGTCTTCAGTTCCTCCTGTTGGACCCGCAATTCCTGTTGTGGAAAGGCAAATATCAACATCCAACTTTTTTAATCCACTTTCGGCCATTTGAAGAGCAATGGCTTCACTGACTGCTCCATGTTCTTTTAACGTATTGTGAGATAAATCTAAAATTTCCTCTTTAAGCTTATTAGAATAGGTTAGGAGTGACCCTTCAAAATAGTCCGATGCTCCTGATATAGATGTAATCTGATTCGCTAATAGCCCTGATGTACAACTTTCGACTGTACCTATTTTAAGTTTTCTTTTTCTTAGTTCCTCCCCGATTATTTCGGGCAGATTTTGATTTTCATATCCAAAAACATTCTCAGGTAGGGTGTCTCGAACTTCGGAAAGATAGTTCTCAATCAAAACTTTATCTATTTCTCCGTTTGGTGATGAAATTCTTAATTTAACGATTCCTGGTGATGGCAAATAGGCCAGTCCAAAACCATCATTTCTAACTCGATTCTCCCAATCTGAAAGTTTTTCCGCCAAGAACGACTCACCAATACCTTGAGTTAAAATTGTCTTGTGATACATGGAATTCAATTGGAATTGTTCTCGCAGTCGCGGAAAAACTTCTTCCATCATTATTCCTTTCATTTCGTAAGGAACACCCGGAAGTGAAATAACTATTTTCCCATTTTTTTCAAACCACATTCCTGCAGCAGTCCCATAATCATTGGCTAAAATCACACAATGTTTTGGTAATGCCGCTTGTTGAATGTTTGATTCAAGTATAGGTCTATTTCTATTTATAAAATAAGTAGTTATCTTATCAAGAGTAGGTTGATGTATTTCTAATTTTGTATCAAAATATTTCGCCAATGTGTGTTTGGTGATGTCGTCTTTTGTTGGACCCAATCCACCGGTAATAATTACTACATCAGATTTGCTAATTGAATAATCTACGGTAGATAAAATATCATGAGCCCTATCGGAAATAGTTAAACCTTCAATAATGTTGCCGCCAAGTTTTGAAATCTCCTGTCCGATCCATGAGGCATTGGTGTTTACTGTCTGTCCAATCAATAATTCATCTCCGATAGAAACAACAATAACATTCATGATTTCCTTTTTTTGAATTTAGCAATGGATTCAATATGGCCTGTGTGTGGGAATTGATCAGCTAACGAAAATTTAAGTAAGCCATAACCTGCTTGGACAAGTGTATCGGCATCACGTGCTTGAGTCGATGGATTACATGAAATATAAACGATATTTTCAGCACCCAAATCGATGACTTTTTGTAAGGTTTTTGGCGCAATTCCCGCTCTTGGGGGATCAAGAATAATTGAGGAAATTCTTCCGTTTAACTCAGGCCTTTCTCTAAGAAACTTTCCGACATCTGCAGCGAAAAATTCTAGTCCACTTAATTCATTAACAATCGCATTTCTTTCAGCATCTTTAATGGCCTCCGGTATGATATCGACGCCAATTAGTTGGATTCCACCCGCTCGCTTAGCAGCTAATTGTCCAATCGTACCCGTACCACAAAACAAGTCTAAAACAACTTTATTTTCAGGTATATATTCCTCAAAAACGTAGTCTAATGCTTTGGTATAAAGTAATTCAGCACATTTTGGGTTGGTCTGAAAAAAACTTTCCATACTGATTTCAAATGATAGTCCAAGCAAGTTTTCAGTGACTATGGGGTCACCATAAATTAATTTATTTTCACCATTCTCAATTTTTGCCCTATCAGCAACATTGTCATTTATTGTGTGTTGAATTCCAGCAATTCTATCTCCCATTTGTGATAAAATAAATTCAACAAATGCGCGGGGGTCAAAGTTTTCTATTCCTTCAGACGAAGTAACAAGATTGATAAGTAATCTGTCTTGTGAAAATGATTTTCGAACCACAATATGTCTGAAAAAACCAGTTTTTTTAGGTGGGTGCCAAGCTGGTAAATTGGTTTTTTTTAGAAATTCGCGAATTAAATAAAGTTTCGATTCCCATTCTTCGTCAAAAAGCCCTGAGGTTTTATTCAAATTTTCTACTTTCCACCAAGTTCCTCTTCGTTTAAATCCAAGGGCAAAAGCATCATCCAATTCTTGCCCTGTTTCTGGAAGATGTTCAATCGATGAGAAACTATATTCCATTTTATTTCGATAAAAATAGGTATCAGGAGACTCGATAAATGTATCAAAAACAGAATCAATATTTCCAATACCAGAAAGTCTTGAAAATGTGTCCAAGGTTGATTTTTGTTTATATTCTGCTTGTTTTCTTATGGGAATACGAATATACGGGCCGCCTGAAATTTCTTGATATTGCGTCTCTGTTTCAAATTCCGAACGTTTTAAAACTTCAATTAAACTTGCTTCAGCGTGTTTTTTTCTTTTGGTTGTAATTTTGGCAGAAACCAATTGACCTGGAAATGTATTGCCAACAAAAACAATAAAATTTCCATCCATTGTTTGTATTTTGGCGATTCCCTTACCCCCAAAAGCGTAATCTGTAATTTCTAACGCAACAATCTGACCCCGACTAAACATTAATTTATCTTTTTACAAACCTACCAATTTTCGAGGTAATTGACTTAGATTTGTTATTTGATTAACATGCTTGATATTTGATTCTTTGATTTGTGGATTAAAATGATATGCTCGCATTCCTACACGTTCTGCGCCAAGAACATCAACCTCATAATCATCCCCAATCATCACTGAATTTTCTGGGACGGCATTTGCTTTTTTTAATGAATAATTGAAAATTTCTGGATCAGGTTTGTTAATTCCTATTTCTTCAGAACATACGATTACATCAAAATAAGGTCTTAATAGACAATTTTCTAATTTCGTATATTGAACTTCAACAAAACCATTTGTGATAATGTGCATGCGGTATCCACTCATTTTCAATTCTCTTAAAGTTTCTATAGTATTCGGAAATAAACAAATTTGTTTTGGCGAAATTTCTACGTATCCGTCACTAAAATGATTTACGATACTATCATCTTGAACATTCCATTTTTCAAGTGTTTTTCTAAAACGTTCAATCCGAAGGAATTCTTTCGTAATTTCCTTCTTTCCATATGCCTTCCATAATTTAGCATTTACCTGAAGATAATAATTATAGAAATCACTAAAAAAAATGTCTTTTTTGTCAAGGCTTGATTCGGAAAAAAGTAGAACTAAAGCTTGTTTTGAATTTTTATCAAAATCCCACAAAGTCCGGTCGAGATCAAAAAAAAGATGTTTTATCATTCGGAAAAGACAAAATAAGCAAGTGAAGTGGTAATTAATCCACTCAAAATAATACCTATAAACACCCATAAAAAAGTATCTTTTTCTCTTCCATAAAATTTTGCAACGATGATAGATCCTATTGGAATAGAGAGCAGGGATGGGGCTATAAAACACAAACCTATTTTACCAAATATTCTTTTTAGCTTTAGAGTAGTTTTATTAGTCCACGTAAATTTTTTATTTTGCTCGACAAGAATTCCCTTTTCAAGAGATTCGCTTATCTTTTTTAATTTTTTTCTTCTGGATAGTTCCATAAATAAATCCGCACCATAATAAAACAAGAAAGAACTCAAAGATGCGCCTGATACTGCAGCCAAAAAAGTTGTCATAAAATCAAGTCCGAGAGGAATACCAGCAAAAGGAGAGAATAAAAACTTAAACGTTGCAACCAGAAATACACTTGTAAATGCCGCCCAATTCATAAATTATATTTTCTCTCCGTACGCTAAATCTCCGGCATCACCAAGGCCGGGCACAATATAAGATTGCGCAGTAAGTTCTTGATCAATGGCTGCAATAAATATTTCTGTATTTTCGGGTAAATGTTTTACAACATAATCTAACGCCTGAGGTGTTGCAATAGCAGAAACAATAAAAATTCGTTTTGGATTACCATAACGCAACATAGCTTGATATACGGCAACCATTGAGCTTCCTGTTGCGAGCATCGGGTCACTGATAATCCAAATTTTATTATCTAAGTTGGGAGAGGCCATATATTCAACGTAAATTTCAAAATCTTCCGCTGTTGAGTGCTTTCGGTATGCTGATATAAATGCACTCTCTGATTGATCAAAATAGTTCAATAATCCTTGGTGCATAGAAAGTCCAGCACGAAGTATCGTTGCCAATATAGGCTTTTCTTTTGGTAATGCTATAATTGCTTTTCCCAATGGGGTTTGAATCTCAGATTCAATATATGACAAATGTTTGGAAACTTCATAACCAAGAATTTCAGCAATTCTTTCCATATTCCGGCGAAATCGCAGTGGGTCTTTTTGAACTTCAATATTTCGAATTTCCGATAAAAAAGTATTTAGAAGAGAAGCGTTTGATGAAATATTGTGTATCATGTTTACCTATTTTATCAAAAGTACGTGGAAAATTTCTAAGTACATACGCTCTGCCAAAAATTCACGCTTTTTAATTAAAATATGACAGCTTGTCGTAAATTGATTGAATGGTCTTATCTTTGCCTCCTGGGTCCGAAATAAATATCAAGATGAAGAAAAAAGAAAATAAATTTCAAGAAACAGATAATCAAGGTGCAAATCCAATAAAAAATGAAAACTCATATGAAGCTGAGCAAACTGAAGATAGTAATGAAATTCAAAACGATAAAGAAGAATTAAACGAAAATAATATAGAAAAGACTGAAGAAAATTGGGCTGAAAAATATCAAGAACTGCATGAAAAGTATGTACGAATTCATGCTGAATTCGACAATTACAGAAAAAGAACAATGAAGGAACGAATTGATCTCATGTCATCAGCTAATGCGGGTATTTTAAAAGAATTAATTTCAATTTTAGATGATTTTGAAAGAGCTATGTCATCAAACGAAATTGCCACTGAAATAGACAGTGTAAAAGAAGGTTTTCAATTAATTTACAGCAAACAAAAAGCATTTTTGGAATCGAAAGGGCTAAAACCAATGCATTCAGTAGGAGAGTCTTTTGATAGTGAGTTGCATGAGGCAATAGCAAGTATACCTGCTGAATCTGATGATATGAAAGGAAAAATTATTGAAGATGTAGAAAAGGGGTACTTACTTAACGATAAAGTAATTCGTTTTGCAAAAGTTGTAGTTGGTAATTAACAGAAATAGTACAAAAAGTAAGGATGGGTCAAAAACGAGATTATTACGAGGTATTAGGTGTTTCTAAAAATGCTGACGAGTCTGAAATAAAAAAGGCATATCGAAAACTTGCCATAAAATACCACCCAGATAAAAATCCGGATGATATTTCCGCCGAGGAAAAATTTAAGGAGGCGGCTGAAGCATATGAGGTTCTGAGTAATTCAGAGAAAAGAGCACAATACGATCGTTTCGGTCATGCTGGAATGGGAAGCCAAGGTGGATTCGGAGGTATGAATATGGACGATATTTTTTCTCAATTTGGAGATATTTTTGGAAGTGCTTTCGGTGGAAGTTTCGGAGGAAGTCGTTCAGGGGGATCTAGGACTATTAAAGGTACGAACCTTCGCGTAAAAATGAAATTGAACCTTGAGGAAATTGCTTTAGGCGTTAAAAAGAAAATAAAAGTTAATAAGCTGGTAAATGCCGAGGGAGTGACCTACAAAACTTGTAGTACTTGCAATGGAACCGGAAGAATAACGAAGGTGTCTCAAACATTTTTAGGCGCAATGCAAACTCAGTCAGCTTGCCATGTTTGTCAGGGTGCCGGAAAAATTATTGATAAAAAACCTGCAGATTCTGATATACATGGATTGAGACGTCAAGAGGAAGTCATTGAGATTGAAATTCCTGCAGGGGTAGAGGAGGGAATGCAGTTGAGTGTTTCAGGAAAGGGAAATGCAGGTCCGTTTAATGGCGTTCCAGGTGATTTAATCGTTGTAATTGAAGAGATAGAGCACGACGAATTAAGACGTGAAAGTGAAAACCTTCATTATGACGCGATTGTGAGTTTTGTTGACGCCACCTTAGGAGAATCAATCGAAGTCCCTACCGTCAACGGTAAAGTAAAAATAAAAGTTGATCCGGGAACTCAAAGTGGAAAAGTTTTACGACTGAAAGGAAAAGGATTACCAATTCTACAAGGATATAGAGCTGGTTCAGGAGATTTATTTGTTCATATACATGTATGGACCCCAACAAAACTTTCAAAAGAAGAACGAGATTTATTGGAATCGTTAAAAGATTCTGAAAACTTCAAGCCACAATCTGATTTGGAAAGAAAAGGGTTTTTCGGTAGAATGAAAGACATGTTCAGTTAAGTATGGATTTTCTTAGCCAATCTACATCTGGTAAAAATGATTTTTCAAGTTACATATTAACTATCTGCTTAATACTCGTGGCATACGGGTTATTAGGATCCCTACCATTATTGATTGATTTGCGTTTATCAGGCTCTGATTTATCGGAGGGAATGAGTATTGAACAAATATCTCGTGTCTTAGGAAAAAATCGACTATTAATCCATCTTCTCCTACCTTTTGTTTTTATTTTTGCAGCACTTTATCTCGGGATTACCCGGTTTCACAAACGGAAATTTCTCACTGTAATAACAACTTCAAAAGATTTTCGTTGGAAACGGTTTTTTACTTCTTTCTTCATATGGTGGGGAGTTATGTTTGTTTTTGTTCTCACTGAATACTTAACGGGCTCTGAATTAATTTTAAATTTCAAATTATCAACATTTATTCCTTTGCTCTTAATTTCATTTTTGTTAATCCCAATTCAAACCTCGGCTGAAGAAATCTTATTTCGTGGCTATTTAGCCCAATCACTTTTTCGTAAGATTGGAAGCAACCTTCATACCATCATAATTACGAGTATTTTTTTCGCATTGATGCATGCATTTAATCCTGAGGTAAAGACCTTAGGGTATGGGATTTTATCGTATTATTTCCTTACAGGTATTTTTTTAGCAATAATTACAATTATGGATCGGGGTTTAGAATTATCAATGGGTTACCACGCTGCCAATAATGTATTTGCGGCAATAATGATCACAACGAATTGGCAAGCTTTTCAGACTGATGCAATTCTATTGGACACCTCAAGTCCTTCTTTTGGCTTAGATTCAATCCTAACATTAGCTATTATTCAGCCTGCGCTGCTGTTCCTATTTTCAAAAATGTATAACTGGAAAAATTGGAAAAAATTAATATCAAAAAATGAATCTTTAATTGAATAAGTTTTAATCTCTTTTGATGACCGATTGAATTAATTTCCAGTATGTAGTTCCCTTTTTCCAATGCTGTTAAATCAATTAATGAATTTTGGCACTTTGATCGATAAAAATGGTGATACAATCGACTCGGTACATTTTCCTGAGTCGGTAAGAAAATACCCGTTCTTTGGTAAAGGAGTTTATTTTCTAAAGGGACGAATTACCGAAGAGTTCGGCTACTATTGCTTAGAAGTAGGTGAAATGCGAAAGATTCCTTTCAAAGAAGATGTAAGGTTTGAAGAACTTAATCCTCAACGTATACCATCTCAAAATTGATAAGTTATTCCTTTAAATAGGAAACAACCTTTTCAGCACCGTTTTCAACTTTAATACGAACGAAAAACAAACCTTTCGAAGCGGTTACAATCGTGATTAAATTTCCTTCCCAAAGAATTTCTTGCTTTCGACCAGTTACATCAAAGACGGTAATATCACACGAATTAAACAATTTAGAATCTATTGAAAATGTTCCATTTCCTGGATTTGGAAATAAGCCTAAAGAACTAACCTGCTCTTGAATTCCCAAATCGTTGATTTGAATACAATCGGAAGTATCGGAACATCCATTCGCAAGCGTCACGATTACAGCATATGCTCCGTTGATTGGAGGCGTGTATTCCACCGAAGTAGCACCAGGAATAATCGTTAAAGAAGGACACAATAACCATTGATAAAGCGCATTCGGTTGTAAGGACGTAATTTGACCGTTCAAAAATTCTAATCCCGTAAATGGTGCTTGTAACACTGTTACGTTTTGCGAAGTTGTGTCGCATCCTTGATTATTACACGCAATTAGGGTGATTACATATTGTCCAGGCAAATTGAAACAAAGTGGTTGTGGGTTTTCAAGCGTAGAAGAATTTCCGTTTCCAAAATCCCACGAATAACTCGTTGCATCTGAACTGGTATTGGAAAAAGTAAAACAATAGTTTTGACAGATTTGGTTGTCGTTTAAGGTGAAATTAGCCACTGGATCTGGTGGAATATTCGTAGTGATTTTTACGTTGTTAATGGCAAGAGAAGGATCTGTTCCTGCTCCATCGTTGCTGTTTTTCCAGTTAAATCCTATTCTCAAAGTAGAGCTATTTTCACAACTCACAGGTAAAGGAATTGACAAATGCGTCCACAACCCTTGTCCATTTGCGCACGTAGTAGCAGGAGTTATTGTTTGAAGATTCGTCCATGTTGTGCCACCATCTGTACTATAAATAACGGTTCCAAAATCATCATTTGCTTGTCCAATGCCTATGTAATCAAACTCAACACTCAAATTTTGGGAATTCAAAGTGCTAATGTTTGAGGCGAAGACAGCTCGTTTATTGGTTGTGGCATAGATAAATCCTAATCCGCCATCACCAGCATTATAGGTTGCGCCGGTTCCCACACACCAAGTCCCTTGACATCCAACATGTAAGGTTTTATTTCCATTTCCAGCCGTACCACACCCACCTGCAGCAACACCTCCCTCGGCATCGGAAATTACCCAAAGATTTGCATCAATATCATTTTGTCCAGTAGAAACATTCAGCGTCCACTCAGCAGGATTTTCAAAATCATTTTGCCAAATAGTCGTTTGTGATATGCCGAAAAAATCTAAGGCAACAAAAAGAATAGCGATGAGGTAACGGTAATTCATGATTTTTTTTTTAGTCAAAATACTAAAAAGTTAATTCAAAACGTATAAATTAAAGAAAAAACTATTCACAAAAAAAGTTATAATTGAATGATCTTCAATCTTTTTTGATTCTCAGGTAACAAAATTTCGAGTAAATAATTTCCTTTTTTGAGTTGTGATAAATCGATGTACGTATTCGGTTCGAATTCAAGTGATTTTACAATTTTACCAAACAAGTCATAAACATTGATTTCGGCCTTAGAATTCAGGTTTTTAATAGTGAAAATTCCACTATTTGGATTGGGAACAATAATAGGCTCATCTGATTGCGCCAAATTATCCAAGTTTAAGGAATTATCTTGTGTAACCGTTCCGACATTATTAATAACCCAATTATTGGGATCAATGATTGCCGTTGCATTCGTGCTCAATGTACCAAAATTGGATAAATAAAATGTTTCTTGGTTTGAGGAAATTGGAAAACGAACAATGGTATCCGGCATTGGTGTTCGATTAAACTTTATTTCAATCGAGTTTGTAAAAGTAGGCGTAACGGCAGGTTTAGATGCGGTATGATTAATTTGAACAACTATGTCATTTTCATCTTGGTTCCATTTAACCGAATACGTTGGATATCCTTCTCCAAAATACCACTCATCAAAAAAATTGTCCAGATTCAAATTACAATAGGTTGACATAAAGTTTTTAAAATCGACACCTCTCGCCGTTGAGTCTTTAAAAGCAACTTGAAAAGCGCTTAGCCCATCGTAAAATAGCTCGTCGTTATTTATTAAAAATCGCAGCGTATGTATGATTGCACTTCCTTTGTTGTATGTTAGCCTTCCGCTAAAAATTCTGTTTTCGTTGAGGCTGTCTAATACCCATACACTACCGCCAATTTGTGATTTAACATTTTCGTGAACATCCAACATATGTTGCGCTTTTTCTGAAGGGTAAAGATCTTCAAGCATGATGTACTCACTGTAAGAGGCAAAACCCTCATTCATCCAAATGTCTGCCCAAGACGCACACGTGACGTTATTTCCCCACCATTGATGACCCAATTCGTGAGCCGTTAAGGTTTTTTCGAAAAATCCTTGAGTAGTCATTGTTTGATGTTCCATCCCACCAGATATAGGCGCCATACAATGTCCGTATTTTTCATCCTCAAAAGGGTAGGGGCCAAACTTATCGTAAAACAATTCTATGAAATCTCCGGTTTCATTTATTTCATCAATAAAGTTTGGCAAGGTTTGGGGGTTGTTGTAAATGTAATTTTGAACCAAAATTGGATTTGGAGCACCGGCTGGGGTAACGTAAAAGGAATAATCAACATATTTTGCCACTGCCGCCGAAATCAAATAGTAATCGATGGGGTGTCTATGCTCCCAATTAAATTTTAGGAATCCATTCCCAAGTGTCTCAATACTCGATAAAATTCCGTTTGATCCAGCTTTGCAAGTGTCTGGAACAGTTATGGAAAAAAAAGAGCTATCTGCTTTGTCTGTTAAACTTTGTTTGCAAGGAAACCATTCCATCGCTGAGAATGGTTCAGAAAGTGTCCAAACTACTTTGTTTCCCCAACTCGGAGACGATCCAGCCGTGATTCCGCTTCCGCCCAGTGGGTTGGTTTGCGCAGTAGGTGGGTTTCCTGAATAATCAATTTCTAAAGAGAATAACTGACCTGAATTAGCATTCGTATATGCCTTCACAGCCGTTTCAGCTCTTGAAAATTGGGTTGGAGTTCCATTTAAGCGTATTTCAGAAATCAATAATGTTGGATACAACTCAAACAATGCAGAGTCAAGATTCACTTTGGCACGCGCATCTATTCTCACCGTACCAGAAAGATAGGTTGACGTATTCGTCATGTTTAAATCTAAGCCATAAAAATGTACGTCGTATTTTTCTGTTTGTGCAATCTGAGAAACCGTTAGGGTATTGCTTTTAAGTTGCTGATTTTTAAATCGATCTCGTTTAGAACATGTTGGGCTGTTTTCCTGTGCAAAGGATTTTATACTAAGAAAAAACAAAATGGGAAGTACTAATTTCATGATAATCTATTTTTAGGTTTATTTTTTAAACTTTATTTTTTGTTATTGACCTTGTTCTTTTAGGACAAGATCAATTGTCAATGCAGCGGATAATACCAACATACGCATTTTTTCGTCTTGAACGTTTGGATCGATGTTAACAATGTATTTATCTGCGGTGGTAAATAACTCCTTTGTAATGCCTGCCCATTTCTTAGACACATGTCCAAGTTGAATGCCTTTAGCACTTGTGATATCAAATTGCCAATGCGACCAATTTCCTTTAATTGATCCTATGGGCTGATTATAAGCGTCGTAAATATCAAATTTAGGCTTGATAAGTTTAAATCTTTGGTGAATTACCCCGATTACAGCCCCGTTCATTACCAACTGAATTTTTGGAAGCCAAAAGGTCCAACCTTTTTTGATCTTGGCGATGACTTCCCCTAGAGCATTCCTAATTTCGTATTGGAATGGCGTTAGTTTTTGACTCACTAACAATTTTCTGATTTTTTCCCACGTGCTCAGAAGTTGATGAATAGATCCAATAACTTCCCCGGATTCGTTGTATAGTGAATATTCGTTTTTAAATTTAAAAGCATTCACTTTTTCGTCTACAAAAATTTGCGTTTCAAGGTGTGGATTTGACATGAATTAATGGGTTTAATTTAAGGAGTGCTTGTATAAATTCTGACTCTTCAGAAGGTGAAATTAAAAGTTCATCGTATTTGTTGTATTTAACAACTAAACACTTCCAAGAGGTGTTCATTTTCCATCCCACATATAGACCATTTGAATCTTCAATTGATTTTATTTCAGAAATTGAAATTATTTTCTTTAAGAAAAGCATTTTACAAATTAACTTATTTTCACTGTCGATGCGGTAGGAGGTTGTTTTTTGTATGACCAAAAATAAAAGCATTAATAGAAAGAAAACCAGTCCTAAGCCATATATGGACGAATGATCCTCTTGCTCAATAAAAATAAAAACTGCTACAGCGCTGTAAATTACACCTACGAAAAGAAGTACAACTGGAAAAAACCAATCTTTTTTTGGTTTGAAAACCATTTACCAAATAAATAAAGGCCTATGAGACATCAGCTCATTTACCTTTTTTCTTACACTCGAGATGGCTTCAGTATTCTCTCGGTTCATTAAAGCTTCATCGATCAATCCAACTATTGTGGGTATATCAGACTCATTAATTCCACGAGAAGTTATAGCGGGAGTTCCAACTCTTATTCCGGAAGTAACAAAAGGAGATTCAGTGTCATAAGGCACCATGTTTTTATTAACCGTAATATCTGCTAATACCAGAGCATTTTCTGCATCTTTTCCGGTAATTCCCTTAGATCTAAGGTCTATCAACATACTGTGGTTTTCGGTGCCGCCAGAAATAATGTGATAACCCAATTTAACAAATTCGTCGGCCATTAATGAAGCATTTTGTTTTACTTTAGTCATATAAGTTTTGTATTCGGTTGTCAGTGCTTCGCCGAAAGCCACAGCTTTTGACGCAATTACGTGCTCCAATGGACCGCCTTGAATTCCAGGAAAAACGGCTGCATCTAAAAGTGCTGCCATTGATTTTAAATTTCCATTATTCCATTTTAATCCGAAGGGATTGTCAAAATTATGACGCATCATAATAACACCGCCTCTAGGACCTCTCAACGTTTTGTGTGTCGTGGTCGTAACGATATGACAATGTTCCAAAGGATCATTCAATAATTTCGCTGCAATTAAGCCTGCGGGATGAGAAATATCTGCTAAAACCAATGCTCCAATTTCATCAGCTACCTTTCGAATTCTTGCGTAATCCCAATCACGTGCATAGGCAGAAGCACCACAAATAATCATTTGCGGACGTTCGCGTTTTGCCGTTTCCTCCATGAGGTCATAATCTATTAATCCGGTCTCCTTGGATACCCCATAGAAGAAAGGAACATATAGTTTTCCCGAGAAATTTACAGGGGAACCATGTGTAAGGTGACCTCCATGTGATAAATCGAAACCAAGGATTTTATCACCAGGATTTAAGCAAGCTAGAAAAACTGCGGCATTCGCTTGAGCTCCAGAATGTGGTTGAACATTCGCCCATGTTGCGCCAAATAATTCACAAAGCCGATCTATAGCCAGTTGTTCTACTTTATCAACCACCTGACAACCACCGTAATATCTTTTTCCTGGCAAGCCTTCAGCGTATTTGTTTGTAAGTACGCTACCCATGGCTTCCATTACTTGTTCACTCACGAAATTTTCCGAAGCGATAAGTTCTATTCCGTGTAATTGTCTATTTTTTTCTTCTTGGATTAACTGAAAAATAGCTTGGTCTCTCATTTTAAGCATTGATTTTTTCTGCGTATTTAATTTGATAAATTTGTTCTAATCCTGATTTCAAATTAGTCAAAGGTTTATAATTGGTTAATTCAAACAATTTCTCAGAACTCCCCACACGACGCTCAACTTCGTAGTCGTAACGTTTTTTTGTAGCTTCAATGTAGGTGAGTTTTGACCTTGAACCCGTCACGAATTTAATTATATTTGCTAAGTCGGTAATACACCATTCAGCTTCATTTGCTATGTTTACAATGTGACACCCTTCGATACCTACCAAACGAGAACATGCTTCAACAACATCTTCAATGTAAGTGAAATCTCTGGTCTGATTCCCCGAACCAAAAACCGTAATGTCTTCGTTTTCCAAGGCCTGTTCGAAAAATCTCGGAACGACCATTCGGTTATCTTGATTCCATCCGTAAACATTGAAAAAGCGAATAGAAATAACATTCAAGTTTCGCTCTTGGTGATGAGAGGCTAAGTAGATTTCATTGTACCTTTTAGCCATAGCATAGGAAGTGCGCGGATCAACGAGAACTTCTTCAGTTAATGCATTTTTTACGATAGCTGAGTGACTATAAATTCCACTTGTTGAGGCGTACAAGACAAATTTGACATTATTTTTTTCGGCAGCTTCCACAACATTCCTGGTGCCAACCACCTCAACATCCATTGTTTCCACTGGATTATCAGCAACAATATCAACGCCTAAAACTGCCGCGAAATGGAAAATAACATCACAGCCTTCGGAGCATTTATCTACCAATTTCCTGCTTCGAACATCTCCCTTTACAAATGTGATTTTTGAAAAGGTCCATTTGTCGAGTTTATTTCCTCTCAATAATGAATCGAGAACAACGACTGTGTGTCCCTCTTTAACTAGTCTTTTGGCTAAGTTACTACCGATAAAACCGGCTCCTCCTGTGATTAAAATTTTCATTTTACTTGAGTAAAGTTTTATTTGTGTTCTTCAAAATTACGACAAAAGGAGAAAATAGTTTATAATTTATTTTTCGTGTGCGGAAATTTCTTGCCAAATAGTTTGATTCAATCGATTAACTCATAATAAACATACTTATTTCATTGAAAGAATAATCAGTAATTTAGGAAAATAATTGTGTTGGAAAAACTAACTGAGGCGTTTGATGCTGTGCAGATTGTGCGTTATCAACTGTTGGTCCTCGTTCCAAATTCCCTCCCTCCTTAACGTATCAATTCTAACCCTTCCTGAGGCATGTATTATTTGGTTTGATTTCCCAATAATTCCTACATGAATAATTTTTCTTTGAGCGTTAGAAAAAAAAGCTAAATCGTCCTCCTTGTGCTGATCAAATTCTACATTACTTCCAGTCTCCTCCTGCTGATAAGCGTCTCGGGGTAGATTTATTCCGTAAATTCTAAATACCGATTGAACAAGACCTGAACAGTCAGTGCCACTGATAGACTTCCCTCCCCATAAATATGGGGAATTAAGGTAGCTCAATGCCAGTTCGAAGGGGGATTTTCTTACATTATCAACTTTCGTTTGCAGGGTAAATAAATATGTTCCAATGTGAAATGAATCTTCCCCCACAAAACTCGCTGGAAATAACATTTGATTTCCCCACGGTGTTGAAAGTGTCCAAGACGAAATTGGCGCGTAGCGAAGTTGATTCAACCAAATGCGCATTTCCTTTTCACTAATGGCCAATGCATGTTTGATGTCCATCCAACCCGAGTAAGCGTCAAAATAGGTTTCTATTTCAATCCAATTTTCATGAATTTGCACAACCTTGAGTGGTTCGCCGAACAAAAGTTGCGACACCATTTCAGCAGCATCGTTTGCCTCTTTTCTTAGTGGCGAAGAGCTCACCGAACAAAATGCAAACCGCTGGCCAGAAGTAATTAATTTTAGATTGTTCATATTATAGAAACAAAGCTACGCATTCCAAGGCATTTAAATGTGTAAATTTGGCACAAATGACAGAACAAAAATTGATACTCGTTACCAATGATGACGGCATTCATGCAAAGGGAATTCACGCCCTGGTATCCGTCGCAAAAAAAATGGGAAGAGTTGTTGTTGTTGCGCCTGATAAACCACAATCAGGAATGGGTCATGCTATAACTATCCATCATCCACTTCGAATTAAAAAGTTGACTCTTTTTGACGGTATGGAGGCCTATTCGTGTTCAGGGACACCAGTGGATTGTGTCAAGTTGGGTATATATGAAGTGCTTCAAGGAGTGCCAGATTTAATTTTGTCCGGAATTAATCACGGAGAAAATTCCTCTACAAACGTATTGTATTCGGGAACAATGTCTGCGGCGATAGAGGGAGCTATGGAAAACATACCTTCCATTGGATTTTCTTTGTGCGATTACAATGCCGATGCGGATTTTTCTGCGGCTGTGCATTTTGCTGAGAGACTTATCCAGTATGTATTGAAAATTGACTTTCCGAGTCGATTATGTCTTAATGTAAATATTCCAAATATACCCAAAGTAAAAATTAAGGGAATAAAAATTTGCTCTCAGGCCCATGCATATTGGGCTGACAGGTTTGAAAAAAGGTTGGATCAATTTGGTGAAGCATATTATTGGCTCATGGGAGACTTTATCGACCAAGATCAGGGCGTTGGAACGGACTTGCATGCTTTGAAAAATGGTTTTGTGAGCGTTGTTCCGACGCACTTCGATTTAACGGCTCACGCGCATTTAACAACGCTTAAAAATTTAGAAAATGCCTGATTTTTTCTCAAAACAAACACTTATTGGTCTTCTGATTGGATTGGTGTCACCGTTTGTATTTTTACCTGTAGTTTGGTTTTTTTTAGGACAGGCTCAAAATAATTCGTTTGAATATATGAAATTACAATTCGAACTGAGTGATACGATAAAAAGTAAACATCTTTCTTTAGGGTTGATTTCCAACCTGATTTGGTTTTATTATTTTTTAAATAGAGAAAAATATTTAATAACACGAGGATTAATTTTAGGGATGTTAGTCTACGCGCCTTTTATGGTTTACATATTTCTCTCAAATAACGACATCCAGTAAATGATTCCAAAGCGCATATTTGTACTCGCGGGAGAGGCCTCTGGAGATTTGCATGCTTCCAATTTAATCAAGGAAATGAAAGCAATTGATCATTCAGTTGTTTTTTTTGGTTGGGGTGGTGATAAAATGAAAAATGCGGGAGTGAAAATTCTCAAGGAGCTCAAAGACCTTTCCTTTATGGGTTTTTTGGAAATTTTATTTAATCTAAGAAAAATCAGGAAAAACTTTAGGGATTGCAGAGAACAAATTTTACGTAATGAAATAGATACTGTTATTTTAGTCGACTATCCCGGTTTTAATCTTCGAATGGCAAAGTGGTGTTGGACGAGGGGAATTAAGGTATTCTATTACATTTCT
>VGFL01000048.1 GCA_016868915.1 Bacteroidota bacterium | reverse complement strand
TTATTTTATCGAACGCTATTTTATCCTGTTCGTACATCGCTGCAAACTCAGGATTTTGCATGAGTTGAGCCATCTTTTTATGTTGATGACAAAATTCTACTTTTTCGCCCTCTCGCGCATTTGTTGGATCGAAGCTCCCTTTACTTTGCCCATATGATTGGAAAAAGCCCAAAATTGAAAACAAAAAAGCCCAAAAAAAATTAGTTCGCATGGGTAGTATAATTATATTTAGTGTATCATCTTTGAACTACAAAATTACCACTTTATTTAGTAATTCTTCACGCACTGAGAAAATATTTTTAGTAAAAAGTGAGGGGGTAATAAATCAAAATTTTTTGAGATAATTTTCCACATCTGAAAATTCAATTTTAAATTCGCCTAAGATAAATCGATCTTCTACTTTTTTAATAAAGAATTCATATTTTTTTCCATTCCAAAATTGTACTCCAGAATTTTCGTTTGATTCAACAATTTTTGGGAATTGATCGCCAGAATTAAAAACCGTATAATTTTTATATTCCTTCTTATGTAATAGAGGAGATGTTAAAAAACGATAACCTGTACCGTCTACAGTGAGAATTCCTTTTTGGCTTAAGAGAGTAAAAAAGGAATATTTTTTATCATTCATGGATAACATAATTGAATATTTTGGAACCGAAATAAACTTTACTTTTCTTACTTCAATTGGGTTGAACTCTTCATCTAGTTCGGTTTCGATATAAGTTTCGCTAGCACTTGTCAACCCTCCTTGAATGAATGAAATATCTCCTTCCCAGGCATCCATGAATTCTTTGGTTGGAAAGGCAACTTTTTGGGCATAGCTATTCAAAGCTCTGATGAATTCATCATCTGGATTTTCTCTAAAACGCGATATATCGAAATGAAGGTTTAAAAAACTTGAGGTTTCATCATTTTTCTCAAAACAAAATCCTTTTTCTTTTAGCAATAGATTGTGAGGGTATTTCCGATTGACTCCAGTTTTAATTAAAAAATGAGTTGAATCGCTGTGAACAGAAAGAAGCACTCTATTTAAGCCAAATTGATTTAATTTATTTGTATTCGTGGTTAATACGCAAAATTCCTTCTTAAACAGTGTTTCTGATAAAAATTCTTTCCATTTTTTTGATTGACTTCCTGCTTTTGCATTTGCAATTCGATTAAATACCGCAGTAAATTTTTTACCTGAATAGATAAATGCATAATTTTTATCATAGTAAAAGTAGAGATTTTCATTTTTAAAAATAAATACTTTGCGAGACTCAATCGTTGAATCTTTAATTTGGTATGCAATCTTTAAACGATTGATTCCGGTCATAATTTTTGAGCTATCTGATAACTCGACAAGTAAGCCAAATTCATTTGCAGTATTTCCAAAAATGTAGGCATTTTTTTGAAAGTCAATCCCGTAATTTTTACTTTGACTTAGAAGAAATTCATAAGACAGGAAATCCTTGGAAGTAACCTTATTTTTTTCGGTGATTTTTTGAGATTCTCTTGCAAATGAGAGGACGTTTACTCTCCCGATGAATTCATCGTCTGGCAGTCTATCCAAAATTGACGGTTCTGGCTGCTTTGCGAATAAAAAAGGTCTTAAAATAAGAAATGCTGCAAGCGCGATAGCCAGTAAAATTATAACTACTACTTTCTTCGCCATGAAATTATCTACTTATAACATAGATTGCATTGATCAAATCCAAAATGTGTTTTCCTGGCCCATCATTTTCCGACTTAAAGTCATAAACAAGATTCAAATCAGTACACTGCTCATTTGTTTTTGTTGTGGTTATTTCGATTTTCCCAGATTTACCTCTTAATGCATCAATGAGTTCATTTTCTTTGGCCGAGAGGATATCACGTGGAAAAAGATTTACAGTGGAGTTCAAGTCTATTTTACCGTACAGAATTCCTCCTTTTTCAGTCTTTTTAAGTTCTTTGGTTGATATAGCCAAATCCTCGTAACCATTCGAGTAATTTTTGGCAAGATCTTCATCATTAGTCATTATAAATAAACCATTTTTATTTATCATATATAATGGAGCAGAATTAAATATTGCCTTCTCCATAATGTAGTATTCTTTCCCCTTTTGATTATTGATATATCTCAATTGCTTGTATTTTCGTGAGGATGCAATTTTCGATAAATAATTTAATATTTTTTCTGGAACTTCGTGCCGTTTAGTACTGATTCCTACGGTGAAAATAGGCATATCCTCTTCCGCTTCTGTTTCCTTCTCGTAATAGTCAAAAGTCTCTTCATCGTAAATAAACTCAATTTTTGTTGTACTAATTTTTTTGACACCATTAAAACAACCAAAAAAACTCCCTTTATAAGTATCAAATAATGCATCCTTATCAATAAATTCATTGAGTAAATCTAATACTAAAGCATTCGTAATTAAATCCACATTTTTGGTTTCCTTTTCTAGGATGGGCATTACAATTTCAAAAGCTTTTTCGTAGGCTTCTTTAAGATTTATTTTATATACAAAAAAAGCGGGACAATTTTTATGGATATATTTTTTTACATTTTTATCCATTTTGGTATCACCAAGTTTTGTATATATTGCTCCAAGTTTTTCATTATATTTTGTCTCCATTCGAAACTCCAAATGATCATCGATCAGGACCAAATCGCCTAGAATAATATTTTCAGAATACAGCTCATCTATATTATTGTAAATAGTAGGCATAATACCTTTAAAATAGAATGAATCTCCCGATTTCTCTATCTTTCGTGAATAATCAAAATAAAAGGATCCTTCCGTTTCATGGGATAATTGGTTGGCAAATCTATTGTCCGTCATAATAAGTCTTTTGTTTTGAATGAATATTTCATCCAAAACTTGCTTTTCATAAAACTGTTGAAGCGAGAATTGTATGCTATCACGCAATTCGTAATAGTTTTTCATATTGATTTCACTATCGTAAGTATCATTATTCATCTCTTCCTCGGGGTTCGAAACTAAAGCTGAGTCCTCGACATAAATAGACGCTTCTTTATAATCTTCATCCCAATATTCCCAGGGACTTGAATTTCCTTGAGCATACCAAATAGAATCTGTAATAAAATCTACTTTTTGAGAATTAGGTTCAACTCTTAAAAGAATAGCGATATTATTTTTTATAAGCAGACTGTTAATGTAGGAATCATACCATTTTATATCTTTATAGTAAGATTCAACAGGTTTGAAATCATCAAAAACAGCGAATAAGTTAGATTCGTTTGAGACACCAAAAGTTATCCCGGACAATAAATAATTCCGGTTTTTACCGAAAAAGACATTTAGTTTTTGGTCAAAATCCAGTCCTGAATCTCGTATTGTTTTTTCCTTGGTTGATCCATCAAATAATTCTTGTTGTAATTCTTCCATAAATTCATATTGAACTAACTGGTCCAATGAAATCTTTTGAAGAAGTTTAATATTGTTTAAGCTAAAAACAGTTACTGCCTCACTGGGTATAAGTTCCTCCGATTTTTGGGAATAACTATAAATTCCAAAAACAAAGATATAAATGAAGAAAAAAATGATTTTCATTAAGGCAAATTAAAGAATATGATTTACGAAGTTAATCATTTTACAATTTATCATTTACTTTTGATCGAGGTAAATCGTATTTTCAAGAATTTTAGTATTTTTTGTAAGAGAATATGTATTTGCTTTAAGCATTACAGCCGTTCTACTTTTTGAAATGCTTGCGCCTTGGTTATCACATTTGTTAATTGGCTTATAAAACCTTGAAATGAGAGTATAACTTCCATTATTCAATAAATTAAGATCCTCTGCTTTAAGGTCTTTTAGCTGGTTTTGAGAGAAATCAGGAATTGAGCGCTCAAATTTGGAACCATTCCACGAAACCCAAT
This sequence comes from Bacteroidota bacterium, assembly GCA_016868915.1. GTDB lineage: Bacteria > Bacteroidota > Bacteroidia > Flavobacteriales_D > Crocinitomicaceae > UBA952. Next base: position 14,099 of record VGFL01000048.1, on the reverse strand, counting down.
TAAAAGAGAAGTCAGAGGAATTTTTAATTTCAGAATCAATGCTGGCCAATGAATTTTTTATTGATTCTTGAAGTTTTTCGATATTCTTGAAATCACAACTCAATTTGATAATAAACTCAATATCGTTAGTTTCAATTTTTACATTTGAAATTCCAGGTTGTGACGCCAAGGCTGTTTTAAACTGGTTAATCTTAGTTTTAATTTCAGGTAATTTCATCATTTTTTTTCCATTCAGACTATCAAGTTTTAGAAGCGTATTAACTTTAACTTTACTCGAACTTAAATTGATTGTGTATTTAAAAGTCCCTGAGCCATCTGCATTTAAAGATAAATCGTCAATGATTTCGATACACGATGTTAAAAATAGGGGAAGGAATAAAAGTATATAAAGTATTTTTCTCATTTAAAAATCTGCTTTGACCAAAGTCCAAAAGTATGCCAAAAAAAATATTTGAATCCTAAAACTAAATTTAATACTATCTAAATGAACTAAGATCAGGCTTTTTATTCAATATAATTGATGTAACCTTTCCTGTCATTAAAAAAGAACCAAAGCTAATTGAAGTTGAATGAGGGAACAAAAATCCACCGACATCTTTGTAATCGCTATAAGAAATAGTAGTTTCCGAGGTTTCCTCGCCTAGCTTTCTGATAGAAACTATTTTTTCTTTCAGAAAATTGGTTTTATTGTAATAAATAAAAGATTCTTCCTCGTCTTCAATTTGTTTAACAACATACATTTCTTTTCCATCGATGTTTTCAATTCCCGTTAATGTATAATTTAGTTCAGTATGATTTAATTCAGGAAAAACACCCGACGATTTACTCTTTTTAGCAATTTCCTCTGCTTTCATTTCTGTTCTTTTGCCTTGATTAAAAGTATATCCCGATTTCCCGTCTGAATATGACTTTTGCATTACCGTTCCCATACCTTCAATCTTTTGAGCTTCAATGTTGGGAGAAACCCAGTAATCTGTTAAAATAAACGGGACAGGAATTTGTGGATTGGAAAGTTCTGTTTTTGATTCATAGCTTTTGAATTTCTTTAATTTCTTTGCAAGTTCTTTCGCATTTCTTGTTTGGGTTACCACTGAAATATATTTCTCAAATAACTGTTCTTTCGATATATCTGCCGGCTTTCCGTCTTTGACTGGGTTGCCAAATGGGTCTAAAAATTGAATTTTACCGTCCGAATCAAATGCAGTTAATTTACCCACTATTTCTTCGTTTCCTACAACGATTATATTACAATTTTTTGAAGTAAAGTATTTCTTTGCCATCGAAAGGACATCTTCTTTAGTTACCCCATCTAACCGTTGTAAGTAACTCTTATAATAATCAGCATCGAGTTTATTTTTTATGATGTTAAGTGCAAAACGAGCGATCGTTTGTGGTCTCTCTAAGGATCTTCCAAAATTGCCAGACATAGATGATTTTGTAAGACTTAACTCTTCATCCTTAACAAGTTCTGTTGTTATAATTTCGAATTCTTTGAGAATTTCAGTAATTGCCGAATCTGTGACCGCATTTCTAAAATTTCCCCCTGCAGACATCCAAGAGCCATTTTCGGTCACATTAATATTTGAATAGCATCCATATGTGAAGGCTTTATCCTCCCTTAAGTTTTGAAACAATCTTGTGCCAAAGCCACCACCACCTAATATTCCATTTAAAACTGATAGGGCAAGCTGATCTTTATCTCCAGTTTTAATATTCATAGGGAATGTTATGTATACAACAGACTGAACCGCGCCTGGTTTCTTGACAAAATATACTTGATTTCCATTCGCAGATTTTCCATTTCCCAATTCTGCCAAATATGGCTCAACGCCATTCCAAGATCCAAAATATAGGTCAACATATTTAGTTGCTTCTTCCTTTGTTATATCTCCAACGATTACCAAGTAACTGCCTTGTGGGGTAAAGTTTGATTTGTAATAATTTAAAATATCTTCACGAGTAATAGAATTAAGTGATTCTTCGGTCATCACTTCTCCATAAGGGTGTTTTGGGAAGTTTATTTTCACAGTAGCATTTGTCGCCATACTTGAGGCATCAGATTTTGTAGAAGTTAAATTATTTTGATTTTGCTTTCTAATTCTTTCAACTTCACTGTCCGGAAAATTGGCGTTAAATAAAACGTCAGACATTAATTCCAACCCCTTGTTCATATGTTTAGTTAAACACGAAAGCGTTAGAGAAGAATTATCTGCGGATAAACTTGCACCAATATAATCTACTTCTTTATCTAACTGATCTTTTGTTCTGTTTGTTGTGCCTGACATAATCAATGAGCCCGCCATTTCGGAAAGACCTGCTTTCTCCATCCTTGGGTCAGACCCCATAACAAGATCAAAAGAAACACGAGGAAGTTTGTGATTTTCAGAAAGAATTACTGTAATACCATTATTGGTTTTAAAAACTTCAGAGTCTTTGATATTTATTACCGGGGCTTTTCCGGGAGTAGGTTGTTTTGATCTATCAATTTGTGCCGAACCAAAAAATGGTGAAAGAGCGATAAATACGATAAGAATTTTTTTCATCTCTGTTTTATTTAGATTTTGGAACATAGTGTAAAATGATGCGAGCCTCCTGAGTAAGATACTTTTGAGCGACGCGCTGAATATCCTCTCTTGTAACTTTCATATATTCGTCCAAAAGAGTATTTACTCTATTTGCGCTTTTATAATAGACATGGTTATCGGCGAGATTTTCAGAAATACCGGCAATAGATGAATTTGAAGAAACAAAGTCATTTTCGTATTTATTTCTCACTTTTTCAAATTCTTCTTGAGAAATTAACTCAGTTTTGATTAACTCAATTTGATTATCAAATTCAAATTGAAGATCATCTAGACGAACACTATCCGACGCAATAGCGGCAAAAATTCCCATTCCAGCATCCTCTAAACCAAAATTGAATGAAAAAGCAAAGTTGGCCATCTCTTTTTTCTCAACAATTGTTTTATTGATTCGAGATGAGCTTCCTCCTGATAAAACTTCATTCATCATTTCAAGTGCATAGCTATCGGTACTTGTTTGTTCTGGAAATTTATACCCCATAAAAAGGGCAGAAAGTTGAATATTATCCTCGATTTGATCTTTAATTATACCTTGAATTGCTTCCCTATCTTTTGTTGTTCTTTTGATTTCAATTGGTATTGACTGATATTTAAAAATCATTTTCTTTGCATCTGCATTGGTTGAAGCCATGAAATTGTTTGCATCAAATTTGGTTTTTGAAATTTGGTATTTCTTTTCAAACTCGAGATCAGAGTAATTTATAAAATCACGATATAGATTCAATGCTTGTCCTTTAGGTATAGAAGTAAAATAAGCATCAATTAGTTTTTTGGTTTGATTGATATCTATATCACCAGCAATGGACAAGGTTGCGTTGGCCGGAACGTAATAGTTTTTATAAAAATTAACGTAATCTTCTTCTTGCGCGGCGTCTAAATGTTCCATACTTCCTATGGGGACCCAATTGTAGGGATGATTTTGGAACATGCGCTTACTCATTTCTGTGAGAAATGATCCGTAAGGTTGATTATCAACACGTTGTCTTTTTTCTTCTTTTACAACAGACCTTTGTGTTTCAATCCCTTTTGTATCAACTTTGGCATGAAGTAACCTTTCGCTTTCCAACCAAAGACCTAGTTCAAGTTTGTTTGAAGGAAGAAGTTCGAAATAGAATGTTCGATCTTGAGAGGTATTTGCGTTTAAGGTTCCACCATTTCTTTCAACAATTTTACTGTATTCTCCTCTTTCGATATTAACAGTACCCTCAAATAAAAGATGCTCAAAAAAATGTGCGAAGCCTGTTCTATCGGGATTTTCGTTTTTGGATCCAACATGGTAAAGAACAGATACTGCAACTATTGGTGTAGCATGCTCTTCATGTAAAATAACGTGCATACCATTTGGTAAATCATATTCAACGAATTCGATTTTTCGCTGGCCATAAATGGCATGTATACCGATTAGCAAAGTAGTGGTTACGATTAATTTCCTCATTCAATTAATTTTTGATTGATAAAAATACAATTTTCGAATAGATATTTTTCATTTCGGTAAAATAAAAAAACCGACCTAATAGATCGGTTTTTTTATTTAATCAGTTGTATTTACAATTTGATGAATTTCGAAGTTGCAATTTTTTCACCTGCAACTAATCGAACAACATAAATTCCTTTTCCTAAATCTTGAACATCTAAATCGATATTATTTTTTCCTGAGTTTAAATTTTTGAAATCCATCGACTTAACCTTGGTTCCATTGATTGTATAAATTTCAATTTCAACATTTGTGGAATTATCGAGGTCAACGGAAATAGACGTACTTAAAGTTGTAGGATTCGGGTATAAAGTAAACTTAAATTTATCTTTAGAACTATTGTTGAATTCAGATTCATCAATTCCAAGGTATGAGGCAGAACTCCAAATTCCACGTCCATAGGTTCCAATGTAAATCTCCCCAGGTCTTCCATTGCCTTCGTCCCATTCTCTCCAAGACTGACGAACTTCGAATACAGGTGTTCCTTCAAAACCAGCGGAAGAATTAGTCCATGCGTTAGTACCTAATCCACCGGTGGTTGAAACCAGAACACCAGCGGCAGTTCCTAAAACGATGATGTCTGGATTTTCTCTATCAATTATTCCATCGTAACATGCGATTCCAGGGCTTGATAAATTTGTGGTAGTAACACCATTTGCTCCTGCTGTAGATGCGTTAGTCGCTCTTTTCAATGAACCGCTGAAGCCGGGTAAAAATAATAAATCATCTGCATCATTTGGATTCAGCGCGATTCCTTCATAACCCGTATTGGATATTTTAGTAGCAGAGGTATTCGTTGGACTCGTTCCCGTCGCTCCCGAACCTACGAAAGCAACTTTTGAAACAAAGTTTGGATCAGAGGTATAAACTGAACCCAATCCATCAATTCTCCATACACCGTTAGTTCCTGCACTTACATAGCAGTGTTCTAAATCTCGCGAAAATTCAATATCAATACTGGAGAAAAGTCCTCCTCCAATTCCTCGTGCCACGCAAACCCATTGCGGATTAGTAACGGACAAACGCAAAGCATTTCGAGTTCCCCACAGTTCCCCGCCATTAGCATTTACATAAACTAAAAACCAGGATTGATAGGGATCTTGCACTCGGAGTGTATCCCAAGAAACATTATAAATGACTGTATCGCTCCCCATACTCACAGTTTCACCTGTTGCTGGGTTAACTCCATAATTGACACCATTCACCGTCAGAGCTGGATCATACGATAGTTCCGCATCGAAATAGTAATTTGAGGAAGCAACAAAGGATATACTATCTCCCGAAGAAAGGCTAGCAACCCGAACTATATCTCCAGCTAAAATATCCTTCTTCGGAATGAAAGTAACAGAATCTTGTGAGTTTTCATCATAGTATTCTGCTAGAACAAATTCGGTGTGGAAGGGGTGATATGTACTACCTTGAGTTCCTGGATCGTCATACGTTCCGGGCAAATTTGGTTCAAAACTTGTCCAAGTTTGACCTTTATCTCCAGAACGTGAAATTGAGTTGTAGTAGACTGAGGAAAACATAACTCTTTCATTGAAGAATGAAATTTCACACTCAAAACCGTCTCCACCATTTACCTCTCTGAACTCCTGATAGGTATTCATCGTATGATCGTTATACAACGTACCATTATCTTGCGTCCCGCCCATCACAGCACCAAATTTATCAAATGCGATCCCATAAAACTGGGTGACATTGTAACCTCTATTGGCAACATACCACTCAATTGCATCGGGATCGGAAACATCAACATTATTTGAAATGCTTATCCCACCGTCATTTCCCGCATAGAATCGCCCATTACTGGCCCACTTCATTTCGTGATTGTCTGCATGGACGTAAATATCTGAACTAGGTTGAACAAACCATTGACTAATTTTATTAAATCCTCCAGAGGGTGGATTATTAACGTTCTGCTTCCATCTCCAAACATCAATTCCACCTATCAATATCATCTCAGGATCATTTGGAGCTACAGAAACAATCGAGTTGTAAGTTCCCTGGTCTCTGTAGATGTCGAATTCCGATGGCGCAGGATTCCCGGGATTACCAACGAATTGTGACCAATTTGAACCATTGTTGTGAGATACATGCATACCAAGTAAATTTGAGTTTGTTCGAACTGCATAGATGGAGTATTCTCCTGTGCTGTTTGGTTCGTGAGAAATGGCATATTCGATTCTTGGTGCATTTCCCGGTACAAGGTTATTTGTTATTGTTCCAGACCGGTCAGTGAAATTTTCTCCACCATTTGATGAAACATAGGTTTTATTTGCTCCGAACGCAGTGACTATTACTTGTTCGTTTCCAGAAACTTTCAATGCTGAGCAAGCACCGGATGCTACTGTAAGGGATGTTAAACTCGCATCTCCAACCTTCCACTTTTTTAAGCCTCCACTTGTTGCAAGCCACACAAAATCGGACACGTTACCGCTTTCTACTTCAGTACAACTTGTTGTATTCGGAATCTTCGCCCACGTTAACCCGAGGTCTTCGGAATACCATACGCCGTTTCCACCCCAGTTTTCTTCATTTGAACCTGTTGCAACGTAAAGTGTACCGTCTTTTGTCATCGTCATACTCGAGATATAAGGATTGGCTCCTGCATCGATGTAGGAATCAACACGACTCCAAGTGTCACCACCGTTTGAAGAATGAAATAAACCACCGGAAACGCCGCCAGCCCATACGTCATCATTATTGGATCGACTGACTGCAACTGCCCGAGTACGCCCTCCAATGTTATCAGGACCTTCCTCTTGCCAGACCATTGATTTTTCTTTAGGTAATTTTCTCACATAATTTTCAATTTGAGAAAGCTTTTCTTTAGTAATCGGTTGCCCTGTTTCAACATCAATATATCGTGCTCTCAACCAAGCTGCTGCTTCGTCTGCTTTGGTTGATTGAAGAACTGATAAATCTTTCTGTTTATAGGACGTAAATGAACTTTGATTGAATACACCAAATGTATACAATAATGTTGCGGAAATACTTGTTAAAACAAGGAATCCAAAAATAATAAATTGTTTTTTCATGTCTCGAATAAATCTTAAAAAATTATTGAAATACCAAATTAATTATAAATCTGTTATTGTAAAAACATTTCTTTCAATTTTGTTCAAAAAAAAAAGATTTTTTTGATTTTACTAAATTCTTTTATTAAGGTAGGTTAATAAAACTAAAAGTTAAATTGGCTTACAAGTTTGTACCCAGCCAGTCTTCAATAATTTTACTAAATTTTGGCCCTACACTTTTCTTCAAATCTTCTTTGGATGCTTTTTTTATATTCGATAATGTCTTAAAGTCTTTAAAAAGTTTTTCTTTTGTTTTTGGTCCAATGCCTTTGAGTAAATCGAGTTCTGAGATGAGTCCAGTTTTACTTCTCCTATTTCTGTGATGAGTAATTCCGAAGCGATGAGCTTCATCGCGAATTTGTTGTAATAATTTAAGAGTTTCTGAGCGCTTATCCAGTACGATTGCTTTTGAATCTCCGGGAAAAAATATTTCTTCAATTCTTTTCGCTATTCCAATTATTGCAATCTTACGACGTAGACCGAGTTCATCCAATATCTCAAGGGCAGCACTTAGCTGTCCTTTTCCCCCGTCAATTACAATGAGTTGGGGCAGTGATTTGCACTCATTAATTAATCTGGAATATCGTCGAAACACAACTTCCTTCATCGTTGCAAAATCGTCTGGTCCTTCAACAGTTTTTACGTTAAAATGACGGTAATCCTTTTTACTTGCTTTTCCGTTTTCAAAAACGACACAAGCTGAAACCGCATTTGTTCCTTGAAAATTTGAATTGTCAAAACATTCTATTTGTCTTGGTAATTCAGTTAGTTTTAAATCTCTTTGAACTTGTTCTAAAATATCGTCTATTTGTTTTTTAGGGGTCTTTAGGAATTCACGTTTTTTCTTTTCTTGTCGATAAAAGAAAATATTTTTTTTTGATAATTCAATAAGTTGTTTTTTATCGCCTCTCTTCGGAATAAAAAAGTGATACGTATCAGAATTTTGATCAAGTTCATTTTCAACCAGAATTTCTTTGCATGTACTCGAATATAGGGATCTCAGCGAGGGTATTATTTTTTCACTCACTTCTTCAATCGTTTCATCGTGATAGCAATTAACTTCTGAGGAATATGCATGAATAATTGCACCATTGTGAATAACCATGTAATTGAAGAAGGCAAGGTTATTTTCTATTTCAATAGTAAAAACATCAACCGAATCAACGCCTGCTGAAACAATTGTCGATTTGGATTGATATCCGTCAAGAGCGCGTAACTTTTCTTTTACTGTTTGCGCTTTTTCGTATTCAAATTTGCTCGACGCAACACTCATTTCATTTTTTAACATGTTTTTTACAGACGCATAATTTCCTTTGAGAAGGTCTTTTATTTTGTCGATTGAGTTCAAATAATTCTCAGGGGTTTGTTGCCCAGTGCATGGTCCTAAACAATTCCCAATGTGGTATTCTAAACACAAACTGAATTTATTGGCCTGAATTTTGGCTGGTTTTAAATCAAGTTTACAAGATCGTAACGGAAACAAATCTTTAATCAATTTCAAAAGCATATACATCACTTTTGCATCGGGATATGGACCAAAATAGTGCGATCCGTCTTTTATGACTTTTCGAGTTGGAAAAATACGCGGGAAAGGTTCATTTTTAACGCAAATCCATGGAAAAGTTTTGTCGTCTTTTAATTGAATATTGTATTTTGGTTGATATTCTTTAATTAAGTTATTTTCAAGAATAAGAGCATCAAACTCTGAACTGACAACAACAAAACGAATATCGTGAATTTGTTTTACCAAAATACTTGTTTTGGTATTTTCATGATTTTTAGTAAAGTAGGATGAAACTCGTTTTTTTAAATTTTTTGCCTTTCCCACATAAATGATTTGGTCAAGGGAATTGAGGTACTGATAAATGCCTGGGTTTTCGGGAAGTGATTTAATTTTTAAAAGTAAATCAGTATTGGACATATTAGCGGATTAAAGATACATGTCCGGCAATTTTTTCCTCGTTTATTGGGTTGGCACATGAGCGATAAGTGAGGAGATAGGCATACAAACCATCCTCACAATTTTTTCCTTCAAAAACCCCATTCCATGCTGTACCAAATTCATCAGTTTCAAAAACTTTCTGACCCCACCGGTTGTAAATTTTAAAATTCCATTCAATAATTTCAAATCCTGTCACTGGCTGAAATTCATCATTTAAGCCATTGTCATCAGGAATAAAAGCGTTTGGAATATAAAGAGAAAATGGTTCAACAAAAACGGTAGCTCTTGCCGAATCTGAACAGCCATATTGATTGAAGACTACTTGAAGAGGGTAATCAGTTCCGGGATTCATGTATTCATAAACGAAATTTGGTTCTTGTGAACTAAGACTATTATTTTCGAAGAAATAAAAATATTGGTTGCCGCCTATTGATTGATCTATGAATCGGACCTCAGAATTACAAACATCTACCTTATTGGGATTAACCGAAAAACCAGCTATCGGACTTGGGTAGACATTTATCAAGTCTTGTTGAAACAAATACAAGGTATCGATACAACCAATGCTTGTAATCATTGTTAAACCAACGCTGTAATTTCCTGCATTGGAGTAAACGTGACTCGGACTAAATTGCGTAGATGAAGAACCATCTCCAAAATCCCAAAAATAGGTTGGTTGAGTGTCTGATATACTGAGATTTATAAATTGAGCTGATGCCGGAGCACACAGTAGTGAGTTTAGAAATAAAAAATTTATCTCGGGATTGGCATAAACAAAAACGTTTGAATAAACCGTGTCGGAGCAAACATCATATGATCCAATAAGAGAAATAGGATGATTACCAGGGGTCAAGAATTGAACATCTGAAACATCAATTGTTTGTGCCGATGAAGGGGATGCGGAAGATCCGAAATTCCATTCATAAAGGGTGCTTGGCGGCCCAGAAACCGTTGCATCAAAGTCATAGAGTCCATTGGTAATGCAAAGTGAGTCTGTATGAGTGAATGACATAACAAGTGGCTCATTTACAGTAATAGTAATCGTAGAAGTGTCGATACATAAACCTGAAGAGCTGGCAATTAATTGAACATTGTAAGTTCCAGGATTTTGATAAAAAACAATTGGTTCAAATTCAGAACTTTGATCGGAATTTGAATTAGATATTCCAAAGTCCCATTGGAACGAACTTGCATTTGTTGAGTTATTTTCGAGGGGTATAGTCAATCCAATACATTGGACTAGTGGGGGAGCGTTGAATGAGCTAACAGGCATTGCAAGTATGAATATTGAATCAGTAAAATTTATTATACAATCTCCATCGCTTCCGTTGATAGTTATTGTGTGAAATCCTGGTGTTGAAAAAGTAACGTCATTCACCACTAAGTTTGAGGATGTCGGCACCGATGACTCCTGTGGAAAATCCCATGAGAAAATAGCGGAAGAATTACTTGTTTGCCCAATAAAATCAAAGGAATTTTCTAAAATGCACAAAGAATCTTGGCTACTCCAAGAAAGTGAAAATGGATTATTTACTGTTATTTGCATAAATGTAGTATCCGTGCAGGCTTGACCAGGGTTAACTATCAATTGCGCCGAATAGGTACCCGGAGCGGGATATGTAAATACTGGTTCAAAGGCATTACTTACATCTGAATTTGTAGCACCTACTCCAAAATCCCAGGCGTAACTTGAACCACCGAAAGAATTATTTTCAAATTGAACGGTTAATCCTTGACAAAAGGAAACAAAGGTTCCCAACTCTTCCTGAGCAGGTAGGATTGCCTGAAGTGTTATGTTACAATCAAAAACTTTAAATAAGAAGTCACGTACTGTTTGTCCGATTAATACTCCGTTTCTATATTCTTGAACCATTACTCCAACTACAAAAAGCCCAATTATGCTAGGATTTACAGTCAAAATCCCCGTATTTTGGTCGATTACAGTACTAGAACCAGGCCCTAGAGGGGCTTGAGCATTGAAAGGTCCAATCCATTGCACTGGAAAATAAGGAGGAGGTGGGGCTTGATTTGGAGCGGGATCAACCGACGAGGCCCCATTAAAGGGGGTTACTAGTGAGTATTGAAGAACATCTCCATCAGGATCCGTTGCAGAGTGATTAAAAATTAATTCATCATTATTACACAAAAGAATAGGTGGATAGTTGGTAAATCGGGGGCTACTATTTTGGGCGAAACCTGTCTCCGAACCGGGGACTTTAGTGGTTAGGGTTAACCCAGTATCATCCGGATCAACTAAGTTCGAAATGTTGGGACCCCGACAACAGCGTTGATAGCTAATCGTGTATCCTCCAGGGATGGGTGGTAAATTAACTACAATGGTGTAAATTGCTCGCTCTACACAGATGTTATTTGGCGGAGTTGCACAAGGATTAGTAAATATGAGTGGAAGAGTTACACTCCCCGGAAAGGGAACACTTAGGTCTTCGACCAAATTTCCTGAAGCGTTATATACCGTCAGTTTAAGGGGATTATCATATTCAGCACCTGTTGAAAGACAATCTCGATATAGTGTAATGAAAAAACGATACTGATTATTACCAATGTAATCATAGTAAATATCTCCACCAATAATATGTGAGGCTCTTGCTGAAAAATTCAACACAAATAGAATAAAGAAGAACTGAAATTTCATTCTAATAATAAACGTAAAATTAGCATTTTAGTTGTGCTTTACTGAGGATATTTATTTACAGTATTGAAATTCATAAATTGAAGTAAATCTGAATTTTGGGAAATACGCGACAAATTTATTTATTTGGACGATTTTACCACTGTCTTTGTTTCCCTCTGAAAATACCAAAGGTTTATAACCCCAAACTTTTGCAGAATGAGAATAATAATCCTTTCTTGATGGATGTTCGTTTGAACACAAGTTGAAAATCCCTGATTTTTTACTTTCAATGAATAGCATTACAATCTCGATTACATCAGACTGTTGAATTAGATTTACTGCTTGATTTGGATTTTCATTCACTGATTTTTTTGCTAAAAAATGAATCGGGTGACGTTCTGGACCAATCAATCCTCCTAATCTCAAAATAACAAGATTTTGTTTTCTATTTTTTTGAAGGAGTTCCTCAATACTAAAAATGTTACTTGATGAATCAGTCATACTATTTTCATCTACGAAGCCATTACTGTTTTTATAAATGCCGGTGGAGCTCGTGTAAACTACTTGTGTTTTATCTGGTAGGTGTTTCAAAACAAGAGAAAGTTGTTCCAAAAAATTTGAGTCTTCACTCGGTGGTACAGTTAAAATAAAAACGTCACAATCTGAAAGATAATTTAGAGAAGCAAGAAGATCGTCTATTGTCAAGGCTTCGAGTGAGGAGCCTATTAAAGATTCTTTTTTTTCAATATTTCTTGTAATACAGCATATTTGGTATCCAATACTTTGTATATTTCTTGCCAATGGTAGTCCGAGCCATCCAATGCCCCAAATTAGAACCTTTTCTGGCATGGGCTAATGAGTTTTTGTCATTGTTTCAGGTACACAAATTATAAAATCCGCCTTTCCAAAATGATCCTTCTCTAACTTTGAAATATCTTTTTGTGATACTGTGGAGATGGTAACAACCCTTTTTTTCTTACCAACTTCTGTTTGTTGAATGTACCATAGAATTCCTTGGTAATAATCACTGTGAAATGCACCATTGAAATGAATTATTTGAAAATTTAAATTTAAATATTTAACGATGTTCATGGCCATGGTGGCGTCCTTAAACGCTTGGGCTTCCATCATATTCCCATTCATGCCGTGCCCTCCCATTTTTCGTATTTCACGATATTGTGAAAGCGTTGAATCAATTTTGAAATCAAGAGGGGCAAAAAGTTTTTTTTCTGCTTCCGATATGGTGTCTAGGGCTGATCTACCTTTTTTAAACAAGAGTGAAGCATATTTTCGCTTAACATTACTAGCGATGCATGGAATTTTTTTTTCCTTTGCTAATTCAATTAAGGGTTTATAATCAGTTGCGTAATTAGGCCATAATCTACAACTATCTTTGAATTGTTTCTCAGTTAATTTATCCGCTATATAAGCGTCTAAAATAGTTTGCTGATCAGATTCAAACATTTCAAAACCCAAAACAAGATTTGGACAGTAAAGCTCATTCGTTAAATCGAACTGCAACCAATGTGTAATAGGATTATCGTGGAACTCACCAAATAAGATGCAGTCTGATTTTAATGCTTTTTCGCGTAAATTTTTAAAACTTGTTTTTTTTCCGAAAGAGTTATAAATATTGTAGGCCGGTTTATCTTGTGCAAAAAAGTTGTTATTTATAGAATGTAACAATAAGAGTAAATAAAGGGTTTTCATTGATATGATATTTGATCTTTAATTTTTGAAAGAGTAAATCTAAAATGTTTTTTACTAAATTTGAAATGGTAAAAAATTTTGATGAAACAAATTTACAAATTCTACTTTATTTTTACTCTTATTGTTATTCCGTTAAAAACGTATTCTCAAGGTTTTCAGGTAAATTTTCAAGGACAGAAGCAACAAGGAATGGGATGTGCAGGAACCGCTTTATTTCAAGACGGGGCAAGTATTTTCTTTAATCCGGGATCTGTTGCTTTTTCAAATGAAAACTCGATAAACATTGCCTCAACGCCAATTTTTGCAAATGTTTTATATGTCGATTCAGCTACGGGAGAAGGATATCGCACAAATAATCCGGTTGGGACACCATTTTCTGCTTACGGCTTATTTCAGGCCCGTGAATATGCTAAATTGAAATTTGGCCTAGCTGCATATACACCATTTGGCTCAACTGTTCAATGGGAAGACGCTTGGATTGGTCGTTTTGCACTTACTCGACTAGAATTAAAGGCCATTTTCATTCAGTCAACTTTATCTTATCGCATTGCCGACGTCATTGGAATTGGTGCAGGATTCATCGTTTCAACAGGAAATGTAAACCTACAGAAAGACATCCCCGTCCAAGACTCACTGGGAAATTTTGGTCGTGCAGAATTAGCCGGAAAAGCCCTTGGTT
>VGFL01000047.1 GCA_016868915.1 Bacteroidota bacterium | reverse complement strand
GGATTGCGTCTTTCAGACTGTTGTTGTTCACGCTATATATTTCCTCTGCTGTAAGCTGAAGTCCAAGTTTTTGCATGTCGCGATATTTGAGTCGTTCGATATGCATGAGGAACCACATTCCTTCGTCAGCTTTGGCAAACATTCCTGTAAAAACAAGAAGTACTACTAATTTTAATTTTATACTTTTCATAAGTGATTTTAGGTTGTTAAAAGTAGTAAATCTTCGTTGAATTTATGTTATATTTTCACTTTTTTTCTCACTTATATTTTTAGTATAAAATAAAGATTAGTGTATGATTTAGAAAATTAGGAGAGTAACGTAAATTTTATTTTTTAAAAAACAGGGTACAAGAAGGATGAATTAAAATTTCTTTCTGAAGTGTAACGATTTGGTTGTTCTAATGTTATCCAATCTTTTGTGTTTATAACTCCATTAAAATTTCAAAAATTTTATTAATCTGTTCACGAAATTTGTAAAAAAGATAAGTATGTATAAGCTTAATTTTATCGTTGTTATATTAATAGGGCTAAGTTTTTTGGCTTGTGTTCCGGCTAAAAAATACCAAGATCTATTAGCTCGTGAAAAAGCGTGTAGTGAGGAGCTTGAAAAATATAAAAATACGAGTAGCCAAGCTGAAAATAAAGCTCAAATTATTGAGGAAAAATTAAATCTCTTGGATAAAGAGGTTGAAGAATTAAAAAAAGATACTTTACTCAATGGAACGAAATATAGATCATCATTTTTAGAATTGGCTAAATTGAAAAAACAATATGCTGATTTGGAGAAAACATATGAAAATTATAAAAAGTTAGGATCTAATGAAGCATCTATTTTTCAAGCTGAATTGGAAGCTAAAAGTATTGAATTACAACGCAAAGAGGATGCTTTAGCAATTCTAGAGAAAGAATTAAATGCAAAACAAGCATTATTGGCCGAAAGAGAGGCCCGTGTTGCAGAATTAGAGGAGATTATTTCGCGTCAAGATAAAGGAATTAAATTATTGAAGGAAAAAATCGCTGCTGCTTTGAGAGCATATGAAAATAAAGGACTTACGGTTGAAGAAAAAGATGGTCGAATTTACGTTAGTTTAGAGGCAAAATTATTATTTGGGTCAGGAAGTACGGCAGTAGAAGCTCAGGGTAGAAAAGCCATTATTGATTTAGCCAAGGCTTTGGAAAACACAAGTGATCTTGAAATAATAGTCGAAGGACATACCGATAATAATAAGATGAGTAGCTCAACCTCGCCAAAGAATAACTGGGAATTATCAGTTCTTCGTGCAACTGCTGTTGTTGAAATAATGCTCGATAATTCAGCAATGAATCCGTTTAAAATAATGGCGGCAGGGCGAAGTGAATTTTATCCGGTTGATCCTAATGATAAAGCCAAAAACAGAAGAATTGAAGTAATCGTATCCCCTAATTTGGATGAACTGTTTGAATTGATTTCCAGATAAACTTTTACGAAGGAATTCATCTAAAGCCTTAACTATTCGTATTTTTGCACCTCGAATTTGTTTCGTATTTTAAATTTTTGAGTAATTAGCAAATGATAGAGGAAATAATTAAAGAGAGAATTCTTGTTTTAGATGGCGCCATGGGCACCATGATTCAACGATATAAGTTAGAGGAGTTTGATTTTCGGGAGGGAGCTTTTGAGAATCATACGAAGCCCTTGAAAGGGAATAATGATTTGTTGTCCATCACCCGGCCAGAAATCATCAAAGAGATTCACAGACAATATTTTAAAGCGGGTGCCGACATTATTGAAACCAATACGTTTTCAGGTACTTGGATTGCCCAAGCTGATTATGATTTAGAAGAAGCTGTTTATCAGATTAATTTTCAAAGTGCCAAAATCGCCAAAGAAGTTGCTGCTGAATTTACCGATAAACCTCGTTTTGTTGCCGGTTCCATTGGTCCAACAAATCGAACTGCATCTATTTCTCCAGATGTAAATGACCCAGGTTATAGAGCCATCTCATTTGATCAATTGGTTGATGCATACAAACAACAAGTTGAAGCGTTAATGGATGGGGGAGTTGATATTTTATTGGTTGAAACAGTTTTTGATACCTTAAATGCAAAAGCAGCATTATTCGCTATTGATGTTGTTTTTGATGAAAGACAAACGAAACTTCCAATCATGGTTTCAGGAACGATAACGGATCAAAGTGGAAGAACATTGACGGGCCAAACAACAGAGGCTTTTTTAATTTCTTTATCGCATATCCCACTATTGAGTATAGGATTAAATTGTGCGCTAGGGGCAAATTTGATGCGTCCATATTTGCAAATTTTGAATGAAAAATCACCGTTTGCTGTCAGTGCTCACCCAAATGCCGGATTGCCTAATGAATTTGGAAAGTACGATGAATCGCCAGAATTCATGGCAAAACAAATTAAAGAGTTTTTAGATGAAGGATTGGTTAATATCATTGGAGGCTGCTGTGGTACTACTCCTGACCATATCAAAGCAATTGCTGACTTGGTAGTTAATTATAAGCCAAGAGATTATGATTATCCAGTTTAGATGGATACTTTAATTTATTAACGTAATTTATTATTACTTTTTTTTTGGAAAAAGTTCCACAACGGATTATCAGGAACTGGAGCAGTAATTTCAATCTGTTCCTTACTAGTAGGATGGATAAAACTAATTTTTCGTGCGTGCAAGCAAATTGACCCATCTTGATTCGAACGTTTAGAACCGTATTTCAAATCGCCTTTTATCATACAACCAATTGTTGACAATTGAACCCGAATCTGATGATGCCGTCCTGTTTCTAATTCTATCTCCAATAAATGGTAATTGTCTGAGGATTTTAAAAAGTGGTACGTCAGAATTGCTTCCTTCGCTCCATTGGTATTTTTATCGCAAACGTAGGATTTATTTTGATTTTCATTCTTTCTCAGAGAATGTACTAAACGATCTGAATTTTTCTCGGGTTTTTGTTCCACAATCGCCCAATATACTTTATTCGTTTCCTTATCTCTGAATTGTTTGTTTAATCGTTCCAATGCCTTGCTTGTTCGTGCAAAAATAACGGCTCCACTCGTAGGTCTGTCCAATCGATGAACAACCCCACAAAACACGTTTCCTGGTTTGTTGTATTTTTCTTTGAGGTACGCTTTGATTAGGTCAGGAAGGGTGACATCTCCCGTTTTATCTCCTTGAACAATGTCCGATGCTTTTTTATTTACGACAATTACATGATTGTCTTCATACAAAATTTCTAACGACATCTATTCTCCTTCTCCAGATTCACCTTCAAACAAGCTTGGTTGCTCATCATCCGTTTTTGTAACATCCCATTCCATTGTCGGAGCATTTCCTTCTTCTGAAGTATCGTCAAATTCTAGCTCAATATCTTCATTTTCTTCTTTTTGTTCCTCAGGCCATGGTTCTTTCCCTTCAATTGGATGTGTCAAGACAATTTCTTTGACTTTTAGTTTGGTCAATTGATTCCCCTGCGCTTTCATTCCTTTAACATCTATAAAATCAGTGAGAGCAACGATATTATCCGGTAAGTTTTTAGTTTCCTTGAGGAGTTTATTAAATACAATTCGGACCTCCGGTCGATAAGCGGTTGTCACAACATCCATAAATGAACCATCACCTTCGCTTATGAAAGAAACTCGTTTATCAGTGGTAATCTCGCACAAGAATTTTTTCACAAAATGCAATTCCTTATCAGCGTCGTAATAGACAGTTGTTATCGGTCGTCTTGGATGCCACTTTTCAATGTGAACCATGTCTTCATCGAAGTGAGTAGATAAATCGAAGTTGCTCAAACGATATTCACCGTTTTTGTACAGTGTTAGAATTTTATCATCGCCTTTGAAATCGCCTAAGAATTTTCCGCGTTCATCGTCATTTAATCTGCCAACAACGGTATCGTACCAAATCTTTCGAGCTGCTAAAGTGGATCCACCAACTTCTTTTTGGACAATCTTTTGGATAATTTCTTTGGTGACGCGATTTCCAGCCGAATTTCTTCCTTTAATCAACAGCGCTCCTAAATCAATATCGTAGCGCAATCTCTTAAGATGAGGTCTTGGTCTTAAAAGAATGGTAACCACCTCGCGTTCTCCATTTGGATGAACAGAGAAATAGAGCATTTTCGATCCCTTGGTTCCGCGAGTCAAATCGTACTCAGTGTCTCGGGTAATTGAATTCACATAAAAACGCTTCATCATCGTTGCTCCGCCAATTCCATCTTGATAGAAGAGATGATAAATTGTTCTGGTATCGCCTTTTTTCCAAACAGCAACATGAATGATTCCTTTTCCGACAAATTTCTTGTCAGAGATTTTTGTAACCATCATTTTACCTGATGCGAAGAAAACAATGATGTCGTCAATATCAGAGCAATCAGAAATAGCATCCGTTTTCTTCAAGCCAAAGCCAATAAAGCCTTCTTCGTAATCAACGTAGAGTTTTTTGTTGGCAATAATTACTTTAGATGCACTAATTGTATCAAATATTTTAATCTCCGTCCTACGCTCTCGTCCTGCGCCAAAGCGTTTCTTTAAATCTTTGTAGTATTCAATGGAATATTCAATGAGATTATTCAAATTAGTCTTCACTTCCTCAATTTCCTCCTCGATTTTTAGCAATAACTCGTCAGCTTTGCTGCTGTCAAAACGAGTGATACGAATCATTGGGATTTGAGTCAACTTGTGTAAATCCTCATCGGTAATTTCGCGAATAAGTTGTTTTTTGAAAGGATCAAAACATTTGTACAAATATTCGTAAAGTGATTCTCGATCTGCGTAATGCTTGAAATCGATATACATTTCATTGTTGATGAACAACTTTTCTAGGGTTGAGAAATGCCATTGTTTTTCTAGTTCATCTAAACGAATCTCGAGCTCCAACTTTAGTAAACGAACTGTATTATCGGTATTGAATTTCAATATTTCAGAAACCCCTAAAAATTGTGGCTTATCTCCAACAATTATGGTTGAATTCGGTGAAATCGAAACTTCACAATCCGTAAAAGCATAAAGTGCATCAATCGTTTTATCTGGTGAAACTCCTGGAGCCAAATGAATAATGATTTCAGCTTCAGCCGAAGTGTTATCTTCAATTTTTCGAAGTTTTATTTGGCCTTTATCGTTTGCTTTGATTATGGATTCAATCAAAGAACTCGTTGTTGTTCCAAATGGAATTTCATGAATAACCAATGTTTTGTTATCTACTTTTTTAATTTTACCACGAACACGAACTTTTCCGCCACGTAATCCATCGTTGTAATTTATGAAATCAGCCATTCCACCATTTTGAAAATCAGGAAAGATTTCTACTTTCTTACCTCGCAAATGATTGATAGACTGTTCGATGAGTTCAATAAAATTGTGGGGCAAAAATTTACACGCCATCCCGACTGCAATTCCTTCTGCACCTTGTGCTAGAAGTAAAGGAAACTTAACAGGTAGATTTTCTGGTTCTTTGTTTCTACCGTCATAACTTGAAAGCCAATTTGTTGTTTTTGGATTAAAAACTACGTGAAGTGCAAATTTGGATAACCTTGCTTCAATATATCTCGGTGCGGCAGCACCGTCACCGGTAAGTGTATTGCCCCAATTTCCTTGGCAATCAATTAGCAAATCTTTCTGTCCTAATTGAACCATTGCATCTCCGATAGAAGCATCTCCGTGTGGGTGATATTTCATGGTGTTGCCGATGACATTAGCTACTTTATTGTAGCGACCATCTTCTAGCTCTTTCATCGAGTGAAGAATTCGTCGTTGAACAGGTTTCAATCCATCGTGAATGGCAGGAACAGCCCGTTCCATGATAACGTAACTGGCATAATCTAAGAACCAGTTTTCATACAATCCTGCAACAGGAATAATTTTTTCATCAACCTGCTTGTTTTCAAATGGATTGGATGAATCTTGTCCCTCGTCTTCTTGATTGTCAATTGGATCTATCTCGTCTTCAGCCATTTTTTATGATGCTTTATTCAATTCATCAGAAGTTTCGATAGATTGCTTTTCTTTTTCTAAATCTTCCGCTAGGTCTTTTTCAATTCGAAGGTTATCGATTATAAAATCTTGTCGCTCCGGTGTATTTTTCCCCATAAAGTAGGATAAAATTGAATCAATGGATGATTCTTTACTCAAAATAACGGGCTCAAGTCGAATTTCTTCTCCGATAAAGTATTTGAATTCATCTGGAGAAATTTCACCCAAACCTTTGAATCTTGTAATTTCTGGATTTTTGCCTAATTCCTCTATGGCTTTTCTGCGCTCCTCATCACTGTAGCAGTAGATTGTTTTTTTCTTGTTACGTACTCTGAAAAGAGGAGTCTGTAAAACATAAACGTGATTTCGTTTTACCAAATCTGGAAAAAATTGTAGAAAGAATGTTAGTAGTAACATGCGGATATGCATTCCGTCAACGTCAGCATCAGTAGCAATAACAATGCGATTGTAACGAAGATTATCCATATCTTCTTCTATATCTAACGCAGCTTGAATGAGGTTAAATTCTTCGTTTTCGTATACTACCTTTTTCGTTAGACCATAACAATTTAGCGGTTTACCGCGCAGGGAAAATACGGCTTGAGTAGCAACATCACGCGATTTAGTGATTGATCCACTTGCAGAATCTCCTTCGGTGATAAAGAGGGTTGTTTCTTCGCGCTTGTCATCTTTTAAATCTGTCAAATGAACACGACAATCCCTCAATTTTTTGTTGTGAAGGTTTGCTTTCTTTGATCGGTCTTTAGCAATTTTTCGAATTCCGGCTAACTCCTTTCGTTCACGCTCTGATTGTTTTATTTTCTTTTCAATTATTTCCGCTACGTCGGTATTTCGGTGAAGATAATTATCTAGGTTTTCCTTTAAAAAATCGTTCACAAATGCACGCATTGATTTACCACCGGGTTCAATTTCTTGAGACCCCAGTTTTGTCTTTGTCTGTGATTCAAAAACAGGTTCGATCACTTTAACAGCAATGGCTGCAACAATTGATTGACGAATATCTGATGCTTCATAGTTCTTATTGTAAAAATCGCGAATTACCTTAGCAACTGATTCTCTGAAAGCACTTTGGTGCGTACCACCCTGAGTTGTATGTTGTCCGTTGACAAACGAATAATAATCTTCGCCATAAGTTCTTCCATGAGTGAATGCAACTTCAATATCTTCCCCTTCAAGATGAATGATGGGGTAAAGGGGATCACCATCCATATTATTTTCCAACAAATCTTTTAATCCGTCTTTGGATTGGAATTTTTCTCCATTACAGTATATGCTTAACCCTCTGTTAAGATAACAGTAGTTCCACATCATTTTTTCGAGATAAGCTGTTTTGTAGGAATGCTTTTTGAAGATTAAGTCGTCGGCGATGAACTCGACATAGGTGCCATTTCCCTCATCTGTTTTAGACAAGGCTTGCTCTTCTATGAGTTCTCCCCGTTGAAAAGCAACTTGTTTTTTCTCTCCGTCTCGTACTGAATATACCATGAAGTGTGATGAGAGAGCATTTACAGCTTTCGTTCCTACTCCATTGAGTCCAACGGATTTTTTAAAGGCCTTTGAGTCATATTTCCCACCTGTATTCATTTTAGAAACAACCTCTACTACTTTTCCCAATGGAATTCCTCGTCCGTAATCTCTTACCGAAACTTTTCCCTCTTTAACTTGAATGTCTATTCGTTTACCGTTTCCCATCACAAATTCATCGATACAATTATCAACTACTTCCTTGACAAGAATATATACACCATCATCTGAAGCTGAACCATCACCGAGCTTACCAATATACATTCCTGGTCGCAAACGGATGTGTTCTTTCCAATCGAGGGAACGAATATTATCTTCGGTATATTGATTCTCTGACATAATTTTGTGCTAATTTTTTTGAGAAAACAAAAATAATGAAAAGCAGTCTATTTCAAAGTTACAAATTAATGATTTATAAACGGTTTTCAGTTGAAAAAGAATTAAAGGATGGGTTTAGGAATTTTATTAATTTCACAAATTAAAATTAGTTTTTATGATGCCTTCAAGCAAATCTCCTTCTAAAACTTCAGTCCTTGGTTCTTTGACCATTCAGATAATTATAGCCATGATTTTAGGTGCTGTTTTAGGGGTTTTTATTTTTAATTTGGGGGATGTAACCTATGCCAAAAGTTTTAGTGTAAATATTAAAATTTTAGCAACTATTTTTATTCGATTGGTTCAGATGCTAATTGCACCATTGGTTTTTACTACTTTAGTTGTTGGCATTGCCAAATTGGGAGACATAAATTCGGTTGGAAGGATTGGTGGCAAAGCACTTATCTGGTTTATTTCAGCCTCTTTTATTTCATTGTGTATCGGCATGTTTTGGGTGAATGTTTTGGAGCCTGGAGTTGGGTTGAATCTCTCAGCTATCGACGTAAAATCAGCAAGTGAGGTGACGGAAAAAACACAATCATTTTCAACTCAGAATTTTATAGAGCATATCTTTCCCAAAAGTATTTTTGAGGCAATGGCAGGGAATGAAATTCTCCAAATAGTTGTTTTTTCTATCTTTTTTGGTTTGGCAGCTGCCTCCCTGGGCGAAAGAGCAAAACCGGTTGTAAATGCGCTTGATAAAACCTCGCACATTATTTTAAAAATGGTTAATTACGTTATGAAATTTGCTCCAATCGGTGTTTTTGGTGCAATTGCCGCTGTATTTGCTGTTCGTGATGTGAATGAACTAACGATTACTTACACAAAGTTTTTTGGTGCTTTTCTCGTTGGAATTGGAACACTTTGGATTGTTTTGCTAATTGTCGGTATTTTGTTTTTGAAAAAGCGTATTATTGACTTATTGAAAAGAATAACAAGCCCGTTAGTTATTGCTTTTGGCACAACGAGTAGTGAAGCTGTCTTTCCAAAGCTTACTGAAGAGCTAGAAAAATTTGGAATCAAGAATAAAATTGTGTCATTTATGCTGCCATTAGGGTATTCCTTTAATTTGGATGGTAGTATGATGTACATGACATTCGCAAGTATTTTCATTGCTCAGGTTTATGGAGTTCCTCTTGATTTTAAAACTCAAATGACGATGCTTATTGTTTTGATGCTTACAAGCAAAGGAATAGCTGGAGTTCCGAGAGCAAGCCTTGTTGTTGTGGCTGCGACATGTGGTATGTTCAATATTCCCGTTGAAGGAATTGCATTAATTCTCCCGATTGACCATTTTTGTGATATGTTTCGCAGTGCTACGAATGTAATGGGAAATTCGATTGCGACTTCTGTGGTCGGGAAATGGGAAAAGAATTGAATAGTTTATGTCTAAGTCTTTTTGACAATGCTGAATTCTTTTATTTCTTAAAATTAGCGTAGCTTTGCAATCCTTCTTCATAAATTATGGATTCAAATCAGGAGAAAAGTTATTTAAATCAAGTTGTTTTGATAATCTCATGCGTTTTGATATTATCAATGGCGGCTTTTTTCATTCCTGATTTCTCAATCGCGGGATACGAATTTAAAAAGGTTGATTTTTTGAAGGATATCAAGCAAAGAAAGAATTCAAACTTAGACGGAGTAAATAACGTCAAAAAACCATTTTTAGATAAATGTCCAACAGGATATACATGTATTGAAGATTATTCTAAAGATAAAACAGCATTAAAAGCAATTTTTGAGGCGCTTTCCAATAAAAGTAATATCACTCGAATGGCATTCTTTGGTGATTCATTCATTGATGGCGATATTTTTACGGCTGAGGTCAGAAAACTCTTACAAAATGAATTTGGTGGTTCAGGTGTTGGATTTGTTCCATTTGCCTCTGAGACATCAGGCTTTCGTCAAACAGTCCGTCATACTCATAAAGGAATTGAATCATTTGATATTGTTCAAAAGGAGTCAGCAAATGGATACGCTGCTGGAGGTTATTTCTTTCAGGCCTCCAAAAATGCAAATGTGACCTTCTCCGGGATCAGTGATGAGACAAAATTGTCCATCTTTAAGAATATTCAAGTTTTTTATTCTTCGGTTGATAATTCAAGGTTCTCCTATACATATAATGGTGAAAATGGTGTTTTGGATGCAAGCTCGACCTCTAAAATTAGTTCATTGAGGTTAGACAATGCAAATACAAGTTCAATTACATTTTCATTTCCTGAAAGTGAAAGGATTAAATTATACGGAGCTAGTTTTGAAGATTCAAAGGGGGTTATTTTGGATAATTACGGATTGAAAAGTAGCTCTGGAATTGCTCTATCAAAAATATCTGCTGAAAATTGGAATCAATTTAATCAACTACGCGACTACAAACTTATTGTTCTTCAATTTGGATTGAATGTGATAAATGCAAAAACGACCAAAGTCGATTGGTATGTAAAAGCGATGATTGAATTAGTGGAAAGAATCAAACAAACATGTCCGAATGCAAGTATTTTGATCCTAGGAATACCCGATCGGAGCGTTAAAATCGATGGTGAATATCAAACGATGCCAACGATTCCAATGATGATTGAGGCACAACGGGAAATTGCGAAGAAAACTGGTGTTGCTTTTTGGGATATGTATTCTGGGATGGGAGGAGAAAATAGCATGATTTCATTTGTTCAGAACAAGCCAGCTCTTGCCAACAAGGATTACACGCATTTAACGTTTGAAGGTGGAGAAAAATTAGCAGGGATTTTCACGAGAACTTTTCTTCATCATTATTCAAATTACCTTAAAAAGAATCAATAAATAGAAATGGGCGAATTTGAATTAGAAAAATTGTGGTCTGTTTTCCTTTATAATCCGAAGGAACCACTGATTTTTAGTTCGGGTTTATTTTTGTTTCTCTTTACTGCATTCCTATTGATCTATGCGGCAATCCATAAAAACCAGCGCGCTAAAATCATTTTTGTAACCGCATTTTCGTTGTTTTTTTACTACAAATCAAGTGGTTTTTACTTTGTTCTTCTCGTATTAACAACTTTGGTTGATTTTACAATGGCTAAACTGATATTCAAAACAGAAAACGATATTAATTTTTCACTGGGCAACTCAAAATTTAATTTTTTGCTATCAGATAGTGCAGTTAAAATTTGGCGAAATTTATTTTTAATTTTTAGTTTGACTTTTAATCTTGGAATTCTATTTTATTTTAAGTATACCAATTTTTTCTATGAAATCTATACAACATTATCAAATCAGAAATTTGAGGCATTTGATATTTTTTTACCGGTAGGGGTTTCATTTTTCACTTTTCAGTCGTTGAGCTATACAATTGATGTATATCGCAGAAACTTAAAACCTCTAAATAATCCGATAGACTACGCATTTTTCGTATCATTTTTCCCTCAATTAGTTGCTGGTCCTATCGTTAGGGCATCAGATTTTATCGCGCAGATTTTCAAACCAGTAGTTGTAACAAAAGAAATGCTTGGTCGAGGAACATTTCTTATTTGTATTGGACTTATCAAAAAGGCAATCATTTCTGATTACATAGGTATAAATTACGTTGATCGAATTTTTGATAACCCAACTTTATATTCAGGTCTAGAAAATTTGGTTGGCGTTTATGGTTACGCACTTCAAATTTATTGCGATTTTTCGGGGTATTCGGATATGGCAATTGGAATTGCTCTTTTGCTCGGATATCATTTTAACATTAATTTCAATTCACCTTATCAATCGATAAATATTACAGATTTTTGGCGTCGTTGGCATATATCTTTATCGAGTTGGTTACGGGATTATCTGTATATCTCCCTTGGCGGAAATCGAAAAGGAAAAATTAGAATGTATATTAATTTATTTGTAACCATGCTACTTGGTGGATTGTGGCATGGGGCTGCAATGCGTTTTATTATTTGGGGTGCATTACATGGAATAGCTTTAATTCTACATAAGTTATTTACTTCCATTTTTACATTCAAAATTAAAAATGTCTTTGTAAAGAAACCGCTGAATTTACTAAGTTGGGTTCTAACTTTTCATTTTGTTTGTTTTTGCTGGATTTTTTTCCGAGCCGAAAATATGCAAGTTGTTAGTCAAGTGTTAAATCAAATTGCTTTTGCTTTCAATGGTCAAATTTTTATGGATTTCATCAAGGGGTATCCAGTTGTATTAATTTTGATGGCGCTTGGATTTTTATTTCACTTTACACCAAGTTCATTTGATTTTTCAATTGAAAAAATGATTGTTCAAACTCCGCTCTTCTTGAAAGCGATTATACTTGTTTTGCTCATTATGCTCGTGGTTCAATTTAGGTCAGCCGATATCCAACCATTTATTTATTTTCAATTCTAATATTACAAGTGCTTATGCTCAGAAATCATTTGTAGCTTTGTTTAATTAATAAAGATTCTATGTCAACTTATCAACCCGTTAAAAAAGTCACTACGCATACCTTGCAAGAGATGAAGAATCGCAATGAGAAAATCTCAATGCTAACAGGATATGACTTTTCAATGGCTAAAATCATTGATAAAGCGGGAGTCGATGTAATTTTAGTTGGAGATTCTGCTTCAAATATTATGGCAGGGCACGAAACTACCCTTCCAATCACTTTAGAACAAATGATTTACCATGCTAGCTCCGTTGTTCGTGCTGTAACTCGTTCGTTGGTTGTTGTTGATTTGCCATTTGGTAGTTATCAAGGAAACTCAAAAGAAGCTTTATCTAGTGCCATTCGAATAATGAAGGAATCCGGTGCACACGCCGTGAAGATGGAAGGAGGACAGGAGATTATTGAGTCTGTTAAACGAATCCTAACAGCGGGAATACCAGTAATGGGACATTTGGGACTAACGCCTCAATCAATTTATAAGTTTGGAACTTATGTCGTTCGTGCAAAGGAAGAAGAGGAAGCAATTCGTTTGAAAGAGGATGCGAAGTTACTCGAGGAAGCAGGTTGTTTTTCGGTTGTATTGGAGAAAATCCCTGCCGCATTAGCGAGTGAAGTGGCAAAGTTAGTTCAGATACCAATCATCGGAATTGGTGCTGGAAATGGTGTTGATGGACAAGTTTTGGTCGTTCATGACATGTTGGGTATTAACAACGAATTTAATCCTAGATTCCTGCGTAAATACAATAACCTACACGATCAGATGTTATCATCTTTTAAGCAATACATTAGCGATGTAAAATCTGTTGATTTTCCCAATGAAAAAGAACAATACTAAATCAATTTATATGAAAATAGGAATAATAGTGGTCTTTGCTTCTGTGCTATCTCTCGGTTATGTATCCCTTGATGTGAATCAAAAGATACGGGATCAAAATACAACGGTTTCGACAAAAAAGATCAAAAAAGGTAGCGCCAACGTTGACGACGATGAATTTATAACAATTGTTGCAGTTGGTGATATAATGATGGGAACTAATTATCCCAATGAAAGCTACTTACCGCCTAGAGATGTGAAGTTAATGGCGCCTATGATTGAATATTTCAAATTCGGAGACATTGTTTTTGGAAATCTCGAAGGAACGGTTTTAAACGCAGGGGGTGAAGTCAAATCATGTTCAAATCCCTCAACTTGTTATGCATTTCGCCAGCCTGAATACTTTCTTGATCAATTGAAAGAGGCTGGATTTAACATGCTTTCTGTTGCTAATAATCATGTGGGTGATTTCGGTACAACAGGAAGAAAAAATACGATTAAGGCACTTACAGATCGAGGATTTTGTTTTGCGGGACAAACAACCTGCCCCACGGGTATAATGAATGTTAAGGGTTTGAAAATTGGTTTTACAGCCTATGCTCCGAATAATGGCTGTATGTCAATTAATGATCATGAGTTAATGGTAAAAACGGTCAAACAATTAAAAAGCGCCTGTGATTTAGTTATCGTATCCTTTCATGGGGGAGCAGAGGGAGCTAGCGCTACACATGTACCAAAGAAAACGGAGATTTTCCTTGGTGAAAATAGGGGAAATGTTACGGAATTCGCCCGAAAAGCCATTGATGCCGGTGCAGATGTTGTTTTAGGGCATGGGCCACACGTTTCTCGCGCAATTGACTATTACAAAGGAAAGTTTATCTCCTATTCAATGGGTAATTTTTGTACCTATGGTCGATTTAGTTTGAAAGGCAGTGCAGGAATTGCACCTTTATTTCAATTAAAATTAAAGAAAGATGGAACTTTTGTAGAAGGAAAAATTATTTCCATTGCTCAATTGGGTGAAGGAGGTCCTGTTTTTGATAAAAATAGCGCTGCCTTAAAGGAAATTAAACAATTGACATTAAGTGATTTCCCAGATAGCAAGGCTGTTTTCGATGAAGAAGGAAATTTCTCATTTAAATAAAACATGAAGATTTCAGCATCCATTTACAGTGATAAAAAACGTTCGTTAAAAGAGATAATTCAAGATTTAGAAAATCATCAAGTTGATTTACTTCACGTAGATTGTAATGATGACCCAAGTGTTTTTGATGATATTGCACAAATTCGCCAGTGGACTTCTATTCCAATTGATTTACATTTAATCACAAGTACTCCTGAAAACTATTTTGATCTTTTAATTCAAAATCCAGTGGATTATTTGACTTTTCAATTGGAGGATTTAACCGAAAAACCTGAATTCCCGAAAGAAATTTCGGGAAAAAAGGGAATAGCAATTACTACTCCCACACCGATTGAGTCTTTCGAAGAATATTCCGATTTTCATTTTATATTGATAATGGCAACCGTTCCAGGGCAGAGTGGAGGAGCGTTTGATAAAATTAACTTCGATAAAATTCGACGTTTTCGAAAAAAATACCCTAATAAATCTATTCATGTTGATGGAGGAGTCAATGGAGAAGTTTCGTTTATTTTGAGAAATATGGGAGTGAGTTGTTCTGTGTCAGGTTCCTATTTATTCAATGCTCCAAGTGTTGGCCATGCTCTCTTCAGTTTACAAGGGAAGGATATTGCTTCTCATTATCAGGTTGGTGATTTCATGACTCCATTGGATGAATGCCCTGTTGTTTTTAAAGACGAACAAAATCTTAATCTAGTGTTGAACGCAATTGAGAAAGGCAACCTCGGATTTTGTCTCGTTATTGAAAATTCAGGAAAATTAGCCGGTTTAATTTCAAGTGCTGATATTCGGAAAGCCTTATTGAAAAGTCTGGATAATTTGCAAAAATTAAATACTTCAATGATGCTTAATTCCAATCCTTTGACAATAAAAGATTCAGATTCAGTGGTGGCTATGCTTCGATTAATTAAATCAAGTTCTTTTCCGGTAATGTATTTACCTGTTGTAAATTCCTTAGGACATGCAGTAGGAATTGTTAACTTTACGAACCTAATAAAGGCTGAAATATGATTATTCAAGTTAAGAATTTCGTTTCGCTTGATCAAGCAACTAAACTTGCCTCTGAAAATCAGTCGTTTTGCATTCAAATGGATGATAAAATTCTATTGATAACTGGTTCGGGAATTAAAAATGTTCCAAATGAGTTAGAGGATGTCACAGATAAGTTTTGGGTTTTCCCCAATGACATGCAGTTAGCCTCTAAAGTATTTAACTCGGCGAAACGAAAAATTGCGCTAGCAAATGTTGAAATTGGAGGAGATACAAAAAATACACTTCTCATCGGAGGTCCTTGCAGTGTCGAATCAGAGAGTCAAATTCGATCATCTGCTGAATTATTAAAAAG
Organism: Bacteroidota bacterium; assembly: GCA_016868915.1. GTDB lineage: Bacteria > Bacteroidota > Bacteroidia > Flavobacteriales_D > Crocinitomicaceae > UBA952. Next base: position 2,828 of record VGFL01000047.1, on the reverse strand, counting down.
TTTGGGATTGACTACATTACGCGGAGGTTGCTTTAAGCCAAGAACGAGTCCATATTCTTTTCAAGGAATGGGATTAGACGGGCTAAAACTATTGGCTCAGATGCGTGAGGACTATGGTTTAAATGTTATTACTGAGGCGCGAGATGCAACACACATTCACGAAATTATTGAATACACCGATGTCATTCAGATTGGCGCGAAGGCAATGTATGATCAAGGTATCTTGAGAGCATGTGCAAAAACTTTGAAACCTGTTCTGATAAAAAGAGGCTTTGGGACGACACTTCAAGAATTTGTTCAGGCAGCTGAGTTTGTATTATCCGGAGGAAATCCAAATGTTATGTTGTGTGAACGAGGCTTGCGTACATTTGAAACTGGAACACGTTTTACATTAGATCTGTGTGGAGTTGCATGGCTACAAGAATTTACAAACCTTCCAATAATATTGGATCCTTCACATGCAATGGGATATGCGTATGGAGTTCCATCGCTTGCAAAAGCTTGTGTTGCGATGGGTATTGATGGACTACTTATCGAAACACATCCTGATCCAAAGGTTGCAAAGTCAGATGCTTCGCAACAGCTTGATTATGCGAATTTTAAAGATTTATTTTATTCATTGAAACCAGTTGCTGAAAGTGTTGGATATAAAATGGTTTAACATGCATTTAGAACAAAATATCAAAGGATTATGCTCCAAATTCGGGCTCGATTTTCAAGATTTCTTGAGTGATTTAGATGTCGAAGACGTTCATGAATTAACCATATTTGATATCGAGGCGATTTGTGAGGAATATGAAATAGATATGTTAGCATTATTATTCAAACCAATTTTTCGCACTAATCAGTGGATAACGAAAGCAAAAAATATAAAATTGGTTGTAATTGATATTGATGGTGTTTTGACAGACGGTGGAATGTATTTTACAGAACTTGGAGATCAGATAAAAAAGTACAATACAAAAGACGGTATGGGTATTTTGAAACTCCAAGAAAATGGAATTCAAGTTGCTTTTCTCTCCTCAGGGTTCTCGAACAAAATGATTGCTGATCGCGCTCAAATGCTTGGAGTAAAGTTATTTTATGTGGGTCGTGAAAAAAAAATTGATATTTTGAATAAGTGGCGATTAGAATTAAATCTTGACTTTAAGGAAATAGCCTACTTGGGTGATGATGTAAACGATTTGGAATGTATACGTGAGGTAGGCTTTTCAGGATGTCCTATAAATGCTTTGGATAACGTTAAGACAGAAGTAGATGTAATTCTTTCAAAGAAAGGAGGGGACGGTTGCGTTCGCGAATTTATTGATAATTATTTACTTGAAACCCCCATTTCCTAAAAATGAATAGAATTACATTAGGAATAATCAAAGAAGGAAAATTCCCGCCAGATTTTCGCGTTCCATTAACTCCTCGACAATGCAAAACAGTACAAATTTTATATCCCGATGTAAAGATTTTCGTTCAAAGAAGCCCAATCAGAACTTACAAGGACTTTGAGTATGAAATTGAAGGAATTGAACTCGTAGATTCACTTGAAAATTGCGATATAATTTTGGGTGTGAAAGAGGTCAATATTGATGATTTAATCCCTCACAAAACATATATTTTCTTTTCGCACACCATTAAAAAGCAACCACACAATCAAAAATTACTTCGTGCTATTTTAGATAAAAAGATTCGACTCATTGATTATGAGTTAATTAAAGATAAATTTAGTAAACGTTTAATCGGATTTGGTCGATATGCTGGAATTGTAGGAACCTACAATGGATTTTTAACTTGGGGATTAAAAACAAACTCTTTTGTTTTAAAACCAGCCCATTTGTGTGAAAATAGGCAAGAAGTTGAGGCAGAATTAAAAAAAGTTGTATTGCCAAACAATTTTAAGTGTATATTGACAGGTTTTGGTCGAGTAGGTCATGGGGCACGTGAGGTTATTGACTTGCTTCGTATAAAAGAAATAACTCCCGACGAACTATTCACTATTGATTATAATGAACCTGTTTTTGCTCATTTAGAATTAGAAGATTATTTCGGTAGAAAGGATGGAAAAGAGTTTAACAAACAAGAATTTTATTCATTTCCTGAACTTTATAAATCAATTTTTTCTAAATTTATTTCATGCGTGGATATGTATATTCCATGTCATTTTTGGAGCGAAAAATCACCATTAATTATAACGAAAGAAGATCTAAAACAATCAAATCGGAGGCTGTCTTTGGTTGCCGATATTTCATGTGACGTTAATGGACCAATTGCAAGTACAATTCGTTCCTCTACTATTGGCGATTCTATTTATGGTTATGATCCTCAAAGCGGAAGGGAAACTGATTTTCGAAATGAAAATGCAATTGCTGTTATGGCAGTAGATAATTTACCGTGTGAACTACACAGAGATGCATCTGAAGATTTTGGGAATGAACTTATGAAATATCTTTTACCCGCTCTTTTGCGTGATGATCCAGATCGAATTATTGATCGCGCGAGTGAAACGGATTTGTTGGGTAATTTAACAGAAAACTATAGGTATTTGACAGATTATGCCAATGGTGTAATATGATTCTATTAGCTAAACAATTACAGAACGTCTCTATGAAATGGAACTTAATTGTGTAATTGATTAATTTCGTTAATTTTGACGAATATATTTCAAATTTATTTCGCATGAAAAAGGTCAGTTGCGTTCTTTTGTTTTTCATCTTGTCTGGCACAAATTTATTTTCACAATGCCCCGCCGGTCAAGGTGTTCTCATTGTAAATATCGTACCGGATAATTATCCAAACGAAACCTCATGGAAGGTGTTTGCCAATAATATTCAAATTGC
>VGFL01000046.1 GCA_016868915.1 Bacteroidota bacterium | reverse complement strand
CATTTTATTATGACTACACAGATCAAACATGGTACTATACAACATCAAATGTAATGGTGAGAATGAATTTTGATCCTAATTTGGTAGGAATTGAGGAGAGCAAAGACACTCAGGTTTCAATATATCCTAACCCTGCGTCTGAGGTTATTAATATCCACTCAAATAAATTATTAAACGCAACAGTTTCTGTAACTGATTTAACCGGCAAAGTTGTAAAAAATTCTACAATCAGTGGTTTAAATGCTTCGATTAATACTTCAGGATTGAATAATGGAATTTTCTTTGTAACAATAACAGATGGAAATTCAGTTGCTACTGAAAAAGTGGTAATTAAGAAATAAGAAATCATTATGATTTTTGAAAAGGGTCGGAATTCCGACCCTTTTTTTTATATTTTAAAAAATTAATCTACAATTATAAAAAAAATACTTTTCGATTACTTTTCTTTCTCTCTATCTTTCAAATGTTTATGGTCAATTACCAACCAAAGCTATCGAAACAAAAAAGAAGAATGTTTCCTTTGAATCTTCTGTCAAACCAGCTTAATATTCCGTCCCAATATCGTTGTGATTTCAGCTAAAATCTGATTGAATAGTAATTTATTTATAAAAGTTTCTTGAACCAATTAGGGCCAAATTATAAGACATTTTGAAAATTTATAATTAATTTAACCTGAGTATTTTTTTGTAACTTGTCACGTAATTCATCATTACAAGAAGAATATTCCTGATCCAAAAACAATAAATAAATTTAAAAATTACACCATGGTAAAGCATTTATTCATTTTAATTGCTCTTTTAGTTCTTTCATTCGCGCACGGACAGAAAATCAAGTTTTATGGTGTAAAAGAGAAAAAATTAAATTTTGCAGAAAAAATGGGCATACCAAAGGATACTTCATTTCATTCACTTTCCTCATTTAAAATTAGCAAACAAATTACGCTTAAAGAATATAAACAATATTTAAGTAGTATTCAAAAAGACTCTTCTTATGCATTCTACTTGAGTCAACTTCCGAAAATTGAAAGACAAGAGCAGCTCACAAAAAATTATTTAAATGCTGCGGGATTCGATGACGAACCCGTTATTGGTGTTTCAATGGATAACGCTTGTAATTTTGCTCGTTGGTATACGAATATTCAAAACAAAGAGAATGCAAAATATCGTCTACCAACTATTTATGAATGGATCAGCATGAACGAAGAAGAATCGAAAAAAAATACGTTTTCTAGCCCCTTGTTAGACTGGACTCTAAATGCCTATGATGAATCCATTTATGAATTTTTTAAACCAGGAGCGTTTCCGGTTGGATATTTTTATAAGCACAAAAAAAATGATCCGAAAGTAATGAAAAGGAAGTCTGTTATAGGTCAATCGTTTAGAATTTCATTGGCAAACCCTATTGAAATTTCTTCTAAATTCTTTTGTTATGCTGATGAAGGTTATGCAGATGTAGGTTTTCGATTAATAGAAGTAAATAGGGCAGATTACTTCGATAAATACACAAATCAAGAGGAAATTCAGTCAGATATCAGTTTAAAATCCTTATCCAATTCACTTCCTATTAATCAAGAAAATGTCCAATCACAATCCATTGAACTGAATGGAAAACTAGTTGAATATACAACGAGAAATGGACAACTTGATGGTGATTTCAGGGTGTTTAAAAAAGTTAATAATGAGAAAATTCTTCTTGTAAAAGGTGAGATGAAAAACAATTGCAGAATTGGATTCTGGACAATCTATGAAGAAAACGGAACAAACAAAATAGTATTACAACGTCTATATCATTCCCCGTTAGAATATGAACGGTTAATTCCTAAACCTTCTTACAATAAGTTGGTATCTTTTGTTGAACGAGAAATCAATCCTCCATTAGGATTAGATAAAGATGGTTGTAAAGAATATGCATACGTAACAAGTGCTGATTTTATTTTTAGTAAACGGTTGTATCGCGAGATTCTTTTTGAAAAGAATAAATTCTCAACGAATGGAATCTTCACATCTTTGAATGACGCATTGGAAAATAAGGAAATAATCTGCTACGACACATCCAACTTTAGGCTTGTTTCTAACCATAATCGACTCAAGAATTTCGAAGGAGATCTCATCGGTTTTCGAATAAAAGAAGATTTCTTCTTTGATAAAAACCGCAAACTTTCAGAAACTAGAATTTTAGGTCTTGCCCCAATCTATTTGGATACAATCACAAATAAAAAGAAAGAAATCTGTTGGTTTTACTACCCTCAAATTAGAAAAATCTTTGTAAAACTAAAAGACCCAAGTCTTAATTCAAATTTGGATAATCTTTTTTTAGAACGAAATTTTTATGGTGAAATTTATAAATCCGTCGATCGATTTGATAAAGAGGATGATAATGATTTAAGAGACAAATTTAAATCCATTGATATAGAACTTCTATTGACAGAGCATGATATCTGGTTATACTTTGAGGGGATAAATGATGATTATTAAACTAGTATATTGCTGAATTGCTTTAGTATTTATATTCTTTTCATTCCGCTATCGCTTGTCAAAATAATTTTGAACATGCCGAAAAATGAAAATCCCCAACTTATTTTAAAGCCGGGAATTTTGAGACCTCACAGGTCGAAATTCTACCTCAACTCAAAAGGTCGTAATTAGAAAATAAGAATAAGATTTTTTCTGTTGAAAACCGCTCATGACCTGGGCGGTTTTTTTGTTCGCTGAAATCATTAGTTTTTTTCGTCGAAATTTTATATTTTTATAAAAAGTATAATATATGAAAAAAATCAGAACATTTTTTGCCTTATCTGCTTTGGTACTTTTCTCGTTTATATCCGTTAGTCATTTATATACAGAGGATAAGGTTAAGAGTCTTGGTGAAAATATTGGACTTTATTGTTTTGATATGGCCATCCATTCAGAGAACGCAAATGAGGTAAATCTCAGTCTAGCAACCTTACTTTCTTACAACCTTTTTATAAATGGTGATGAATTTGTGACTCGAGAGAATGATCGAATTAAAAATAAATGGAGAGATTTAATTGCCTCCGACCCATCTCTTGCATATACAGCTTTTGATTTATACTCAGCATCATTTGTTGAGAGTTTTCACCTTGCCATTGATGAAGCTAAAAAGAATTTAATTGACTATCATACAGAGAATCCAACAGATTATAGTGCAAGTTATATTGACCAAGCAAATTTTGTTAATTCGCATGACGTATTAAAAAGTTGTATCGATAATATGAAAAATTACGATAAACTAATTGACGAATTATTGAAATTAGATGAACTAACTCTTGATAAGTTTATTACTTCAGTTTCAAAAGATCCGAGTTGTTTCTACAGTGAGTCTGAGAAACCTGTAGAGGCAATTGAGTTAAAGGAATGGCTTGGTAAAAAAGCCTTCATTCAACCAGAGGATTTATCCAATACAGGCCTTACGCATTTTGGGAATTTTCCTGTAGATTTAATTCTTCTAACCAATCGTATTTCTTCAAACTACCCCAAATGGACAAATCGTAAATTTCTTCAAGAGGCAAAGAAGTTTTCTGCTCATGTTCAACAAAACTTTAAATAGCAAGTTTAAGATTCTACAATAAAGTATATGGAGTAAAATTTATGGGGGATTGTACAATGACCAGTAATAGATTTTATCCTATTTAGGAACTAATTTTACTCATTTTGATTTCAACCCTCTTTATGAAGAAGTTTGATTCTATTATGGGAACTTTTTATATACCCGTAACAAAAATTATTTAAAACGTTTTGTTAATCTAAAATCATTCGTATGAAAATCAAATATATTCTAACGGTATTTTTTTATTATTCTTTATCTCTCTATTTTGGCCAAATTGAATTTGAAAAAAATCCAACACTTGAAAAATTAAAAGCAAAAGCCAAAAAAGAGAAAAAACTCATTTTTATTGATGCATACACAACTTGGTGTGGCCCCTGCAAATGGATCTCCGCAAATATTTTTACAGATAAAGATGTAGCAGCTTATTATAATAAGAATTTTATCAATGCGAAATTTGATATGGAAGATCAAGGTGAAGGATCAACTATAGGTGAATTATACAAAGTCATGTGTTATCCAAATTTATTATTTATCGATTCTAATGGAAAATTGGTTCATAGAATTGCTGGAGCGGAACAAGATCCTATATTTTACATCCAACTAGGTGAAATTGCAAAAAGTTCGGATAAAAACTTTAGCTTTATTGAGGCAAATTATCGTGAGAATCCTTCTGATCCACAACTGTTTAAAGCCTATTTAACAGCAGTTTCAAATACTTGTTTGGATTATCAAAATGAATTGGAAACGTTTTTATCTTCACTAAATGAAAATGATTACATTAAGGAAGATAATTGGAAAATAATCACTGAAAATGTGACTGATTTTAACAGTAAAACAACGCGGTATATTGCCGATAATGCCAATCAGTTCAGCGAAAAATATGGAGATGAAGTAGTTGGATTCTTATATAGTACATTCCAGCAAACTGCATATGATTTGCTCAATGAGTCTGAATTCCAATTAGATAAATACAACTCTCTTATTCAATCGGCAAAAACTATGGATATCGAGATAATTTCTTCTTTACTTCCGATTTTCGAGGTTTATAGTTTTGAAAGGCAAAGCGATTGGGAAAATCTATTTGAATATTTGATGATAAATGGTGATTCTATTTTAGATTCTGATAGTAAAAATCGTTATAGTTACTTGATCGCTGAAAATAGCTCGTCAGAAATTTATTTGAAAAAAGCGGAACAATGGATGAAAGAGGTGTTAGCAGATAGCGGGGGAGAAAACTGGAACGCGCTTGATACTTATGCCCATGTATTATTTAAAATGAATCGGACAAGAGAAGCACTCGAAATAGCGGAAAAGTCGTTAGAGACAGGTGAGGAGCTCGAAGAAGCTCAACTAGAGGAAACAAGAAGATTTATAGAAAATATCAAAAAGACACTAAAATAAGAATTGGTTCATATTTCGCGGTATGCAAAAGATTGAAGAAAACGTGGAGCGGGAGGAGTTAAAAAAAGTAACATATTTTTTGTTAGCCTCTAAGCTCCTCAATTTTATTCAAGACATCTTCTAGACCCTCTTTGAATTTTTCAAAATCTTCTTTATAAAGAAAAATTTTGTGTTTTTGGTAATTTTCGTACCCATCCTCACTTACTACTTTCTTACTTTCGGTTAGGGTAATGTATAAATCATTACTTTTTGTTGATTTAACATCAAAAAAATAGGTTCGCTTACCCGCTCTGACTGCTTTCGAATAGATTTCGTTGTTTTGATCACTTGATGACATAGCACATTTTTATACAAATATATTATTTTCAGTATAAACTTTAAAATTGTGTGATAGTTTGTTCACATATTGCTAAAATTTTTCTAACCTCTTGTAATGTAGGAGCTTCTGCATAATTTCGCAAAACCGGTTCTGTTCCTGAAGGACGTATCATTAACCAGCGTTCATCATCGAAGAAATATTTGAATCCATCTTTAGTTTGTACCTCTCTTACCTTATACTCTCCAAAATTTTTGTAGTTATTTTCTTTACAATTTTGAATAATTTTATTTTTTAATTCTTCTGTGATATGCAAGTCATTTCTTTCAAATTTGAATTCACCAATTAATTCATATACTTCGTCAATTAATTCATCCAATGTTTTACCAGATTTGGCCATGAATTCCCAAATTATCAGTCCCATCCAAATTCCATCTCTTTCAGGAATATGACCTGTAACGGCAATTCCTCCTGACTCTTCCCCTCCCAATAAAACGTCCTCTTGCACCATTATTGAGGCGATTTCTTTAAAGCCAATTTTGGTAATCCTCTGAGGTAAATTGTAAATTTTACACAGTCTATCTACCCGAGGAGTTACACTAAAAGCAGTGGCGACCAATCCCGATAATTGCTTGTATTTTACCAAATAATGTATCAATAATAAAATTATGTGGTGTGAATCAATGAATTCTCCTTTCCCATTGAATATCCCGATTCTATCTGCATCCCCATCAGTAGCTAAGGCGCAATCTACACCTGGATTTTCTTTAATATAATTCTCAAGTCCTTTTAAATTCTTAGCAATTGGCTCAGGGGCTTGACCCATAAATGATGGGTTGTAATCACAATGTAACAAGGCGACTTCAGGCAAAATTTTTCGTATTACGTTTTGACCGGCGCCATACATTGCGTCATAAACTAGTCTTAAACCAGATTTTTTAATAGCATCCAAATCAAAATTAGCTTTAACATGATTGATGTAATCCAATTCTAAATCAACAATTTCTAATTTATTGGACTTTTCCGCATCCTTTAAATCAATTTTTAAATAATTTGAATTTGAATATGCAGGAATAGTATCCTCGATTTCCTGAATATATTCCGGTTGTAAAGGGCCTCCAAAATCTGCTTTGATTTTATAGCCATTGTATGACGGTGGATTGTGGCTAGCAGTTAAAATTATTCCAATTCTACAACCGTGATTTTTTGTTCCCAAAGACAACATGGGTGTGGAAATAAATCCTCGATTCATGTATACCTTAATTCCTTGTGAGATAAATACTTTTGCAGCAGTCTCCATAAACAACTCACCTGCAAACCTACAATCATGTCCAATTGTGATTTTCGGTTCAACTTTCTGATTAAGCAACCATTCACCTGTAGCCTCTGCCACTCTTGCTACATTTTCAACTGTAAAATCTTGTGCGATAATGGCTCTCCAACCATCTGTTCCAAATTTAATCTTTTCTGACATCTATAATCTATTTAAATTCAATTTGTTGGCCCTTTTCAATTTCATACAAATATCTTTGAATTGTATTTTCTAATCCCAAATAAAGGGCATCTGAAATTAGAGCATGTCCGATGGATACCTCATCAATTTGAGGAATTTTTTGGATAAAGTAGGTGAGATTTTCCAAACTTAGGTCATGTCCGGCATTAATTCCAATCTCAAATTTTTGCGCCTCTTGTGATACTTCATGATATTTGATTATTGCCTTTTCTTTATTTTCCCGATAGTTTTCAGCATACAAACCAGTATATAATTCAATTCTATCTGCTCCTACATTTTTTACTTTTTCTAACTGCTTTAGATCTGGGTTCAAAAATAGAGTGGTTCGAACTCCCATTTCCTTCAAGTCAGCTATTATTTCTTTTAAAAAATGTTCATTTTGAATGACGTCCCATCCGGTATTTGAGGTAAGAACATGCGGTGGATCGGGTACTAAAGTAGCTTGGGTCGGTCGAATATCACGAATGATTTTCATAAATCGCTCATCGGGATACCCCTCAATGTTAAATTCAGTGTATACGACCTCCTTTAAATTATAAACATCTCTCAATGTAATGTGTCTTTCATCTGGGCGTGGGTGAATGGTTATGCCTTGAGCGCCAAATCGCTGACAATCAATGGCCACTTGTACAAGATTTGGTGTATTTCCTCCTCGCGCATTGCGAATAGTGGCTATTTTATTAATATTCACACTTAGTTTTGTCATATCACAAACAAAATTTAACGAACCAAAATTACGAACTTCATTTTTAAATTAGTACTTTGGTGGCGAATTATGAGAGCAATTGACTTAATAACAGAGGAAATCCCACCTTTAGTTCATACAGATTCTGGAGAAAAAGCGATTAATTGGATGGACGAATTCAAAGTTTCTCATCTACCAGTGCTGAAAAATAGTAATTTTGTTGGTGTGGTTTCTGAATCAGATATTTTGGATAAGCTGGACGATTCTCAAACCCTAGATGCTCTTTTTGATCATTTACCTAGACCTTTTGTATACCAGCATGTACACATTTATGAGGTGCTGTTTCGAATGTCTGAGTTTAAGCTGAGTGTTATTCCAATATTGAATGAACAAGAACAATATTTGGGATGTACAAGTGTTCATGTTTTAATAAATTCCTTAGCATCAACCGGTGGAATAAAAGAGCCAGGTGGTATAATTATTCTTGAGATAAATTCAATTGATTACTCGCTGTCAAAAATTGCCCAAATTATAGAAAGTGAAAATGCAAAAATTCTGAGTTCGTATATATTTAGTTCTGTAGATTCAACGAAAATCGAAATAACCTTGAAAATAAATCAAACGGATTTATCTCGTATAATACGATCCTTTGAGCGATACGAAATCGATGTCAAAGCAACATTCCAAAAAGGAATGCATGATGATGATCTGCAATGGCGTTTCGATGCATTAATGAACTACTTAAAATTTTAAAAATGAGAGTAGCTATTTACGGTAAAAAAGTAACGAAGGCAACAATTCCTGTTTTTTCTGAAGTAATAAATTTCATTCATCAACTTGGTTGGGATATAGTATTGGAAAAAGAGTTGAATAAGAATCTCTCCACGAAACTGAACTTTCGGAAAAATATCGATACATTTTCTTCGCATCATGATTTTTACTCAGGAATTGATCTTACGATTAGTCTTGGTGGGGATGGTACTTTTATAAAAACTGTAAGTTATATACGGAATTCGGGTGTTCCAATTATGGGTATCAATACAGGAAGAATGGGTTTTTTATCGAATATTTCTAAGGATCATATTGAGGATACCATAACAAAAGTCAAAAATAAGGAATTTGAATTTCAGAAAAGATCTCTCATTCGAGTTTTTACCGAGGAAGATATATTCGGAGAAGACAATTTTGCTCTTAACGAACTAACAGTTCATAAAAAAGATACATCAACAATGATTACCGTTCACGCTTCCTTAGACGGCAAATATTTAAACTCCTATTGGGCCGATGGACTTATTGTTGCCACTCCCACGGGTTCTACTGCATATAGTTTGAGTTGTGGTGGACCAATAATAACTCCGGGATGTCAGGTTCATATCATAACTCCCATAGCACCACACAATTTAAATGTTCGTCCGATGGTGGTACCGGATCATCTGCCCATTGAACTTAGTGTTGAAGGTAGAGATAGAAAGTCACTTTTGAGTCTCGATGGAAATTCAAGAAGTATTAAACAGGGTGAAAAAGTCATTATCACAAAAGCCGAGTTTATGATTAATGTGGTTCGCTTTGAGAATAATAATTTTTTAGATACTATTCGCAATAAAATGCTTTGGGGTATTGATGTGAGAAATTAATTCATTCAGCTTTGTTTTTAACATTTTTTCTTTGGAAAGATTAAATTAGTTTTAGCAAACAGAAATGAGAAAATTTATAATTTCGACTCAAATTGAACTTTATGCAAAATAAGCCTCCTAGACTTTTGTTAATTCTGGGTATTTTAACCATTATAAATACAGGCATCGCAAGCTTGAGTGGTTTTGCCGGCATATTAACAGGCCCACCATCATTAGAACAAATAAAAAATCAAGATATTGAGATGGCGAAGTTGAGTAAAGTTTTAATACAATATAAGACATCGCCTGAGGTACTGGATTTAGTTCAAAAATTTCAATTTTTGACAAAAGCTTTGAATGAAAATTACATTTTATTTACAAGTGTTTCAACCCTTATCTCACTTTCTGGTTTAATTAGTATTATGCTCATGTTCAAGAGAAATATGTATGGTTTTCACCTGTATATCATTTATTGTTTGATGTCTTCAACTTCTATGTATTTAATTGTATCTCCGGAGGATATTCCTACAGCTGTATTGCTTGTTAATCTCATAATATCATGTTTTTTTATTTTCTTGTATTCAAAAAATATCAATTGGTTAAAATTTGATACTTCCATTAAAGAATAATATTTATGAGTACGACATTAATAATAAGTGTTTTAGTTAGTTATTTTTTAATTCTTATAGGGATTTCAATACTTACTTCTCGCAGAGCAACTAGCGATACTTTTTTTACAGGAGATCGTCAAAGTCCTTGGTATTTAGTGGCTTTTGGAATGATTGGCGCTTCTTTGTCTGGAGTAACGTTTATTTCTGTTCCAGGAAAAGTAATCAACGATGGAATGGCCTATTTTCAGGTGGTTTTAGGTTATGTGCTCGGATACATTGTTATCGCTCAACTTCTGATGCCCTTGTATTACAGATTGAATGTTACTTCGATTTATGAATATCTGGAAAAAAGATTGGGATTAATCAGCTACAAAACAGGCGCGGCATTCTTCATTCTATCTAGAACATTGGGGTCTGCAATTCGCTTGTATTTAGCAACCATTGTACTACAATTATTTCTTTTTGAGGGTTTGGGTGTTCCCTATTGGTTGACGGCTTGCATTACCATTTTGTTAATATGGGTCTATACGTTCAAGGGTGGAATTAAAACGATTGTTTACACAGATACGTTTCAAACATTTTTCTTGGTGAGTTCAGTTATCATTTGTACGATCATCGTTGCTCAAACCTTGAATGTAGATCTTCCGGGATTGTGGGATAAAATCTCAGCTGCTAAAACTAATTCCGGACATTCTTTGTCGCGAATTTTTGTGCTAGACGATTCAAATGCAAAGAATTATTTCTATAAGCACTTTTTTGGAGGAATGTTTTTGGCGATTGCCATGACAGGTTTGGATCAAGATCTGATGCAGAAAAATTTGACATGTAAAAATATCAAAGAGGCCCAAAAAAACATGTATTCATTTACAGTTGTGTTAGTTGCAACCAATTTCTTGTTTTTAATTTTAGGGGGTGCGTTGTATGTATTTGCAGCGTCAAAAGGAATTGATTTGCCAATAAAAACAGATCATACTTTCCCAACCTTGGCGCTAACTGAATTTGGAGCGATAGCCGGTATCTTTTTCTTATTGGGAATTACTGCATCCTCGTATGCTTCCGCAGATAGTGCTTTGGCTGCGTTAACGACTGGTTTTTGCATCGATTTCCTTAATTTTAAGAATCGGGAGGAATCCAATAAGAAAAGAACGATGTTGTATGTTCACATTGGTTTTTCAATTCTATTTTTGTTGATTATTCTTGGAACAAATTGGTTTATTGAAAATAATCCGAAAACAGATATTATTGATGTGATTTTAACCTTGGCTTCTTACACGTACGGACCTTTAATTGGACTTTTTGCTTTTGGCATTTTGACCAAACGACCTGTTTTTAATCCACTTGTTCCATTAATCTGCATTGCTGTTCCAGCTTTTTGTTATTTGACAGATAAAAACTCTGTTCAATGGTTTGGAGGCTATAAATTTGGGTATGAGATGTTGATAATCAACGGATTTCTTACTTTTATCTGTCTATTTTTAAGTTCATTTTTTATTTCAAAAACTTCCATTCCTTATGAAAATTAATTTGAATGACAACGGATTGCATTTGCGTTTCGCTCCACTGAGCTTGACTCGTCCCATTGGTAATCTGCGCATGGGAATCTTTACTAATGATGAACGTTGGTTGGCTTTTTTGAAGGGGTTTGAATTGAGTTCTACTATTGAAATTGGTTACTCTACTGAGCAATACTTGCAAGGAAAATTTTCGAAAGTTGAGAATGGTATTGAAATAAACGCTGCGGTGATTCCAAGTGAGGAGGTTGTAGCTGCGGTTTTACAAATGGAAGAAAATTCAATGTTAACGCTTGGAACTACGTGGATTGCAAAAAAGGGAACTGGCGATGAGAAAATTGCGTTTACAGGCACCGAACCGGTTATATTAGAGAACCGATGGGATATTTATCAAAAAAACGATGCTGTGTTAACACAAGATTTTTTATTGATTACAGCCAATCGCACATCAGAGAAACCATTCAAAACAAATACATTGATCGGGGATTCATCACTTTTGTTTATCGAACCAGGTGCGAAAGTGGAAGCAAGTATTTTGAATACAACCACAGGACCAATTTACGTAGGGAAAGATGCTGAAATCATGGAAGGATCTCTAGTTCGTGGCCCGTTAGCGATGTGTGAACACAGTGCGTTGAAACTTGGAACAAAAGTTTATGGCGCATCAACACTTGGTCCGCATTGCAAAGTAGGAGGGGAGATCAACAATGTAGTCATGCAAGCGTATTCGAATAAAGGGCACGAAGGATTTTTAGGAAATTCGTTAATCGGGGAGTGGTGCAATTTGGGAGCTGATACAAATACATCCAATCTGAAAAATAATTACGGTTTTGTTTCAACGTATTCCTATGAAACCAAGCAAGAAGAAAAAACAAATGTTCAGTTCATGGGACTTTGCATGGGCGATCATTCCAAGTGTGGAATTAATTCCATGTTCAATACCGCCACGGTTGTGGGTGTTTCGTGCAACATTTATGGAGGAGATTTCCCATCGAAGTTCATTCCTTCCTTTTCATGGGGTGGTAGCGTAGGTTTTGTTCCTTACAAATTTGAGAAAGCCGTTGAGTACGCCAATAATATGATGAATCGCAGAGGCTTGTCGTTGAGTGAGGAAGAAATTGCGATTTTGAGGGAGTGTATTGGCTAAAGGTCTAAAAGTAGTTTACCGCCATTTAGATAAATTAAAATATTGCATTTCATACTTGCTATTCGAATTCAATGTAGCCGTAAAAGTTGAATGATTTTCATTTCGATAATATTCACTATTTTCGTAAGGCAGTTATGAGCAGACCAAAAATTTTAGTTACAAACGACGATGGAATCACCTCTAAAGGTATCACGTCCCTCATTGAGGTGGCTAAATTATTTGGAGATGTACTTGTAGTTGCCCCTGATAAGCCTCAGTCCGCAACGGGTCATTCGATTACAATTCATCATCCGCTAAGATTAAATGAATTTCATGGGAATGATTTGCCTGCTTATTCTTGTTCTGGTACGCCAGTAGACTGTGTCAAGTTGGCAATTTATGAAATCCTAAACGGGAAACCCGATTTGCTTCTATCAGGAATTAATCACGGTGAAAATACATCGACAAACGTATTATACTCTGGGACGATGTCGGCAGCAGTGGAGGGGGCAATGGAAAATATTCCATCAATTGGTTTTTCTTTAGCCAATTTTTCTGCTGATGCTGATTTTACGGCTGCTAAATGGGCTGCAAAAAAGATAATTGAAAAAGCACTGAATAAATCGATTCCTGAAAATACATGCCTAAATGTGAATGTTCCGGATATTTCAGTTAGTGAAATTAAAGGATTTAAAATCGTCCGTCAGGCGCATGCATTTTGGGCGGATCGTTTTGATAAACGAATGGATCAATTTGGAAAACCCTATTATTGGTTAACAGGTGAGTTTTCAAATGTCGATCAGCACGAGGATACGGACTTAGCAGCAATGAAAGATGGATATGTTTCTATCGTACCAACTCATTTTGATATGACTGCTTATTCCAAAATTGATGAAATTAAAAATTGGATGTTATGAATTTTAGAAATTGGGGCTGGGAGCATACGAAGGGTCTATTAGTTGGTTTGTTTTCACCGATTGTATTTGTTCCCCTTGTAATAGTTATTATGGCTGAGTTTCAAAATTATCCTTTTGAATATTTATGGAAGCAATTTCTAAATATGGATATGGTGAGAAGTAAATTTTTATCACTCGCTATTATTGCAAATCTTTTGTGGTTTTATCTTTGTTTGAATAGGGAAAAATGGGGCTTAGCAATGGGAATCATCGCGGGTACTATTTTATATTTACCTTACGTTCTCTATGTGAATATGATTCAATAATGGGTGATAAACAAGGTCGGATTTATATCATTGTTGGTGAAGCATCAGGAGATTTACATGGGGCTAACTTACTAAAAGAGCTTAACAAACTAGGCGTCTCTACTGTTGTTCGTGCTTGGGGTGGTGATCGCATGAAAAAAGAAGGAGCAACGATAATCAAACACATTTCTGAACTTGCTTTCATGGGTTTTATCGAGGTAATTCTGAATATAAGAACAATTCTAAAAAACATCAATTTTTGTAAAAAAGACATTTTAGAGTTCAAACCAGATGTGTTGTTGCTGATTGATTATCCCGGGTTTAACCTACGCATAGCTCAGTGGGCGAAAAAAAATGGGATTAAGGTTCATTATTATATTTCACCACAAGTTTGGGCATGGAAAAAATCTCGGGTGAAGACCATAAAAGCTACAGTCGATCAAATGTATTCTATTCTCCCGTTTGAAAATGATTTTTACAAACAATTTGATTATCAAACGCAATACGTAGGTCATCCGTTGTTGGACGAAGTTGAGAATTTTAATCAATCTAAATTAACACGAGAAGAATTTTTAACCAAGAATTCCTTGGCTAATGAGCCTATTATTTCAATTTTACCCGGTAGCAGGAAACAAGAAATTAAAGTGAAGCTGCCCATAATGTTTGAAGCGGTAAAATCGTTGAAAAAACACCAAATTATTATAGCGGGGGCGCCTAATCAAACGCTAAAAATGTATGAAGAATTTGAAAAAAAGGGGTGTAAAATCGTTTTTGGACAAACGTATGATTTATTGAGTAATTCAGAGGCAGCAATTGTAACATCGGGAACCGCAACTTTGGAAACAGCATTATTAAATATTCCAGAAGTTGTCTGTTACAAAGGTTCATGGATTTCATACTACATTGCAAAGGCATTAATAAAAATCAACTATATCTCGCTCGTTAATTTGATAATGGACAGACAAATTGTCAAAGAATTGATTCAAGGCGAATGTGATCCTCAAAACATTCGAGAAGAACTTGAATTATTAATTAAGAATAAAAAATATCGTGAAGAGATGCTTTCTAATTTCATTTTGATGCGTGAAAAATTAGGCGGACCAGGCGCTAGCAAAAAAGTTGCAAACTCATTGTTGAAAACTATCTCGGAGTAGCGATTTTTCTCAAATCAGCTCACCTAATTTTGTTTTATGGTGAAATGTGTCTTTTTTCTCGCCATACTCTTGATGTCGTTTAGCTACGCTCAAACAATTCGTGTTGCCGTATTTTCCGGTGATAAAATCAATAGAATAAGTTTTTCTTACGATATATCCAGTTATTCAATTTATGCCGATACGCTGTATGTTGGTGAGCTAAATAAATCTGATTTTGTGGATCTAGTGGCATTGGATAGTTCGAAAGTTAAATTAATTTTTGGAGTACTGGAGATTGGATCGTATAAAAAAATTAAACTCATTCAAAATCAATCCCATGGTTTCTTGACTTTAACGCAAAAGAATACTGAAATCAAGCCGCGAAAATACGTGGGTGATTTTGAAATCACGCGTAATAAAAATGGACTTTCTATTGTCAATGTTGTCAATTTAGAAGACTATATCGCTGGTGTTGTAGAATCAGAGGGTGGGGTAGGTCATCATTTGGAATATTATAAGGCCCAGGCAGTTCTTAGTAGGACATATGCCTTAAAAAATTTAAGCCGCCATGAAAAGGCTGGATATGATTTATGCGATCGTGTTCACTGCCAAGCATATCTCAATAAATGGCGATTTTCAAATACAATTCTTCAAGCGGTTGCTGAAACAAAACAAGAGGTTCTCAGTCATGGGGATAGTTCACTTGTCGAAGGTTTTTATCATGCTAATTGCGGTGGTCAAACCTCTTCTGCAGATTATGTTTGGAATGAATCACTTCCGTATTTATCCCCTGTAATAGACACCTTTTGTATTCATGCAAAGCAAGCAAATTGGGAAAAGAGGATTTCAAAAGCGAAATGGGAATTATTTTTTAAAGAAAAATATTTTATTTCAGAATCTGATTCTTTTTTTGCCTTTGAACAATTCAATTTTAAACAAGAAAATCGAAAAGCTTTTTTTATTAGTCCAAAATATGGAATTCCCTTAAGAGATATTCGCGATGAATTTAATTTGAAATCAACCTATTTTTCCTGTTTTGACGAAGGGGAATTTGTATTATTAAAAGGCAAAGGATATGGGCATGGTGTTGGACTTTGTCAAGAAGGAGCGATGAAAATGGCAAAATCAAAATTCACTTATCAACAGATCTTGATGTACTATTATTCAGGAACTACAATAGTTGATTTATCTACTATTCAGAATAAATCATTTTTTAATAAATCATCGAAAGAACCTATTACCTTCGAAACGTATTTTGAAAATTCTACAGCAGAAAAAATGGAATAAAAAAAGTCGTCAGAAATGACGACTTCTTCTACTTATGTGATTAAGAATTATCTTTTGTGCATTGGTTCATCTGAAACAGTAAGTTTCTTGCGTCCTTTTCTTCTTCTGGCTGCAAGAACTCTTCTACCATTTTTAGTTGCCATTCTACTTCTGAAACCGTGCTTATTTCTTCTTTTTCTTACTGATGGTTGAAATGTTCTTTTCATAATAGTTTCATTAACCCATAAAATGGGAGTGCAAAGATATAGAAATTATTAATTTATTCAAGTAAAAGGAGAAAATATTTTTCTGTGAACTTATTTTTGAAATAAGTACCTTTGTTTTCCAATTTGATTTTTAGAAATATGTTATCAAAATATACGGAATATAGAGGACTTAGTTTGGCAAATGTAGCTCGAGTTGTCCTGGAGAGATGGAAAAAAGAGTCCGTTTTTGAAAAATCTATTTCGACGCGCGAAGGGAATCCATTATTTGTTTTCTTTGAAGGTCCACCGTCAGCCAATGGACTACCAGGTATTCATCATGTTATGGCACGATCCATAAAAGATATTTTTTGTCGCTATAAAACCTTAAAAGGTTTTCAAGTAAAACGTAAAGCAGGCTGGGATACACATGGTTTACCGGTAGAACTTGGTGTTGAGAAAGAACTTGGAATAACAAAAGAAGATATTGGTTCCAAAATTACAGTAGACGAATACAATGAAGCGTGTAAAAAGGCCGTCATGCGTTACACCGATATTTGGAATGATTTAACCGAAAAAATGGGGTATTGGGTGGATATGGAGAATCCGTATGTTACTTACGAACCTAAATATATGGAATCCGTTTGGTGGTTGTTAGGTCAATTATTCGAGAAAGGATTATTGTACAAAGGATATACAATTCAACCGTATTCTCCGAAAGCAGGAACGGGACTTTCATCTCACGAATTGAACCAGCCGGGTTGCTATAAAGATGTGAAAGATACAACGGTGGTGGCGATGTTCAAAATGATTTCTGGAGGCTTTTCCCCCTTTGAGTTGCAGAGCATCCGACGAAGTCAACGGGGATCAACGGGGATGAACACAAATTCACCACTCTCAATCTTCCCTCAAGGGGAGAAGGTAAATACCTATTTCCTCGCCTGGACAACAACCCCATGGACGCTTCCTTCCAATACAGCATTAACCGTTGGATCTAACATCGAATATGCTTTGGTTTCGACTTTCAATCAATATACCTTTGAGCCAATCAATGTGATTTTAGCCAAAAATCTTGTTGGATACCAATTCGGAAAAGGATTTCAAGCTATTGAATCAGCAGATGAACTTTCAAATTACAAAGTGGGAGATAAAACGATTCCATTCTACATCGCGGGAACGTGTTTAGGAAAAGAATTGGTTGGTATTAAATATGAGCAGCTTTTGCCGTATTGCTTGCCGGCGGAAAATGCTGAAAGTGCATTCCAAATAATCTCTGGGGATTTTGTTACTACCGAGGACGGTACAGGAATCGTTCATACTGCACCTACCTTTGGTGCGGATGATGCTAAGGTTGCAGCGGATGCAGGAGTACCTCCTATGCTGGTTCACGATGAAAAAGGAAATCTCGTTCCTCTTGTTGATTTGCAAGGAAAATTTAGATCTGAGGTAACCGATTTCGCGGGGATGTATGTGAAAAACGAATATTACGACGATGGATTAGCTCCCGAAAAATCAGTTGATGTTCAAATTGCGATTAAACTCAAAGAAGAAAATAAAGCATTTAAGGTCGAGAAATACGAACATAACTACCCGCATTGCTGGAGAACAGATAAACCGGTTTTGTATTACCCATTAGATTCTTGGTTTATTCGAGTAACGGATAAAAAAGATCGGATGGTGGAATTGAATAACACCATCAATTGGAAACCAGAATCTACCGGTATAGGTCGCTTTGGAAAATGGTTGGAAAATGCCAACGATTGGAATTTATCTCGTTCACGTTATTGGGGTATTCCCATTCCAATTTGGTCAACGGTCGAGGGAGATGAATGCGTTTGTATTTCATCGGTTGAACATCTGAAAAATGAATGTGAGAAATCTGTTCAAGTAGGATTCATGCAATCCAATCCTTTTTCGGGATATGAGATTGGAAATATGTCTGATGAAAATTACCAAGGAATTGATTTGCACAAACACATCGTAGATCAAATTACACTAGTTTCTCCTTCAGGAAAACCCATGAAACGAGAAGCGGATTTGATAGATGTTTGGTTTGATTCCGGCGCCATGCCTTACGCTCAATGGCATTATCCGTTTGAAAATAAAGAATTAATAGACAACCGAGAGGGTTATCCCGCTGATTTTATTGCCGAAGGGGTTGATCAAACACGCGGATGGTTTTACACGCTGCACGCAATCGCAACGATGGTTTTTGATTCGGTGGCCTATAAAAATGTGGTTTCCAATGGACTTGTTTTAGATAAGAACGGACAAAAAATGTCAAAAAGATTGGGGAATGCCATCGATCCGTTCACAACATTAACAAAATACGGTCCTGATGCGACACGCTGGTATATGATAACTAATGCGCAACCTTGGGATAATTTGAAGTTTGATTTGGATGGAATTTCGGAAGTTCAACGCAAATTTTTTGGAACACTTTACAATACCTATTCATTTTTCTCACTGTATGCCAATATTGATGGGTTTACGTATTCTGAACCGGATGTTCCATTGGCTGATAGACCTGAAATTGATCGTTGGATTTTATCAAAACTACATTCGTTAATTGCTGAAGTAGATGAGGCTTACGCGAGCTACGAACCAACCAAAGCAGGAAGAGCAATTCAAGATTTTGTAAATGACCAACTTTCGAACTGGTATGTACGCTTGTGTCGTCGTCGTTACTGGAAAAGTGATGATCCAAAAGACAAAT
>VGFL01000045.1 GCA_016868915.1 Bacteroidota bacterium | reverse complement strand
TTCTTACCAATGTTGATCTCTGTATTTGTTGTGAGGCAAAAGCCGTCAACGGACCCTGGGCTGTTCTGAAGCTATTCCAGTTATCGGGTTCTTCGGTTGCCTGACCGACATTTTCCCAAAGTTCCATATCGCTGTTTCCAAGCTGTTGCCCTTGAGCAAAAGAAAATGAAAAACTAAAAAGTAAAAATGTAATCTTTTTCATAATTGAAATTTTAAATTCAACTACAAATGAAAGAAAAAAATTAACTCAGTTTAGAAAAAAAAGAATGATTTGTGAACTATTTATTAACGATTACAGCACTACGTGTTAAGTTTTTTGAATATCACAATAGTTGAACGAAATGGAAAGATAACAAAAAACAAAACGAGTGAAGGTACGATGCAATTATTATGACTTTAGTTCTTGTCCTAAATAAATGGCTGTATGAGAAACCCCATTATATTTCTTCACTAACTCCTCTGGTGTTCCTTTGGCAATAATTTCTCCACCAAACTTACCACCTTCTGGTCCGAGATCTATTACATGATCTGCTACTTTAACTAAATCCAAATTATGTTCAATTACTAGAACTGTATTTCCTTCTTCAACTAAACGTTGCAAGACATCCAACAACATTCTGATGTCCTCAAAATGCAACCCAGTTGACGGTTCATCCAATAAATAAATGGTTTTACCAGTACTTTTTTTTGCTAATTCTGAAGCTAGTTTAATACGCTGAGCCTCACCACCTGATAATGTTGTTGAAGGTTGTCCAAGCGTGATATATCCTAATCCTACCGAATAAAGTGTTTGTAAAACGCGCAAAATTTTCGGAATAGATTCGAAAAAAGGAACCGCCTCTTCCACAGTCATATTTAACACATCCGAAATTGACTTTCCTTTAAAACGAACTTCTAAGGTTTCACGATTGTAGCGTTTCCCCTGGCAGGTATCGCATTCCACATAAACATCCGGTAGGAAATTCATCTCGATTTGTTTTAATCCGCCACCATTGCAGGTTTCGCACTTTCCACCGGCTACGTTAAAAGAAAATCGTCCTGGTTTGTATCCCCGAATCTGCGCTTCTGGTAAAGAGGCAAACAACGATCGTATTTCATCAAAAACTTTGGTGTAAGTCGCTGGATTGGAACGTGGGGTTCTTCCAATTGGACTTTGATCAATTTCAATTACTTTGTCAATGTGCTCCAATCCATGAACGGATTTATATTCCAACGGTTTTTTTACGCTATCATACACGTATTGCATGAGAATTGGGAACAGTGTATTCGTTATCAAAGATGATTTTCCACTTCCTGAAACTCCTGTTATACAAGTGAATGTCCCTAGTGGAATCTTGATATCGACATTTTTCAAGTTATGTCCGGTTGCACCTTTTAATTCAATGAAATTCCCATTTCCTTTTCGGCGTTTTTTAGGTATTTCAATAGACTTTGTTCCACGCAAATAAGCAGCGGTTGTTGAATCTGCGTCGTTGAGTAAATGAGGTTTAGCTATTTGAATGATTTTTCCGCCGTGTTTCCCTGCTTTTGGACCAATTTCTACCACCCAATCCGCCGATTCAATCATTTCCTTGTCATGTTCTACCACAATTACTGAATTTCCGGTATCACGCAATTTTTTTAAAGAGCGTATGAGTCGTTGATTGTCGCGTTGATGCAAGCCAATTGAAGGCTCGTCTAAAACATAAATTACATTCAATAATTCACTACCAATTTGCGTTGCTAAACGAATGCGTTGCGCTTCTCCTCCTGATAAACTCCTGGCAGAGCGATGCAGCGTTAAATAATTCAAGCCAACGTCTAACATAAACGATAAGCGAGAGCGAATTTCTTTTAAAATTTCGGTTGCTATTTGCAATTGAGCGTTTGTGAAATGGGTTTCAATAGTTTTGAACCATTCTGCTAATTCGCTTAAATCCATAGCAGCTAACTCACCGATATGCTTATTCCCAATTCGAATAAAATGTGCTTCTTTTCTTAATCTTGTACCCAAACATTCCGGACATAATTTTTTATTCATAAAACTTTGCGCCCAACGTTGAACCCCCGCAGAGCTTTCTTCGGAATGGCGCGTAATGAAATTGATTAATCCTTCGTATTTGAAAACAGGCGCTTTTCCTCTATGTTCCATATCCTCATTCCCATACAACAAAACGCGCAAAACATCTTCCGAAATATCTGAAAGTGGCGTATTCATTGAATAATTGTGAAATTGAAGGAAGGAATCTATTTTATCAAAAATCCATGATCTCTTATATTCGCCCAATGGCGCAAGTGCACCTTGTTTTACTGAAAGCGAAGTATTCGGAATAATTTTTTCCATATCAGCTTCTGTGACTTCACCCAAACCACTACACGTAGGGCAGGCGCCATAAGGAGAATTGAATGAAAATAAATTCGGTTCAGGATCCGGGTAGCTTATTCCACTTGTTGGACACATCAAACTACGACTGAAATGACGTACTTTTTCGCTTTCAAAATCCATAATCATCATGGCCTTACTACCGTGCTTCATGGTTGTCACCACGGACTCATAAATTCTTTTTCGGTATTTTCCGTCGATCAGTAAACGATCAACTACCATTTCGATGTCGTGAATTTTGTAACGATCCAGTTTCATTCCTTTGGTGATTTCTTGTAAAACACCATCCACTCGAACTTTTGTGAATCCTTGCCGTTGAATCTGATCAAATAATTCGCGGTAATGCCCTTTGCGACCCTTTACCTTAGGAGCCAGAAAAACAACCTTTTTGCCTTCGTATGATTCTATAATTAAATCAACAATTTGTTCGTCTGAATATTTGACCATTTCCTCATTCGTTTCATAGGAAAAGGCAGTTCCAGCGCGAGCATACAACAGACGCAAGAAATCGTAAATTTCGGTTATTGTTCCAACTGTCGATCGCGGGGATCGAGAAACTGTTTTTTGTTCGATGGAAATCACGGGACTTAACCCTTCAATTTTATCTACATCGGGACGTTCTAATCCACCTAAAAATTGTCTTGCATACGCCGAAAAAGTTTCCAAATACCTTCGCTGTCCCTCTGCGAATATGGTATCAAAAGCTAAAGAAGATTTTCCACTGCCACTAAGCCCGGTAAAAACGACCAATTTATTTCTTGGGATTGAAACATCGATATTTTGAAGATTGTGTTCTCTTGCACCAAAGACCTCTATTTGGTCTAATTCAGAAGTAGTCGATTGATCTTCAATTATAGGCTGCATATGGTTTCAATTTCACATTTTTTGCAGGCAAAAGTAGCGTAAACGAACCTAAATTTTTTGTCAACTTATTTCCTATGATCCAAGGATTCAATTTAACTAGAATTTTGTAATTAATCCCCTTTTCTTTTGCCCACAGAGCCAAGTTATCGATTGGCGCTGTAACACTAACAGATTCTGTTTGGAAAGGTTTATATAGCTCTATTTTTTTCATGTCAAATCCGTATTTTTCTGGATTTTCCATGATTAACTTAATCGCTATAAATCGAAGTAAATATCGAGATGTTTCTAGATTCATATCCATGTCAAAATAATGAGTTGCTTCCTGCCATTTCATATCTGACTTGAGTCCGCCAATTCCTCGATTATAGGCTGCGGTTGCCAACATCCAAGTTCCAACGGAATCTTTCGCATTTTTCAAATAATTACAAGCAGCTAGAGTAGCTTTTGTCATATTGTAGCGCTCATCCACTTCGTCATCGATAATTAGTTTGTATTCCCGACCTGTTTCGGTCATAAATTGCCAATATCCTTTTGCTCCGGCTGGTGATGTAACATTGGCTAAATTACTTTCAATGATAGGTAAATATTTAAAATCATTCGGCAAATTTTGTTCTTTGAGAATTTGCTCTATTTCAGGAAAGTACCGTGCTGCACGTTTTATATTCAAAATAGTTTGACTATGAAAATAAGTATTTGCCATAATTTCTCGATCTAAACGCTCGATAATGTCATCATCTTCAAGAGATACTTTTTCTCCGAACAAAACAATTGATTTTGGAATAGGAGGGAGGTTTTGTCGGATAGATTCACCATTTGATATATCAGCCGAATTTTTTGTTTTACATGAAATGGTTAGTGATAAGATTAATCCTATAAAAAAATATTTTTTCATCAGTTTAGTTCAATTGCGCCAATATCCGGCGGATTATTACGTGGGTTACCAAAAATATCAGTTACAACGGATGTTGCAAATCCATTATTATTCAAAATCGAGGAAGGGAAAAATGAAAAATTATAGAGGGTAGGATCTTCAAATAAAGGGTTATTATTCCAAAAAATCGATTGGTAAAATGTATCGGATTGTTCAATCTCAGACTTAATTAAACAATTTTTAAAATTAAAATTTAAGCTAATACCTGACATTTGAATGGTATCAATTGCTAATTCAGTTGAAAGATTTCCCGAAAGTATACAATTGTGTAAAGTACCTTCATTGATAGAGCCTACATTGGTAGTGGCAGTTTGGTAATTTGTGAAATAATTACTTATTCCGACTGCAGGATTTTGGGATGGACCAAACCCCAACAAATTACAATGATTAAAATTGAAGTCACCGCCTTCCAAAACTAAAAGAGCGTGTGTTCCGTTGTTAGAAATAATGCAATTTTCAGCTTTTACTTTAGCCCCCGAGTAAATAAAAACACCATAGCGTGCTTGATTTTGAATAATCGTATTTGTCATTGTTAGCGTATATCCATTGTTTGAAGGATCATCCGAAAACAGATGAACGCCGGATGTTCCATTTTTAATTATCGCGTAATCAATTGTACTTGGCAGCGCTTCTTGAAAATATATTCCATAATATTGACCGGATACATCTTGATAATCTTGTTCCAATCGATCACCTTGAAAAATAACTTCGTTTCCGAGAGTTCCTTGAATATTTAAAGTTGATTTGTAAACGAAAAAAACGGAGTTTTTATGAAGATAAACTTTTGTTCCTGCTTGAATGGTCAACGATTTTGCTGAATCCACTATGGCTGCCCCATAAATAACGTGAGGTTTATCATTTGGCCAAATTCCTTCATTTAAATCAAAGATTTCTTCTTGAAAATTTGAATAATGAAAATACATGTCTTGTCCCCAAACAGCTAATTTGACGTATTGGTCTTTACCATTTGTCCGAAAGCGAATTGAGTCTTCAACAATCATCGGTAAAAGTTGACTATTTATGTCTAATGTCACTTCAACAAAAACAAACAAACTGTCTTTACCTTCAATTCTGATATCTGATAACGACGTACTTTTGTTGCCATCAACGTTCATTCGAAACGGAGAGTTTTGACCACCCATCAATTCAATTTGATCAATTTGAACGGTTTTACTTTCCTTATTATAGATTTTGAAAGATTTGGTTGTTGAGCCAATCGTAGTAAAAATGGTATCAAAAACAAGGGTGTCAACCGAAAACTCCAAATTTTTCTTTGATAAAAGATTATTTTTTTTACATGAAACCATCGATCCAGTAACTAAAATGGCTAACAAGATGCTATAGATAATTTTGATCACGTAAGGATAACGCTTTGATGGGTAATTTATTTAATTTGGCAAAACGTAAGCCTTAAATTTTAGAACTACAACAGGAGGGTCCGTATTGGCAATGACTGTAACTGACTTAATTTGTTCTTTTACCTGTTCTGAATTAGGCTCGAAATAAATTTCGATTTTTTCTGATTTTCCCGGAAGAATTGGATTTTCGGGCTTACTTGCAGTTGTGCATCCGCAACTTGGTTTAACATCTGTAATTTTTAATGGATTTTTACCGGTATTTGTAACTGTAAAAATAGCTTTTGTCTTCGAACCTTTTTGTACATTCCCGAGATCAATTTCGTCGTTATCAAATTTCATAGTTGTCTTACTCAAGTCATCAGAAGCATTTCCTGTCACCGTTTTCTTACCTTCGTCGACTGCTACAGATGATTTACCGCCGCATGCTAGGGTCACAAGAATTGTGAGAATTAACAAACTATTTTTCATCGGTTCAAAATTTTTAATTTCTTCAAATTTACTAAATCTACTTTTTGTTTATTTATTCTATAAAAATTTTTACCCGCATTTTTCTTTTTTTTGTTACTTTTAGACATTATTTGCGTATTTTAAAGCAAAAAAAATAAGTGCATGAAAAATTCTACTCCCTCGATTCTTTTTATTGGTAATCACGCAAATAAAATTCGGAATGATATCCCTGCAGAGACCATGAATGATTATGATCTTAAATCTGTTGAATATCAAAGAGGTTTGGCGTTTAAAGGTGAAAGTTCTAAACTTATTTTAAATGGAACTCCATGCGTTTTTAATGGAGAATATGAATTAGATAATTTATCTATCGCCTTAAATTTTAGTCGTGATCATTTTTTAAATGATAGTGTTGATACCTTGATAATAGGTGATCCATTTGAATTGCTATTCCAGGCATCTATTTTTGCCATTTTAAATGAAAATCCAAACGATGTGAAAGTTAAAAAAGTATTGAATAGTGTAAACACTATCTCGGTAATTTTACTTTACCCTGCTGCTATGGAATTTGAGAATTTACGTAAAGAAATTTCACGAGTTGTATATATTCTAAAAAAGCATAATGTAAAAACATTTTTAATTGAAAATCATTTTAATCAGGCGAGTGCAATAGACAATATTTTATATTACTATGAATCTGATAATATTCTCAGTTTGGAGCACCAGGTAAGCGGATTGAAACAAATCTTAGGTCAAACAACATCCGCTTGCTGAGTTTAGATGGATATAATTGTTCAACAAACAATTTGCGAAGAATTTCTAAACCGATACGACAGACTCATTTACAGTCGAATTTTAAAATTTAAGCAAAAAGAGGAAGCCAAGGATTTATTTCAAGAATTTTGTCTTCACCTTTATCAAAAAATCCCTTCTGAATTCCACAAAAATCCAGATGCTTTTTCTTCAAGTTCTTGGGTTATTCATGTGGTGGATAATTTTTTAATTTCGGATTTTAGGAAAGAAAATGCTCAACGTAATATTCATGGTAAAACTATTTCTCAGTTGAGTGACTACCAATGGGAAACTATTTCGAGTGCTTTCAAGGAGGAAGTTTCAGAAAATATCGAGTTAACACAAGAGGAGTTTGAGAAAGTATTGAATGTAATTTTTGCACATATTTCTAAACGTGACGTTTTGATGCTTAAAATGAAGTATTATTATGATAAAAAAAGTAAATATATTTCAGAAAAACTGAATATTTCACACGTAAACATGCACATTAAACGACTGAAGGCGCAAATTCAAGCTAGAATTCCGAATACAGTATATCATGCTATACGTGAGAGATTTTTTGGCGAGTAGTAATTTTACGTTGGTTGAGATTTTGAATGAATATAATTTTATTCATCGAATATTTGTTTGACTGAGAACTTAGAGGAACATAGTATACCTTGAATGATTTTTTTGGATAAGCACTTTCTACGTTACCCTAATTTTTTCATAAGATCATTTTTACTTATTTTTTGATAGAGCTCAATTTTCCCATTCAAAGCAAGCAAAAACGGCATATTAAATTCTGAACAAACTTCAATATCATGAGATGAAAGTATTATACATTTATTAAATTCAGTACTAATTTGAACTAAAACATCAATAAGAATTCTTTTATTTGAATAGTCAAGAAAGGCCATAGGCTCATCCAAAAGAATAAGATCAGTTTCTTGAACCAAAGCTTTGGCAATTAAAAGCAATTGTCTTTCTCCATCACTGATTTCGGTGGTGCGTTTGTTTTTCAGTTGTTCAATTTTTAACAATGAGAATGAAGAATTAATTTTTTCAATATCCATATTAGTCATTCTACCTAGTCGACCAGTATGAGGAAATCTTCCCAATGAAACAAATTCAAATGCAGACATAAAGTTTACCAGTGGAAAGCGCGTTTCAATAAAAGCTATGCCATGAGATTTTTCGTTTAAGGTCATTTGCTTTATATTCTTTCCATCAATTAGTAGTTCTCCAGAAAATAACGGAATATTTCCTGCAAGGGTTTGTAAAAACGTAGTCTTTCCAATTCCATTTTTACCAACTAAAAAATGTACAAAGCCTCGAGATAAACAAAAGTTTGCTTCCACTAATATGGTATCATAACCAAAAGAGCTATGTTGAAAATTAATCAAACAATTTTTTTAAAAAGTAAATAAATAACGAACGGAGCACCCAAAATAGATGTGAATGCATTGATAGGTATAATATACCATGGTTCAATCCATTGAATAATACAATCACTTAAAACCAAAAATACTCCACCGAGTAGTAGGTTTCCACTTACCAAGATAAGGTGATTCTGCGTTTTGAAGATTATTCGAGAAATATTCGGAATAGCCAAACCTATAAAGGCAATTGGGCCACAAAAAGCAGTGATGATTCCAGCTAAAATTGCAGTAATAATTATAATTAATAATCTAACTTTTTTAATATTAACTCCTAAATTTTTTGCTGAGACCTCGCCAAGAACAAGCGCATTTAGCGGTTTTATAACCAAAAGCACTGAAAGAAGTGAAAAAAGAATTGAAACTGTAATTAATGGAAGTTGAGCAAATGAAACTTGTTGCAAACTACCCATCGACCATATTACAAATCTTTTTAATTGATCCGCACTTGAACTTGATTGTAGAACAGAAATTAAAGCACTTATAAAACTTGAAATCATCAAACCGATTAAGAGAAGGGATATATTTGTTTTAACGGAAAAAGAACATAGCAAAATAATAATTCCAATAAATAAAGATCCTAAAATCCCTGCTGAAATAATTCCCAAATCGCTTGAGAAAAATGAAATACCTGTCAAAAGAGTAAGTGCTACAAATAATGAAGCGCCTGAATTAATTCCTAATACATAAGGCCCAGCAAGAGGATTGTTCAATAAAGTTTGTAAAAGCAATCCACAAACTGCTAGTGAGCTTCCTGCGAGTAAAGACATAAACATTCTTGGTATTCTAAATTCACGAATCAAAATGTGAATTGTATTATTTTCATCAAAGGATAAGATGGAGGATATCAGATCAGATGAACTAATTGAAATTTGCCCCGAAAAGATATTAATCCACAGCAACATCAATAAACCAACACTGAGGAGGACAAAATAAATACTATGAGATTTTAAATTATTCAACTGCTTTATAGAAATACATTGGGTTCTCTAATTTTAGATTTGGATGAAATATTTGAATTAAATCTGATAAAATCCAATCAGGCTGTACACCATTTAATTCCCAATATTTATTTTGGTTATTTGAGTAACAATAAATTTTTTTATTCTGAAAAGAGTTGAAGAACTTTGCTTTCGGATTATTCATTTCCAACAATTTTAATGAAGAAAATCCAGGATTAATCCAAAATTCAACATTTTTTGCTTCAGAAAAAACTTTTTCCATTGAGTATTCAACACTCGCGGTCCCACGTGTTTTTTTATAGACATAATTTGCCTTTGCATCGTTCAATAATTTTGCCCCATAGCTTTCTCCAGCTGGCCCATACCAGAAATCTCCAATTTTGCTTCCCATTAAAACCGATGGTGATGTTTTCAGACCTTTCACTTTTTCAACTAAACTGAAATAATTATCTTTTACCCTTTTTAGATGTTGCTTTGCTAGATTTTCTGAACCAGTTAGATAACCAAAAAATAAAATCCATTCTGCTTTTCCGAGGGGGTGGGTTTCCTTCCAATCAAAATTTGGAATGGTAAAAATATTCATTTTTTCTAGTAATGATGCTTTATTGAATTCGGAGGAGGAACCGCTGTAAACGATTATCCTCGGCTTTAGCTTTATTATTTTTTCAAGTGAAGCCAATCCTTCATCCTCAAAGCTTTGAATGGAGCCATTGTCAATTTTTTTGAGGATTGAGGATGAATGTATAAGTTCTTTTGAGCAAGTTCCCTTTATTTTTGAAACTTGATTTAATTTTTCCAACATGCCAACATGAGTTGTTGAAAAAATCAAGAAACTCACATTCTCCCTGTCAATTCGTAAATATCCGTTGGGCGTTTTTTTCTCTTTGTTTTTGGCTACAAAATAGTTGTAAATTTTATTTTTTACAGTTGGATGTGTAATCTTAATCAAGACTCCATCCCCCGTTTCATTGATTTTAAGATATTTAGAATGAGTAACTATTGATTCTGCCGCAATTAGTTGATTTTTCGTATTGTTATCGCTACAGCCGGTTGGGATAATAACAATTACGTATATAATAAATAGGTTAATATTTTTAACGAATTGATGCACTTTGGATAAAATATTTTTTAAATAAAAAAAGCTGTCTAAAAAGACAGCTTGCAAGAACATCGCATTTTGTTAGACAATTAAATTCATATTATCAAGTACATTCATAACGCCTTTCACTGCATCTGCGGATTCGTATAACAAGGCTTTTTCTTCGTCGGTAAGGTCTAACTCAATAATCTTTTCAATTCCGTTTTTACCGAGAATAACAGGAACTCCAAGATAAATATTACTTAATCCATATTCACCTTCTAGCCATGCGCAAACTGGAAATATTCTTCTTTGATCACGAACTACTGCTTCAACCATTTGTGCCGCAGCTGCCCCGGGGGCATACCATGCCGAGGTACCAAGTAACTTAACCATTTCTCCCCCACCAAATTTAGCACGCTCGATGATTGCATCTAATTTATTTTTTTCGATTAATTCAGTAACAGGAATACCAGCAACGGTCGTATACCTTGGAAGCGGTACCATGGTATCTCCGTGCCCCCCCATCAACACAGCCTGAATATCTTTGGGAGAAACGTTTAATTCAGTAGCCAAGAATGCTCTGTATCTGGCTGTATCTAAAACACCTGCCATTCCAAAAATCTTTTTTGAGTCAACTTTTGCAGTTAAATAAGAGCAATAAGTCATTACATCCAACGGATTCGAAACAATGATCAAAATAGCATTTGGAGAATATCTCATAACACTCTCAGTAACGCTTTTTACAATCCCCGCATTTGTTGCTATCAAGTCATCACGCGACATACCCGGTTTTCGTGGTAATCCAGATGTAATAACGACCACGTCAGAATTTGCTGTTTTTGAATAATCATTTGTCGATCCAATAGTTCTTGAATCGTAGATATTTATTGGAGAGGTCTGCCAAATATCCAGAGCTTTTCCCTCTGCAAAACCCTCTTTAATATCCAGTAATACAATTTCATTCGCAATTTCTCTCTGTGCCAAAACATCTGCGCAAGTAGCACCAACATTTCCGGCTCCTACAACGGTTACTTTCATATTTTGTGATGTGTAAATTATTTTTTAAGAATACGAAATTACTACTTTTCATAAAATATCACTTAATTTGGAAAAAAATTGTGGAATGAGGCAACCGCACGGATGTGTTGGCGTTTTAATACTGTAGACTTGGATAAAATTGAACAATTAAGACATATAATTGATGGCTGTGTAAGAAATGATAGAAGGTCTCAAGAACAATTATTTAGGTTATTTTACGGAAAAATGTTAGCTGTCGTAAAGAGATATATTAGCGATAATGATACCGCTCAGGAGGCACTGCAAGAGAGCTTTATTAAAGTCTTCGATAAAATTGCAGTATTTGATTTCAAGGGTTCTTTTGAGGGTTGGGTAAGGAGAATTGTTGCCAACACGTCGATAGACTTTATAAGAAAATCGAAAAAAAACATTTTTCAAACTGATGATGATAATGTATTTAGGCAGGAATTATCTGAAAATTTAATTCTTGAAGAGGAATGGGATTTTACAGAGTTAAAAGCAGAAGCAGCAATGAAAGCTATTGAACAATTATCTCCATCGTACAGAGCAGTTTTCAACTTGTTTGTTATTGAAAATTATTCACACAAGGAAATAGCTGAATTGTTAGGAATTAATGAGGGTACATCAAAATCCAACTTAGCAAAAGCTAAAATGAATTTACAAAAAATATTGAAGAAAAAATATAGTTCACACTTTTGATATGAAAGACAAATTAGAACAAACATTTAAAGATCTTCTCGAGAATCAAGAGCTTCCCTATGATTCCAGTGCTTGGGATTCAATGAGTAAATTACTTGATCAACAATCACCAATAGTAAAACCTTCAAACTTCAATCGTTGGTTTTTCGGAGGTGCATCAATTACCGTAATTGCTGTAGCTTCTTATTTCATTTTTAAGTCCAGTGAAAAAACAACTCAACCTGTTAAAATAATTTCTCAGTCGGATGAACAAAAAAATGATGTTAAGAAATTAATTGAAGAAAAAAATAATAAGCGAATTATAGACAGCCAAAATAAAAAAATAGTTGGTGCTGTACCTGATAATAAAGAAACTGAAAAGGATTACAATGAAACGAATCCTACAAATTTTCAACCGATTACGAGTAATACTACTATTCAAGACAAAACTGTAAGACACCAATCGGATAAAAAAATTCAAGTTAACCAAGAAGTTTCTGAACTTGATAATAAAAACACCAATGAAGAAATTGAAGTTCAAACTTTTTTAATCGTTTGTAAAGATTTGTGCATTGGCGAAGTTCAAACTTTAGAAAATAAAAATGGCTTCCCAGTATCTATAGTAAGGCAAAACACTGGAGATGTTATTGTAGATTCCATTGCGCCTAATAGTAGTTTGTCTTTTAACGCTTCGTCTGCTGGAATTTATACCATTAAATCTGAAACGACTATCCTGGGATCATTTGAGATAAAGTCTGCGGAACAACCCGATTTGGAAGTTGAATCTAACATTACATACATTAAAGGTGTTCCAACCATTAAAGCAGTTTCAAATAACCATTCTGGATTAATATGGTTGTGTAATAATAAACTTGTCAACTCAAATTCAAATGAAATTGAAATCAACCCTTTTAAAGCCGGTTTATATTCAATTTCAGCAATTTCAAATGGTAATGAATGCAGAGCCGAGGCCAATCAGGTGGTTGAAATTGAGGAGAACTATAATTTACTTGCTGCAAATACTTTTGAACCAACTTCTTTCGAACCGAAGCGGCAAACATTCATCCCTTTTGCCTTAACCCAACGAGATGTTCAATTTACTATGATAATTCAAGATTTAAAAGACGGAGGAATCGTCTATCAAACTTCCGATGCCACCCTACCTTGGAACGGAACTGATATGCGCTCCGGTCAAATTGTAAAATCCGGTTATTTTATTTGGCAGGTTAAATTAGAAAATCCATTGGAAGGAGAGTCGAGTGAATACAACGGAACGATAATTAAACTTTAAGATTTCAAAAATAAGTGAAAAGTCTGGTCTAGTATGACCCAGACTTTTTATTTTCTTTCTATTCAATTCTTTTTATAAATATCTTTGCTTAATGAGAATTGATATTCTTACCGTTTTGCCTCAACTATTGGAGAGTCCTTTTTCCGCTTCAATTATGCAACGTGCCAAGGACAAAGGATGTGTCTCAATTTATATTCATAACATTCGTGATTATTCAACTGACAAACATAAAAATGTAGATGACTACCAATATGGTGGAGGGGCAGGTATGGTTTTGTCGATTGAGCCTATAGCCTCGTTAATTGGTAAACTTAAATCTGAACGTGACTATGATGATGTAATTTATATGACTCCGGACGGAAAAGTTTTAGACCAAGCTGATTGCAATTCATTGTCTCTGAAAAAAAATATTATGATACTCTGTGGGCATTACAAAGGAGTAGATGAGCGAATAAGAAAACATTTTATTACCCGAGAAATATCAATTGGTTCATATGTTTTATCTGGTGGGGAACTTGCTGCTGCTGTTTTAACTGACGCCCTTGTGCGACTCATCCCAGGAGTTTTAAACAACGAAACATCAGCCTTGACTGATAGTTTTCAAGATAATTTACTTTCTCCTCCGGTCTACACTCGTCCTCCAGAATTTAATGGTTGGAAAGTGCCTGAAATACTTTTGTCGGGAAATCTGCCTGCAATAGAAAAGTGGAGAGAAGAGGAAGCATTAAAACGAACTAGAGAACGAAGACCAGATTTATTAGATTGAAAAAAAATGGATTCATTAACTCAAATTATCCTTGGAGCAGCTGTTGCTGAGGTTGTTAGTGGAAAAAAGTTAGGAAATAAAGCGCCGCTATGGGGTGCAATTGCTGGAACCATTCCTGACTTAGACGTTTTCATAGGATTTTTATATCACCCAATTGATGCTACATTGGTTCATCGTGGTTTTTCTCATTCACTTCTCTTTGCCATTATTTTCAGTCCAATGATTGCTTTTGTAATCCATCGCGTTTACAAACAAAAATTTTCATTTCAAATATGGCTTAGGCTTTTTTTCTTTTCGATCGTTACACATCCCATCTTGGACATGTTTACAAATTATGGAACACAATTTTTTTGGCCATTAGATTACCGAATATCCTTCAATACCGTTTTTGTGGTTGATCCACTTTACACAATTCCATTTGGAATTTGTTTATTAATCGTACTTTTTTTGAAGCCATCCAACAAATGGCGATCAAAAATCAATTTATTTGGAATATATTACTCCTTCTTGTATTTAATTTGGGGTGTTGCAGTTAAATTATTCATTTTATATAATTCAACAAATTATTTTAGTAAAACAAGTTATACTGTTAAAAATGAGATTGTTACACCTATGCCATTAACAAGTTTTTATTGGATGATATTGTGTGAAGACGAAACAAACTACTATTTGGGCTACAAATCAATATTTAAGCCTTTTCAATCCAAAGAAATTGATATTATTCCAAAAAATCAGTCAAAACTAGATTCGTTAATCTGGAAAGGCACTAATTATTCTGAAACGCTCAAACGAATTTCAAATAATTATTACAACCTGGAAACAAAAAAAGATACAGTTATTTTTTATGATTTACGATTTGGAGTTGTAGGGAAACTGACAAACAATAAGTTTCGTAAACCTATTTTTAGTTATGAGATTATTCACAAAGAAAACGTTGTTGTGAAGGTCAATCGAAGCCGTGGCAACAATCTGTTTCGATTTGTTGATTTTGAGGCGTATTTGAATTCGATTTTTAGATGAAAATAGTTCAATTTTAATTCTCTCATTCAATGATTGAGGATAAATAGTAATTTCGTATAAAATAGAGAATGAATGACACAAGAATGGATTTCTGAATTTGCGGGTGTAAAGGAGGGTGAGTGGCTAAACCAATTATTAAAAGAATTGAAAGGCGATGAGTCGAGGTTGACTATTTATGACGAGATTGAGGAAATTTCTTATTCTACTTATAATTATCCGGATTGTAAGATTTTAGTCGATCAGAGTTCCAGTAACTTAAATATTGAACGTGGTTTTTTTAAATCTCAAAATCGATGGAGAAATGGAATTCAAGTAATTATTACTAACGAAGCTGAGGCTAATAAAAAGGCATTAAATGCTTTAATGGCTGGTTGCGATTTTATTCACTTTATTTCTAAAGGAAAGACAAATTGGAATATCGTTCTGAAGGAAATAGAACTTCCCTATATACACTCAACTTTTTCAATTCACGACAGCGATGACTTTCATAGTCTTACAGAGATTATTGGATTTGATAAGTTGAGTTATTGTTCGTTTGATTTACCGAAAAAAAGCATTAGTGTAAATGAAATATTTGATTTAATTAAAATAATTCAACTTCCTATTATTCAGATAGATGGATTTTCATTAAATCAATGTGGTGCCAATGCTACGCAAGAGCTCGCGTTTATTCTAACTGAATCGCATGTAGAGCTTCTTAATTTGATGGATCATGGGCTATCAATCGATGAGGCAGCGGCCTGTATACATTTTAGATTGGGTATCGGGGCAAACTATTTGGTGGAAATATCAAAATTTCGGGCTTTAAAAATACTTTGGGCGAACCTAATTAAGTCGTACAACCCAAAACATAACTGTTCCTTAAATTGCCAGATTACAGCTGAGGTTGGTTGGGTAAATAAATCTCTTAAGGACCCATACACCAATTTATTACGACAAACGACTGAGGCTATGAGTGCAATATTTGGGGGAATCGAAAGATTAATTATCCAACCCTACGATGCATGTTCGATAAGAGGTACGAGTGATTTATCTCAACGAATGGCCTTAAATATTTCCAATATTTTATGTGATGAATGTTATCTCTCAAATATTATGGATCCATTGGGCGGAAGTTATGATATTGAAATAAAATCCAAATTACTTGCAACAAAAGGGTGGGAGTTATTCAAAAAAATAGATTGTTTATCTCCTGAATTACAGGACGAACAATGGAAAAAACTTATTACTGCTAAGGCTAATCAGCGCATTGAGCGAGTTAGAAATGGTCAAGATACATTGATTGGGGTAAATAAATATTTCAATTTGCAAGAAATAGCCTGTGATTGGGCGTCTCCAATATCATTTCAAGGGATGCCATTTTTGCGATTAGAAACTGAATTATGACAGATAAAGTTGACTTTACAAATAGCAATTTGGATTTGAATATTTCCTCCGGAAAAGTAGGTGAAATGTCTTTTTTTGCAACTGCAGAAAATATTGAGCTTAAATCAGTTTACAGTAAGGATGATTTAAAACAATTAAAACATTTAAATTTTGTTTCAGGCATTACTCCAAATCTGAGGGGTCCATATGCTTCAATGTACACTGTTAAACCGTGGACAATACGTCAGTATGCTGGTTTTTCAACTGCTGAGGAATCAAATACTTTTTACCGTAAGAATTTAGCTGCAGGACAAAAAGGATTATCCGTTGCTTTTGATCTGCCAACCCATCGTGGATATGATTCTGACCATAATCGTGTAATTGGAGATGTCGGGAAAGCTGGTGTTGCAATAGACTCGGTTGAGGATATGAAAATATTATTTGACCAAATTCCATTAAATGAAATGTCTGTATCAATGACCATGAATGGGGCTGTCATTCCGATAATGGCATTTTATATAGTTGCCGCTTTGGAACAAGGTATTGAGCTTAAGGATCTTTCAGGAACTATTCAAAATGACATCTTAAAGGAATTTATGGTTCGGAATACCTATATTTATCCACCAATTCCTAGTATGCGAATTATCGCAGATATTTTCAGTTTCACCTCTAAAAATATGCCCAAGTTCAATTCAATTTCCATTTCGGGGTATCACATGCATGAGGCTGGAGCTACAGCTTCAATTGAATTGGCATATACGTTAGCTGATGGATTAGAATATCTACGTGCAGGAATTAAAGCGGGAATGGAAATCGATGATTTTGCTCCAAGACTAAGTTTTTTCTGGGCAATTGGGATGAATCATAATATGGAAATCGCAAAAATGCGCGCAGGTCGTCTGATTTGGGCTAAATTGGTTAAGGACTTTAATCCAAAAAATGAAAAATCACTTGCGCTGCGTACCCATTGTCAAACATCTGGTTGGTCTCTAACAGAACAAGATCCCTTCAATAATATCTCACGGACGTGTGTTGAGGCTCTTTCAGCTGTACTGGGAGGAACTCAATCTTTACACACAAATGCTTTGGATGAGGCAATCGCTCTTCCTACTGATTTTTCTGCCCGAATTGCAAGAAATACGCAGATTTACTTACAAGAGGAAACAGGAATCACCACAAGTATTGATCCCTATGGAGGTAGTTATTTTATCGAATGTTTAACAAATGAGTTAATAAATGAGGCGTGGAAATTAATTGAAGAGGTTGAAAATCTCGGGGGAATGGCCAAAGCAATTGAAACCGGAATTCCAAAAATGCGAATAGAGGAAGCCGCAGCTAAAAAACAAGCACGTATAGATTCAGGAAAGGATATAATTGTTGGGGTAAATCGTTATCGAGTTGAAGACGAGTCAATAATTGAAATAAGAGAGGTAGATGACTCAAAGGTAAGAGAGTCTCAAATTACTAGATTGAATAACTTGAGACAAAATAGAGATAATGAAAAAGTTCAAGAATTATTAAACGAACTCGAAACTGTGGCCAAGAATCAAAATGGAAATTTATTGGAAATTGCCGTTCGTTGCGCCAAAGAGCGATGTTCACTCGGAGAAATATCAGATGCTATGGAGCGTTCATTTGGACGTTATCGAGCGACAATCCATTCCATTCGTGGAGTTTATTCAAATGAAGCTATGAAAGATCAAGATTTTACAAAAGCAACTGAATTAACAAATGAATTTTTAAAATTAGAAGGTCGACGACCTCGAATTATGGTAGCAAAAATGGGACAAGACGGTCACGATCGTGGAGCTAAGGTAATTTCCACAGCATTTGCCGATATTGGTTTTGATGTAGATATTGGGCCCTTATTTCAAACCCCATCAGAGGTTGCAAAACAAGCTGTGGAAAATGATGTTCATGTTTTGGGTGTTTCTTCTCTTGCTGCTGGTCATAAAACGTTGGTTCCTTCTGTTATAGATGAACTGAAAAAGTTAAACCGAAGTGATATTATTGTAGTCGTAGGTGGGGTAATACCTCAACAAGATTATGATTTTTTATTGAAATCAGGTGTCTTTGGTATTTATGGGCCAGGGACAAAAATCTCCTCGGCTGCAATTGAAATTTTACAACTGTTAGTAAAAAGTAATTTTTGATAAAGGTATTATACTGATTAAATTATAAATTTTTGAAGCCAATTATTCTAATCGGTTTTATGGGAGTAGGGAAGACCTCTCTTGGTAAAAAATTAGCTAAGGAATTAGGTTGGAAATTTGTGGATACGGACAAATGGATAGAAAAAAAAGTAAACTTAAAAATTATAGAAATATTTAAGGCTCATGGCGAAGACTATTTTCGTGAAGTGGAAAGTTCGTGTCTAAATGAATTAATGAATTTAAGAAATACAGTCATTTCTGTCGGAGGAGGGCTTCCATGTTTTGGTGAAAATATGAGTATGTTAAATTCTTTTGGCTGTACGATTTACTTGAAACTTGAAGTAAAAGAAATTGTTAAAAGAATAGGTCAGTCAAAGATAAGTAGACCTCTTTTGCATAATTTAGATAGTATAGAGATGGAAACCTTTATTTTAAAAACTCTCTACGAAAGGGAACGATTTTACAGCATGGCAAAATATACAATAAGACCAGACAAATATTTTATTGATAATTGTCTATTAAAGTACTTTGAATTCAAATCTCAATTTTCGAAATGAATTTATTTTTATGGTTTGGAGTTAACAAATATTTGAA
>VGFL01000044.1 GCA_016868915.1 Bacteroidota bacterium | reverse complement strand
TACCATTGTAGGAACCATCCCATCCTTTGTCTGAATTAAAACTCTGGAAGACTAATTCCCCCCAACGATTATATATTTCTATGTTGAAATTTGCTGGATCAAAACCAGCTGTAAAGACAGGATAAAAAATATGATTGTGTTCATCTCCATCTGGAGTAAATGAATTTGGAACATAAAAAATATCGTCTCCTTTAATTTGAATTAAGATTTCCGTGGAATCCGAACACCCAAACTGATTCTGAACCCATAAGGAAGCGGTATAATCCCCCTCCATGTATGGATACGAATATTCCAATTGACCATCAAATTGATTAAATAAAACACCGTCTCCTGTCTCAAATAAAACTACATCGTCCCCAATTGAATTATTTGTAAAAGTAATTATTGGGGAATCTGAGGTCGTTATTGAAGGGCTTGCTATAACACTTGCCAATGGATTTGGATTTACCGTGACCGTTGTTGAAATTTGAGAAGAACAATTCTCAAGGTTAAATCCTGTAATCGTATAAATTGTTGTTGAACTAGGTGAAACCACCGTCTGGCTTCCAGCACCATTTGGTGACCACTGGTAACTATTTGCTCCCTGCACATCAATCGTTACGAATTCACCTGAACAAATTTGTTGGTTTGGTGTGATTGATAAAATGGGATTTTCGTTAACCAAAACATACAGTGAATCGATTGAGGAACATAAATTCGCATCAGTACCGGTCACCGAAAAATAGGAACTTGACTGAGCAGTAAAATTTTGAGTTGACCCATTCCCCGAAAATTCATTCCACGAGTAGGATACACCACCAGAGGCAATCAATTGACCAAGTTCTCCTTCACAATATTCAGATTCATCTGCGGAGAGTTGAATAACCGGAGGAGGATTAACTGTTACAGGTACCGAAAGTGTATTCGAACAATTAAATGCATCCGTTCCAGTTAAAAGAAAACTTGTGCTTGAAAATAAAGGTACGGTCAAAACCCCCTGCGAACTTACAGTACCAATAGAGGCAGGACTCCAAGTATAGGTTACTGCACCCGAAGGAATAAGCACAGCATTATCTCCAGAACAAATCGTTTGTGGTGGACTCACCAAAGAAGGCAGCGTAAGGACTGATAAATTGATAGAAACAATTGAATCACATCCAAGTTGATTTTGGAGTGTAAATGCATATTGTCCAGCGTTTGTCAAACTTTGACCAGCATAATTTAAAATACTTCCCTGACAGATACTCGTATCTATGCTGGCTGTTGTTACTGAATTTACACTTAAAACCAGATTAACCACAGAATCACAACCATTTATGGATTGAAAATTTCCTTGATATGTTCCCGATGTACTAATATTTTGGCCATTAAAAGCATACGAATCACCAGAACATATTGCGAGATTTAAATTTGTATTAAAATTTGGATATACAGTAACATTTACTTGATCCGTTGTTGGGCAGGCTCCGGGACTAGAGGCTAGAGAGGTACTCACGGTATAAATTTGAGTAACAGGAGAATTTCCATTATTTGTTAAGGTAACCGTTGGATTTGAGATTGAGGGATTGGACAAGCCAGTTGTCGGTGACCATGAATATATGTAATTTGAGATGGGTGTCGAGCCAATTGTTGCGCCCTCACCCGAACAAAGAGAGACGTCATTTCCGGCACTTGATGTAGCTTGATCAGTATAAATAATCGCATTTCTAATGGAGTGCTGATCCGTCGCTCCTCCTGTAGATGCTGTAAAACCCATATATCCCGTGAAATTAATTGGAAAATTTGCAGTCAAATATTGTGTGTTATTGATAAAAACAGTTACCGCACCGTTAATGTAAGTAATCTTTACTGGCTGATAACCGTTACTTCGCATGAAATTTAAGTTTCCTCCAGTATTTGTTACTTTTACTATACCGGCAATACACTCATTATACCCAACTCCACTGTATATTTGAATTTCGGGGTTTGCCCCACAACCATTATCCCATGTGTCTAATATCACTTTTAAACCATTTGCAGCGCCTGGTATTCCAACGCCACCACCATTAACAAAACCTGTAGGAGGAACATCTAAAAAGCAAAATGCTAAACCATCGGCTGCACTACCTCCCCAAATCCTGTAATCAAATTCAACTGTCCATTTTGAACAAATTAATGGGTTTATTGGCGAACTAAAAAAAACTCCACCACTTTGATTTCCTACAGCGTTGGTTAAAATAAGTTCGTTTGGATTAGGATCTGTATCTCCACCAGTATCTCCCGTGTAAGCACTACCTGTCAAATTCCACCCGGTTGTATTTACATTAGGAGACCCCGTAAGCTGCGCAAAAACATAAGTTTGAGCATTATATTTACAATCTACTAGTAAAATACAAAGAAAAACTACGGTTGGTATGAGGATACGCATATAACTAAGACACAATTAGCATAAAAAAGTTGCTAAATATATTAAAATTCAAGAAAATTATTCTCTTTTACTGATATTAATATTAGCGAAAAATCATAGGGCTTTCAAGTCCAAACCAAAATAAGTTATTTCTTTTAGGTGCTTTTTCAAAATAAACTTTAACTTCCCTCTTTCCGGGTAAAAGTTGCAAATCATTTTCCTCAAAACGAATTCCATGTATGCTGGAGTAAACCCAAAAGTGGTCAATTCGGTCTTTCGTTTTTATTGACATGATTAACGATTTACTTTTCTTATTAATAGTTTTAATCTTCAGTTTGACCTTATTTTGATTGGCTATTTTCACCTGGACATTATTCAACCAAATAATTTTAGTAAAGATCCGATTATTTACTGTCCAATTTATTTTTATACCCTCGAGTGAATCGTAAACAGAATGCTCGTTCAATTCATTCTGGTTAAAAATAATAGTGTTTTGCAAATATTCTAATTCCACTGAATCAGAGACTAAAGCAAGTAAATTGAAGGTCTTTTTTCG
Source organism: Bacteroidota bacterium (assembly GCA_016868915.1). Taxonomy (GTDB): domain Bacteria; phylum Bacteroidota; class Bacteroidia; order Flavobacteriales_D; family Crocinitomicaceae; genus UBA952. The sequence goes on along the minus strand of VGFL01000044.1, from coordinate 17,490 downwards.
TTTTATAATTCCCTCTATTTGGTAATTTATTTTTGATTTCCGATATAAATCAGATACAATTTTCAGTTCAAAACCTTCTGTGCCTCTCCTATAAAAAACGCTTACTGGATTCATAACTTCCTTCATTCGATAATGAAGAATTTTACGATTACCCAAATAATCTATACTCGACCAAGTTGGACCCGGATAACAATCATTCAATTGCCAATAAAGTGTTCCCATGCAACGTAGGGCATTCAATCGGTGAGATGAAACGGCCCTTTCCATCGCATCTGCCTGAATCAATTGAGAATAATAAACAAACTCCATAAAATCTCGGGGTTTTGTAAAATATCGCTCAATGTTTTTATTTATCTTTCCATTTCCAACATAACTTTTTTGATGTTTCAGAATTCCAAGTGAATCCAAGTTCCACGAATTTGGCTCACTAATTTTTAGTAACGTTGAATATTCAGGGAAACTTTGAAAACCAAATTCAGTATTAAATCGACCAATATTTTTAGAAAAATCTTCGATTGAATCATTCCCATGCCATACGCCCCAATAATGTTGTGATCCGTGATCATACCGTTCGGGCGCTCCCCAATTACTCAAAGGAGAGGTGTGGACATAGGGAATATCGGTTTGAGATGCTATCCAATTCGGTATTTTTTCCTGAAAAAGTAGTCGATAATCATTGGCAATTTGTGATGAATCATTGGGTGAAAGATTATACTGTTTCTGCAATCCCCAATTTTTCCAGGCTACATCTACTTCATTATTTCCATTGAACAAAACAACAGAAGGATGTGAAGCAATTCTTGGAATCTGATAATTCATTTCAGCTCTTACATTTTCTAAAAATAGAGAATCTGCCGGATACATAGCACAAGCAAACATAAAATCTTGCCAAACCATAATTCCCTCTTGATCGCAACGTTTTAAAAAATAATCGCTTGGATATAAACCACCACCCCAAATACGAACCATATTGAAATGTTGTTCTTTCATTACCAGAATTTGATCCTCCCATACTGAGTCAGTTATTAGAGTCGGAAAAACCGAAGGAGGAATGAGATTTGCTCCTTTACAGAAAATGGGTGTATCATTTATCTTCAATACGTAGCTTGTTCCCCATTTGTCTTTTTCTTGAACCAATTCTGATTTTCTAATGCCAAATTGAATTACCTTGGATTCTGTTAACTCCCCACTTTTTAGATAAACGCGAACTGTGTCATGATACAAATAGGATTCTCCTAAACCATTTGGCCACCACAATTGTGGGTTATCAATTGTATTTTTCCATCGGGCTACCGTATCATTTGACTTTAAATCGATTGTTCCAAAAAGAGAACTTACAATCCTAATATTTTGATCGATTGAATTAAACAAAAATTTGTAGAGAATTTCGGATCTCTTTGTATTTATTGTATTCGTTTCAATCGAAAATTTTTCAAGTTTATTTGGCTGTTGAAATTCCCAACTAACCGGTTCCAAGAAACCAAGTGTGTTCATTCTTGCTGTCCAATCCCAACCAAATTGATATTGCGGCTTACGAGTCAGATTAGAAATGGCTATTTTATGAGGGTCATTTGGAGCAGGATAGTGAAAGGATTCGTTTTCATACCTCGCTTTGTGATATAAAATTGGCGGAGTAAAAACCGCCTTCACTGTATTTTTTGAATTTGGCTTCATCAAGACTTGAATAACAAATGGACGGAAGGCATTTTCCGCAAGTAGAACAAGTGAATCATTCCAATAAATAGATGCATACGTATCAATAGATGGCAATCGTATATCGATTGTTTTTGATAGTTTAGAATCACCAAAAATAGTATCTGAAATAAGCTCCCATGTATGCTCTTCAATCCAATCAAATTTATTTTCATTTAATCCAAAAAAAGGAGATGGAAGTTCACCAGATTGGATTAACTTTTCTTGAATTGAACCATGGGTTTGATAATTTTTCCATTCTTTTTTAATTGGATGAAAAAAAGACCAATTAAATTGATTTTGAGAGATAACAAAAGTCAAATTAATTAAAAAAGAAAAAAAAAGAAAATCTACTTTTCTCATTACCAGTTACGGTCAAAAGTTGAATCGACCATTTTATTTTCGCTTGCTGATTTTATGGCGTAATTGAATCCTGCATAAACGGAATGAGCGCCTATGTTTCCCTCTTTATCTATTGCTAAAAAACAACATTGTACGTTGGTCAAGTCTTTGTGTTTGGAAAGAATTCGTTTTACTGCCTCTTCACAAGCTTTTTGAGGGGAGAATCCATACCTCATTGATTCCACAACTGTGTGACTTCCAGCGATTCGAATTATTGCCTCACCCAAACCCGAGGCCGTTGCTGCTCCCACCTCGTTATCGACAAACAGACCAGCACCAATAATGGGAGAGTCTCCGACTCTTCCGTGCATTTTATATGCCCAACCGCTTGTGGTACAAGCTCCGCTTAAATCTCCATTTTTATCCATCGCAATCATGCCAATAGTATCATGATTTTCATGATTTATTTGTGGTTTCTTAAAAAGATCTTTATTTTCTTCCTTCCATTTTTTCCAGTCTTTTTTGACCTCAGGAAGCGGAGTTTTGCTCGTCTTAAACCCTTGGTCCAAGGCAAATTTTTTAGCCCCATCACCAACTAACATAACGTGCTGGGTCTTCTCCATAATTGCTCGAGCCACAGAAATTGGATGAGCGATACCTTCTAAAAACGCAACAGAACCACATCGTGACTGTTCGTCCATGATACAAGCATCCAACGTAACGTGACCATCTCTGTCAGGTCTACCCCCAACTCCAACACTGCGATTAGTAATATCTGCCTCCGTAATTTTTACACCGGCCTCGACTGCGTCAACTGCCTTTCCTCCTTTATTCAATATTTCCCATGCAGCCCGATTCGCTTCCATTCCATGAATCCACGTTGATAAAACCACGGGGGAACCAGTTTTTCCAGAAAAAGATTTTTCTTCAAATAAGGTATTTCCGAATACATTTCTGGTTACGGTTAAAGCCCCCGTAACTAGTCCCAATCTAAAAAATGTTCTCCTTTTCATTTTACTATTTTTTTTCTTGTTCAGCAATCCATGTTTGATAAACTTTTGCATTTTGTAAGTGCTCCGAGTCTGATACTGCAAAATTATGTTGACCGGAATAATCTGGTTTTGCGCACATAAATAGATAATCTACTTTCGCAGGCAAAAGAATGGCGTCAACAACTTCAAAAGGAACAAAACAAATTGGCCCTGGCGGTAATCCCTGTATTTTATAGGTATTGTATTCACAATCGATATCACGATGTTTTTCCAACAAGCGTTGAGTTCCTTTTAATGCATCTCCCCAACAAAACTTGAAGGTAGGATCACTTTGTAATTTCATATCTTTTTTCAGCCGATTTAAGTAAAGTGCAGAAATAATTGGCCATTCTTCAGGATTTTTACCTTGTTCAGCGTATACGATACTCGCTAATATGACGGCTTCAACTGGCGATTTTAGTCCAATTGATTTAAGTTTATTTCGTTTATCTACGGTCCAAAAGGAATCAAACTCTTTTTTCATTTTTTGAACAAATGTTGGAATATCTGTATCAAAATACATTCGGTAGGAATTTGGAATAAACACAGCTGTTAATTCTCGTTTATCGCTCAATCCCAATGATTTTAAAGTTTTTGGAGACTCTAAGTAACGAATAAATTCAGCACTGTCAATAGCAATACTTTTCTGAATTTCTGAAGCCAATTGATTGATATCTCTAAACTTATAAATATTAACATTAACGAGTTCTTCCCTATTTCCAATTCCACTCTTATTTTTTGTAAAGCCAAAAATTAAGTCCTTTACTTTCGTCTGAGGTTTAATTCGGTATTTACCAAAAGCCAATGTTTGATTCGAAAGCCCTAATTCTTTGGCCTTTGAAAGAAATTGATCTTCATCTTCAATTAATTTCTTTTTTTTCAATTTCGCCGCCAATAATTCCATATTTAATTTTGGCTCTATGATAAAAATAGTCTCCTTGGAGTTCAATGTTTTACTTCCAAATAGTAAATCACAACCAGAAAAGCCAAAAAGAATTGCTGTTAATATTGGGTAAAATAGAAATTTCATATTCATAATTCTAACTGATAAAGGTATTCATCTTCTCTTTTTCCATCATACAAAAACCAATTTTTTCGTATACCTACCATCCTAAATCCTGCTTTCTCAAAAAGTTGTTGGCTTGAATTATTTGAGGCTTGAATTCCACATGCTAAGTTGGATAAATTAAGATGAATTTTTGCATATTCAGCCAAAAGATTCAAGGATTCCAAGGCAAAACCCTTTTGGCGATATTGCTTTTCAGCAATTAAGATTCCAACCGTTCCAAAACCATTTTTAAAATCGATGCTGTATAGATCAACTGCACCCACTATTTTTTCAGATTCAAGCTCCAAAATTAATAGACGCAACTGCCCAGACTCCCGAACCACGCGCTGTTCTTCAATTATTTGATATATTTCAAACATTGATAAAGGGGCATCGGTATTTGTAAATCTCCAATTTTCAACGTCGTTTTCCCATAAATAAATGATAGTTGCGTCGTTTGGTTCTACCGCTCGTAACTTAATTTTAGTTCCTGTTAACATTTGACAATTTTTCAATTTTGAGAAACACCTCGTTTTCTTTTAAACTCCTAAACGTAAATTTATTCTTGTTAGAAACCTCACTTTCATCCACTTTAGTTTGCTCTTACCATTTGAATATTTCATCTCATTAAAAGAACGAAACTATTTTCTGAACTCCAAAAATAGATATTTGAATAAGGGGACGGAACTTACTTGAGACTACTGATAGGCAATCAAAAATTTCAATGCTACGTCTATCCATAAAATCAATATATTTATGTTTTATGACCGATTCCTCAATCATAACATTATATGTGAATTTCACCTTTAAATACATACGAAGCTGGCCCCTCTAAAATAATATTAATGAAGGAATTTTCTTGAATATCAAATTCAACATTTAGAGCACCTCCGCGTGAATGAACCAAAATACGCTGGGATCCTGACAATTTGACACTTTTTGCAAATGCTAATGCAGCCGCAGTTATTCCTGTTCCACAAGCCAGTGTCTCCTCTTCGACTCCTCGTTCATATGTTCGAATTGATAGCTCATTATTTGGGATTACCTGAACAAAATTGACATTAATTCCTTTTTCGACGTACTTATCAGAATACCTAATTTTTGAACCTTCTTTTTTTACATCAAGAGAAACGATATCAGGTTCAAATTTTATTAAATGAGGTGACCCTGTATACAATTCATAGCTATTTTCCGAATGTTCTATAATTTCAGAAACATCATTCATTTCAAGGCAAACCATTCCATTTTCTAAAAGATAAGCACTGTGTTTTCCATCGTAAGCACTAAATACAAATTGCCCTTTTCGGCCTGTTAAAAATGAATAAAAAGCGACTGCACAACGAGCGCCATTTCCACAAAAACTTTGAGTTCCATCTGGATTATAAAACTGCATATCAAAATCGAATTCTTTATGGTAATTGATAAAAATGAGCCCGTCTGCGCCAATTCCAAAACGACGGTCGCATAAATTTCTTGAAAAATCAACACCCGAATAAGTTTGTTTTCCTTCACGATTATCAATTAAGATAAAGTCGTTCCCAGCACCTTGGTATTTACAAAAAGGAATCTTTTGCATCGTCTGACAAAAATACATTATTTAAAAAAATTGCACGAATATTGCTTAACAATTCTTAACAGCTACTCGAAAATATCACTATTTTTATTCTGTTATTATTATTGAATAAATTTTTTTAAAAAGTTATGAAAATTATCACTTTAAAACAACTTGCAATTGGTTTTGTGGGGGGATTAATTCCGCTTGCTACCTATTTAACAATCAACTATTTTACCGATAACTCCAAACTTTCAGAGCGGGTCTTGGATGGAAATAAACAGTTCAATGCCCGCTTTGCGAGTATGCAAGGAACTCCTGTTGATTTTATACAAGCGTCAGAAAACACAATCAATTCAGTTGTTCACGTGACAACGAAAGTCGTTCAAACTTCTTTTCAGCGTGATATTTTTCAAGAATTCTTTTATGGTCCAGGAGCAGGAGGGCGTGAATTCAAACAATATGGTTCGGGATCAGGATCGGGTGTTATTGTTTCTTCAGAGGGATATATTGTAACAAACAATCACGTAATTGAAGATGCAAGTGAAATTGAAGTCACTCTCAATGATAATTCGAAATATTCGGCAAAAGTTGTGGGAACAGATCCGGCCACTGATATTGCTATTCTGAAAATTGAAGGTTCGGGTTTTCTGCCTATTCCACTCGGTAATAGTGACGATTTGAAAATTGGAGAATGGGTACTAGCAGTAGGGAATCCGTTTAATTTAACATCAACTGTAACAGCAGGAATCGTTTCAGCGAAGGCAAGAAATATTAACTTGTTGGCTGATCGTTCAAAGCAAGATGTAATTCCAATTGAATCCTTTATTCAAACAGATGCCGCTGTTAATCCGGGAAATAGTGGTGGTGCTCTTGTCAACACAAAAGGAGAACTTGTTGGAATTAATACAGCAATCGCTTCTGAAACAGGAAGCTACTCAGGATATTCGTTTGCAGTTCCCGTAAATCTTGTTGAGAAAGTAATGCGTGACTTGATTGATTATGGTATTGTTCAACGTGGTTATTTGGGCGTTCAGATTAACGACATCACACAAGAAATTAAAACAAAAAATAATTTACCAAATACCAAAGGAGTTTATGTTGCGAAGGTTATTGAAGATGGAAGTGCAGACAAAGCAGGTATAAAAGATGGAGATGTGATCCTAAAAATAGGAACTAAGGAAGTTAACTCTGTTGCTAGCTTGCAAGAAGAAATTGGAAAACGAAGACCTGGTGATAAAGTAAGTGTAACTGTTCGAACTAAAAAAGGAGAAGAGGAAATTAAGGAATTAATTCTTCGAAACAAAGAGGGAGAAACAAAGCTCATTTCGAAAGAAGAAGTCAATAAAAATGTGGCTTTAGGTGCTACATTTGTTGAGTTGACTGAAAAGGAGAAAAAAGAACTCAATATCACGTATGGTGTAAAAGTAAAATCTATTCAGCCCGGAAAATTAAAATCTATCGGACTAACCGAAGGTATGGTCATAAGCAAAGTGAATAACGAACCAATTGAATCTGTTGAGCAGCTAACATCCAAATTAAATGGAGGGAACCGAGGCATCCTGTTAGAAATTGTTACTGAATCTGGCCAGAGAGACTACAAAGGATTTGGATTATAGATTTTTTTGAGTAAGAATAACGAAAAAAATAGGGCTAGTTTAAGTCAAAGTAATGCAAATTTAAACTTCAGTAACTTATCAAGAAAAACATGATTGTGTGAAATTCAATTCAACCAAACTTTAATATTTTACTTTTACAACTCAAACTTCTCAGCAACAACTTCTGTAATATAATTCCCTATAGATAAGCTTGCCGTAGCAGCTGGAGAAGGTGCATTTAAAACATGAATAGAATTCTCGTGATGTTCAATTCTGAAATCATCTCGCGTATCTCCATTTTGGGAAAGAAGTTGGGCCCTCACCCCTGCCCTTGCTGGTTTAATATCATCCATGGTTAACGATGGAATCATGCGTTGTAAAGATTTTAAAAATAATCTTTTGGAAAAGGCTCGTCTGTATTCGTCAATTCCATATTTGATATTACTTAAAAATAATTTCCACGTTCCCTGATAGGTCAATGCTTCCCATGTGTCTCTTAGAGAAAAATCAGTCTTATTATAGCCTTCGCGTTTGAATGAAAAAACTGCGTTAGGTCCGCATTCAATATTTCCGTCAACCATTCGTGTAAAATGAACACCTAAGAAAGGGAAATTAGGGTCTGGAACAGGATAAATTAAATTCTTTACCTTGTGTTTTGCATGATCTACCAATTCATAATAATCTCCTCTAAAAGGAACTACTTGCTCTTTGAGTTTGATTCCATCCTTTTTGGCCAAACGATCAGCATACAAGCCGGAACAGTACACAAGAAAACGCGACTCAATCTCTCCATTCGAAGAATTAATTACTGAAAAATCATCTTGTTTATCAACATCCAAAAATTCAGTTGATAAACGCACTTGGCTTTCAGGATTAATAGCCAAAGCCAATTCAACCATTTTAGCTGTTGCACCACGGAAATCAATAATTCCAGTTACTGGAACATAAATACCTGCAATACACTCAACAAAAGGTTCAATTTCTTTTACCTCAGCGGCCGTTATCTTTTTGATCCCTTCAATATTATTTTGGACGCCATTTTCGAAAATTCGATCCAAATTTGGAAGTTCTTTTTCATCAGTAGCAACGATAACTTTGCCGCAAATATCAAAATCGATACCATGTTCCTTGGCAAAAGCCACCAATTCATGACGACCTTCAAAACAATTTTTTGCTTTTAGAGAACCTGGTTTGTAATATAATCCGGAATGTATCACACCTGAATTGTGTCCTGATTGATGAGTAGCAAGTTTCGGCTCTTTTTCGAGCAGAAGAATATTGAGTGAAGGGAATCTAATCTGTAGTTTATATAAGGTCGCCGCGCCAACAATACCACCCCCAATTATTGTTATATCAAACCTCATATTTGTTCAAAAGAATTTATAAATTCAAATCAATCAGGTATATCATCGAGCACACTGCTGCTGCTCCTAATTCTAACTCCCTTTTATTTACATTTTCAAAAATATCATTTGGGGTATGATGAAAGTCAAAATATCGTTGAGAATCTGGGATAAATCCAAATAAAGGAATTGAAGGAAACTTTGATTTTAAAGGGCCAATGTCAACTCCTCCGCCTCCCTTTTCAAAAATGTGAAGTTCATACTTTTGAAGTAAGGGCTCTACAGCTTTCAAAAATTTTATTTGATCGGTATTCCCGTCACACGAAAATCCACGAGGGGCAAAGCCCCCACGATCACTTTCTAGTGCTGCAATATGTTGCTCGCCCTTTGACACCACCCAATCTGCATAACCCTTTCCACCGCGATTTCCATTTTCTTCATTCATAAATAAGACCACCCGAAGTGTTTTTTCTGGAGTGTATTTTAACTTTTTTAAGATTCTCAATGCCTCAATACAGTGAACTACTCCAGCTCCATCGTCATGTGCACCTTCACCTGTATCCCAGGAGTCCAAGTGCCCACCAAACGTAATTATGTGATTCGGCTTTTTACGTCCACGCAACTCGCCTATGACGTTAAACGAAGGTTGATCTTGTAAAGATCTACAACTCATTTCAAGAATAATATCAATTCTATTAGATTGCAGTAATTCTGATAATAAATCTGAGTCCTGAGTGGAAATTGCCGCAGCTGGAATCATCTTTACTTCACTATCATATTTCATTACACCTGTATGCGGATGGTCATCAATTGCTAACCCTAGAGAACGAATAACAACTGCCTGGGCTCCTAATTTAGCAGCTTCAACTGCACCATCTACTCGCATAGAAGCACAGGAACCATAGGCATGGAATGTATTAATTTCATTTTCATTCATTCGCTGATTGATAAACACAATTTTACCTTGAACGGTTAATTTTGAGGCTTTTTTCAGTTCATCCAAAGATGAAAATTGGATTAACTCTCCTTTCATTATGCCATCCGTTCCGATAGAACCCCCTAAAGCTAAAATATTTAACGCTATTTTTTTATTTCCAAACTGAATCCATGCCCTTTCAGTTGTTCCTCTATCCCAATGCGGAACCATGATACTTTGTAGATATACGGTATCAAAATTATATTTTTCAAGAGTTGCTTTTGCCCATTCCACTGCCATTTGAGCACCAACTGTTCCAGACAAACGATTTCCAACATCTTTACAAAGGCTCTTTAAATTTTCATGGGCTTCTCCTTTTACCAACGCTTCGTGGTAAATTTTTTCAATAAATGTACTATCACCTTTTTGGCAATACGTTGAAAAGTAAACGATAAAACAAAATAAAAAAGGTACGATTTTCATGTTCTTATAAAACACAAAATTGAGGAAAAAAAACGAATTATTAATTGATTACAAAATCCATTACATACCGTCGTATTCAACTAGGTTATTTTCTGTTTCCCAAAGTCGTATGAACAACTTAAATTTTGAATCGATTTTATCTCGAAGTAAATTGTAACAAACGATCGCTATATTTTCAGCTGTAGGATTTAAATTTTGAAATTCAGAACAATCAAGATTCAAATTTTTATGATCAAAACGTTCTTCAATTTCAGACTTTACAAGATCTTTCACAATTTTTAAATCTATCACATACCCTGTTTCCGGGTCAATATCACCATCAATCCAAACTTCTATATTATAATTATGTCCATGATAATTGTGATTATTACATTTACCAAATACTTCTTGATTTTTCTGGTCACTCCAATCGGGTCTATACAATCTGTGAGCGGCATTAAAATGAGATCTTCTACAAACTTTCATAACATAATTTATTTTTAATTTTATCCTCGTGTAGAGTCAAAATTATTTTGAACCACACTGTAAATTTTTCTGGATATTTTTGTATTTCATTTTGTAAATCAAACCAATTGATCCACCGATAATCCATAACCTCATCAGAATTTAGTTTAGGACTTTCATTCACGTAACCGAAAAAAACATGATCTAATTCATTTTCAGTTAATTCATTATCAACATTCTCCTTGTATTGAAAACTGAATAGTCTAGTCAATACAGTCGACAAGCCGAGTTCTTCATTTAATCTTCTATTAGCCGCATTTAAGACGTTTTCTTCTGGGAGAGGATGACTGCAGCAAGCATTGGTCCACAGACCTGGTGAATGATACTTAGAAAGGGCGCGTTGCTGTATAAGCATTTCGCCACTAGAATTAAATAGAATAACTGAAAATGCACGATGAAGAAACCCTTTTTTGTGCGCTTCAAGTTTTTCCATTACACCGAGCTCTTGATCTTCGGAATCAACTAGAATCACATATTCCATTTATAGCATATTCAAGTTATGCCTTACATAAGAAGACAATAAAATTCTAACTTTTCGATTATTTGCAATTCGTACACGTTCATTTAATATTACCTCCGTCGGTGTGGATTTAATTTTATTGAAAAGTTTAAAATAATAAATATATGCAACGTATACTCCGAATCTTGCTTTTTTAGGAAGTTGCTTTATCCCCTCGTATCCCATTTTAAAATCAATAGCTATATCATCCTCTATTTCTTTTTTAATTCGCGAATTAAATTCATTTAAGTCAATTCCGGGAAAGTAGGTTCTACCAAGTTCATGATAATCATCTTTGAGATCACGGAGAAAATTAATCTTCTGAAACGCAGACCCTAGCTTCATTGCTAATGGTTTGAGACGTAAATACTCGTTTTCATCACCTTCGACAAAAACCTTTAAACACATCAAGCCAACAACCTCCGCTGAACCCAAAATATATTCCTCATAACTTGATTTATCATAAGCGTGTTTATCTAGGTCCATTTCCATTGATTTAAGGAAAGTCTCGATTAAATCAAGGGGAATTTGATACGTATTGACAACCCATTGAAAACTATTAAGTATTGGATTTAATGAAATTTTATTTTCAATTGACTCATACGTTTGCTTTTTAAAATCGGATAAAAGATTTTCTTTATCAAAACCGTGAAAAGTATCCACAATCTCATCCGCAAACCTAACAAAACCATATATAGAGTAAATGGGCTTATGTAGGTCTTTATTTAAAAAACGAATGCCCATGGAAAATGATGTGCTGTAGCGCATTGTCGTAAGTCTACTCATCTCTTGGCCTAGGTTATCAAAAATTTGCTTCATAATAATTTATTTTTATTATACTAATGTTCTCTAATTATTTCCTTTGCTACAACCTCCCCTGAAATGATTGAAGGGGGGACACCTGGGCCCGGAACAGTGAGCTGCCCCGTGTAATACATGTTTTTCAATTTTTTATTTTTTAATGACGGCTTAAAAATCGCGGTTTGTTTTAAAGTATTTGCCAATCCGTATGCATTTCCTTTAAACGCATTGTAATCATTTTTAAAATCCTTAATTGAAAAAGATTTCTTAAAAACAATATTATGACGAATATCGTTTCCTGTTTTATGAATTAATCTATCCAACAGAAGATTAAAATATTTGTCTCGAATCTCCTCATTATCCTCCAAATCAGGTGCAATTGGAATTAACAGAAACATATTTTCACTCCCTTTGGGTGCCACCGTACTATCAGTTTTTGATGGAACGCTACAGTAAAATAAGGGAGAGGTTGGCCATTTCGGATCTTTGTAAATTTCTTCAGCATGCTTTGTAAAATCTTCGTCAAAAAATAAATTGTGGTGCTCAAGATTATCGACAGGTTTATTTAAACCGATGTAGAAAAGTAAACATGACGGAGCCATCGTGCGCTTATCCCAATATTTTTGGGAGTAATTAGCTTTGCCATTGAGTAATGCATTGTCAGTATGTTGATAGTCCGCGCCGGAAACAACAATATCTGTTTGGTAAATTCCTTCAGATGTTCTAATACTTGTTATTTTATTATTTTCAAAATCAAAACCCTGAACTTCACTATTACAAATTATTTTTACTCCGTGCTCTTTTGCTATTTTTTCAAAAGCCTCAATAAATTTGTACATTCCCCCAACAGGATACCAGGTACCGAGTGAAATATCAGCATAATTCATTAAAGAATATAGCGCTGGAGTCTCAGATGGCATTGCTCCTAAAAACAAAATCGGAAATTCTAACAGGGAAAGTATCTTTGGATGCTTGAAATACTTCCTTATATAACCCGCAAAAGAAGAAAGAAGGTGCATGTTAAATAGTCCCTTCAAAACTCTGGTATCTGCAAATTCTAATACACTTCGACTTGGCTTAAACACAAGATCTTGCATCCCCACCTCGTACTTATATTTGGCGTTTTCCAAAAATGTCTTCAACTTCTTTGAACTTCCAGGTTCTAGGTTTTCGAACCAAGCGTATAATTCTTCAACATTGGCTGGTATATTTGTAAATGAATTATCGTTCCAGTATACGCGATAAGATGGGTCTAAACGTTTGAGTTCATAAAAGTCAGAAGTTTTAAAACCAAACTGATTATAAAATCGTTCGAATACGTCAGGCATCCAATACCAACTTGGCCCCATATCGAAAACAAATCCTTCAGCTGAAAACTGGCGAGCCCTACCTCCTATTGTGGCATTTTTCTCGAAAACCGTCACATCAAAACCGCTTCTCGCTAAAAAAGCACTCGTGGCTAAACTTGAAATTCCCGAGCCAATTATGCCAACTTTTTTATTCATTAGTTGGCAATATAGCTATATTCTGGCAATAAATCCATTAATTTTTTTCTAGCAATGAAAATTCTACTTTTAACAGTACCAATTGGAATACCAAGTCTATCCGCAATCTCCTTATATTTAAAACCCTGAAAATGAAGTTCAAAAGGTACTTTATACTCATCCCCAAGGGAGGTAATCTGTCGATTAATGTTTTTAGTGGCAATCATTTCAACAGGTGTTTCATTATGACTCACCGAGTTAGAAATCAAAAATAAATCTTTCGAATTATCGAAAATCGTTCCTGACTTCACTTTTCTTCTATACTGATTTATGAATATGTTGCGCATAATCGTAAATACCCAAGCTTTAAAGTTAGTTTGAGGAGTGTAGTAGTTTCGATAAGTTATCGCCTTCAGAAGTGTCTCCTGAGTTAAATCCTGAGCGTCCTCTTTATTTCTTGTGAAACCCAAAGCAAAAGAATGCAAGTTGTCTTCAAGACCAACTAAAGCATCATTAAATTCTACAGTTGACATAATTAATTTTTATTTTGTTTAACTTTTATTTGACAAATGTAAACAAAATTGTTTAACAAAAACAAAAAAACTTTAAACATTTTAAAAAAAAATTCATTTTTTTTTATAAAACGTAACTTTAATTGGTATTCCGGATATAGTAGACTTGTATAATTATTTTGATGAAAACTGCAATTTTTACGTTTCTATACGCCAGCTTACTATTATTTTCTTACAATATTTCTGCGCAAGAGGATTTTGATGACAATGAAAATTGCCAAAAGCCAAATAAGAAGGCAATGAAATTAGTTAATAAAGCACTAAAAATCAGTGATTACAGTAAACGAATAGAAACAATAGCCCAGGCCATAAAAATTCAACCGGAAAATACCTTTCTTTACTACACCTATGCAACTCAAATGCTCTTAGAAGGAAATCGACTAATTAAAAGTGATTACACACCTGATCGAGGATTAAAAACCTTAAGAAATTCACGTAAAATATACATTAAAGCTCTCGAATATTGTCCAAACTACTCTGCAGAGGCGCTAAATCAAATTATAACTATCTCCCTTCAAAATAAAGAAACTGATATTGCAATAGAGTGGATATATAAATATATAAATAGTGAGAATAACTTCATTTCCTCCGACGCCAATTTTGAGAAAAATAAATTGAAATACGAAAAAATACAACAAGATATTGAAGAGGAAAAGAAATTTTATGGAAATCAAGTTCCTTTTAAACCCGAGATAGTTAAAAATGTAAGTTCGGCGAATGATGAATATTTCCCGATGATATCCCCGGATAATGAATTTATTTTTTTTACTCGAAAGCATGAAAAACGAAATTTAGGTGATATAAAAGGAAGAATCGTTGAAGAATTTACGTATTCAGTCCGGTCCTCTGCTTTTTCTGACTTTTCAATTGGTGAAGCGTTTGAATATCCATTTAATGACGGCTCGTTTAAAAATTATGGAGCTGCAACTATGTCCGTTGACAATAAAGAAATGATAATTTGTGCATGTAAAGAAGAAACGCCCAATGATAAGCCTTACTTGAATTGCGATTTATATGTCACAACATATCGAAGATCCGGAAAAGGAGGAAATGACTTTTCTTGGTCTCAATTAATTAATCTCGGAAAAAATATAAACACGGCAGATGGCTGGGAAGGGCAACCGTGCTTATCATCTGATGGTAGAACTCTCTATTTTACAACTTCTCGGGCAGAATCCCAGGATAATGATATCTACGTTTCTTATCGAGACGAAAACGGAAATTGGCTGAAAGCAGTTCCTTTTTATGAGGCTAATACATCGGGAAAAGATAAAAGTCCATTTTTTCATCAGGATGGCGAAACATTCTATTTCGTATCTTCTTCAACTGCAGATAGAAAGGGGTTTGGCGGTTTGGATATTTTCTATATGCGTCGTGAAGGGGGCAAGTGGACTAAACCAAAAAATATTGGAACTCCCATAAATACACAAAGCGATGAAATTGGCTTGTTTATTTCAGCAGATGGAAAACTAGCCTATTACTCAAGTAAAAAAGAGAACGATTGGAATATTTACTCATTCGAGTTGTATGAGGAAGCTAGACCAAAAGAAGTTGTAATTCTCAAAGGTGAGGTAAAAGATGAAGACGGTAAACCAATTGCAAATGCACAAATTGAAATAAATTACACTGCTAGCGGAGAATCTGAAAAAGTGAAGGTTAACGAAGAAGATGGTAAATATGTGGCAGTAATTCAATTAAATAAAATTGAAACCCAAGATATTCTAATTACCGCACTTACAGAAAATCATTCTTTTGAATCAAAGGTTTTGAGTAAGGAAAATATAAAAAGTGAAACAGTTTCAGTAGAGGCTGAGCCAATAAGAGTTGAAAAACTCAAAGAGGGACTTAGTTTTGAAATTGATAACCTCCTTTTCGCGTCTGGTTCAGCTGAATTACAGAATAAATCTAAAGTCATTTTGGATGGTTTTAGCCGTTATTTAAAAGAAAAATCAACTATTCAAATAGAAATCCAGGGCCATACAGATGATATAGGTAACGATGCAAATAATCTAAAGTTATCTGAAGATCGTTGCAAAGCTGTTTATGATTATTTAATTTTAAAAGAGGTTGATAAATCGAGACTCACTTTCAAGGGATATGGGGAAACTGATCCAAAATTTCCAAATAATTCTGAAGAGAATCGAACAAAAAATAGAAGAACAGAGATTAAAATTAAACAATTCTAAAGAGTAGATTTGTTTTAATTATTGCACTTATTCAACATTAGTGCGCATTGTTTAATTCTATGAAATTTTTGATTCTATAATTTATCTTAATAAATTAATATGCCCTTTGATTGTTTGAATATCAAATTTTTCGGGCATTTTGAACTTGATAATGAAAGTATAAACTCCAGGTGGTGTGTCCAATCCTAGATTACCATATGAACCATCCCATCCTTCATATGGATTTTTTGTAAAGAAAATTACCTCACCCCATCTATTAAATATAGTCATCTCAAATGAGGAAATATCAACACCTGAGGTGATGATTGGAAAGAATACACTATTATACTCATCATTATCAGGAGTAAATGAATTTGGAACGTAGTAAATTAAAGGGTCTTCATACAGAATAGTTAAACTTGTACTGTCAACACAACCGAGATCTGAAATGGCAGTAAGCCAAATAGTTTGGCCGTTTGTATTTTGATTAAATAAATGTGATACATTAATCGTTTCATAAAATATCCCATCACCCATATTCCATATATAATTAGACGCGCCCGTCGATTGATTTATTAGATCAATGCTTTGAGAAATTTCAGAAAATGAACTAGTACTAGAAATAAATGATGCTACAGGAACAGATTCCGCACAGACGAAATCATTATACGTAACAGAGCCAGTACATCCATTAATTGTCATGGATAAAGTTATATCATGACACCCTGCATCCAAAATTGGATTTATGGTATCACCCGAAAAATTAGTGCTATTATCGATTTCCCACTCAGTAAATGTTGATAAATTTGCATCAGGAGAAGTATTCCAAAACTCAATCGACAACGGGCTACATCCTTCAAGGACAGATGCATTAAAGGAAATTTGTGGTATCGTATTTACCGTAACCTCCGCAGAGACTGACTCGCTTGAACAATTGTTTAGTGTATATATGGCAGAATAAGTAGTATTGACTGTTGGTGAAACGTTGATTGATGTGGTTGTGGCATTCGTCGGACTCCACACTATAGAGCCCCCCAAAATTGTTGGAACTGCTGTCAAGATTGCGGATTGCCCTGAGCATATCGCGGCATTATTAATAACTAACGAAGGAATTGGATTCACTGTAATAGTAGCGTTTGCCGGTGTGCTTGAACAACCATTAGCAGTATATGTAACGAAATAATTTGAGGTTACCGAAGGACTCACCGTGATGGTTTGTTCGGAACTATTTGTAGACCATAAAAACGTTCCACCTGTTGGTTGTAAACCGGAAGGAACGAGTGTAGCAGACTCTCCTTCACATATAATTTCATCGGAAATTGACAACGTAGGGATTGGATTTACGACAACCAAGGCATTCGCTTGTACGTAACAACCGATATAATTATAAACAACCCCGTATTGAGTTGTTGTTGTTGGGGAAACAGTGATTGCTGCATTTGTACTTGAATTACCCCATA
>VGFL01000043.1 GCA_016868915.1 Bacteroidota bacterium | reverse complement strand
TTGCGCATCCTTGTGAATGAACTGATAAAATTCCCAAAAATAAAAATGTAAATGCTAAAAAGTAACTTGATCTTGTCATATCGCTTTGATTCTTGATGTCTAAGATACTATTATTTTGATAATTAAAGTATTGGATATTAATCAATCTACTGAAATCACTTCAAGCACTTGAAATAGTCAAAAGGCTCTAAACAGCTATTACACTGGTAATGTGCTTTGCATGCCGTACTACCGAATAAACTGATCATTTTTGTATTTGGTGAATGGCATATTGGACAGGAAACAGCAGGTGCATCAGCAAAAAGAATACTTTTATCAGGTTCATTTACAGGCGGAGCTATTCCGTATTCTGCTAATTTCTGACGTCCATTTTCACTGAGCCAATCCGTAGTCCAGGCAGGTGATAGAACTGTTTCAATCGTGAAGTCGGTTATTTTTTCCTTTTTTAGCGCAGCCTCAATTTCTGTTTCGATCACACGCATCGCCGGACAACCTGAATAGGTTGGTGTGATTTTAATTTTAAAGGACTCATCGTATTTTTCAATTCCGCGAATGATTCCTAAATCGGATATTGTTAAAACGGGAATTTCAGGATCTGAGACTTGCTCTAAGATTTTCCAAATTTTTTCCTCTGTTACCATTCCATGTTTGGATATGTTCGTTGCATATATTGCATTTCAGCCAATAAATGTCCGAGGTGTTCAGAGTGTTTTCCTTTTCTACCTGAACCAAATTCCCAATTCTGTGCTGGGGGATTTAACGTCGCTTCATTCAAAATAGTTGAAACAAATGAGTCATATTCATTTCTAAAGGTTTTTAAATCAACTGCGATTCCCTTATTAATTAATTCATTATCCACCTCATCCATGAAAAATAATTCAGCCCGATATCTCCACAATGTATTTAAGGAATGTTGAACACGACTATGGGATTCTTCAGTTCCATCGCCCAATCGAATAACCCACTCCGAAGAATGTTTCAAGTGGTAACGAGTTTCTTTTAATGATTTTTCAGCAATGGCAGCAAGTTGGAAATCTTTTGATTGTTGTAATCTTTCAAAGAATAATTTACGAAAAGCATCAAAAAGAAATTGTCGCATCATTGTATCCCCAAAATCACCATTGGGTTGCTCGACCAACACAACATTCTTATACTCTCTATCTATCCTCATGAACGCCAAATTGTCAGCATCTCTACCTAGATTTTCAACCTCGGCTGCGTAAGTTAATAAGTTGGTTGCTTGACCAATTAAATCTAACGAAATATTCGTTGTTGCAATATCCTCCTCTAATATTGGTCCATGTCCACATAATTCAGAGAGTCTTTGACCCAATATCAGGCTATCATCACCAATTCGCAATAAATATTCAAATAATGAATTCATATTTTATATTACATGTGAGAAATACCATCTGGAACATCATAAAATGTTGGATGACGATAAACTTTAGATTCAGACGGTTCAAAAAATGCATCTGAATCTTGAGGGTCTGAGGCAAATAAGTTATTTGATTCAACCACCCAAATGGAAATACCCTCTGAGCGTCTTGTATAGACATCACGTGCATTTTCGATAGCTAATTGCGCATCAGGAGCTCTTAAGCTACCAACATGCTTGTGATTTAATCCTTGTTTACTTCTTATAAAGACCTCCCAAAGCGGCCAATCTGATGAATTTGACATAGATTTATAAATTATGCTGTTTTTCGTGCGGCTCTTTTCGCAGCATGTGCTGACGCAGCTTTTCTAACCCACATTCCTTTTTCTTTTGCATCTTTACGAGCCTTTATACGGTCGAAGTTACAAGGACCATTTCCTTCAACTACTTGCCAAAACTCATCCCAATTTATTTCCCCAAATTCATAGTGCCCTGTTTTTTCATTCCATTTTAAATCTGGGTCAGGAATAGTTAATCCAATTAGTTTTGCCTGTGGTACTGTTACATCAACAAATTGTTGACGTAAATCGTCATTAGAAAAACGTTTAATTTTCCATTTCATTGATTGTTTCGAATGTTTAGATTCGTCATCATTTGGTCCAAACATCATTAATGCAGGCCACCAAAAACGATCTAAAGCATCCTGCGCCATTGCTTTTTGTTCAGGAGTTCCTTGTGCAAGAACAGTCATTATTTCAAATCCTTGTCGTTGATGAAAAGATTCTTCCTTACATACGCGTACCATTGCTCGAGCGTAAGGGCCATATGAACAGCGACAAAGTGGAACTTGGTTCATAATTGCTGCCCCATCAACCAACCAACCAATTGCACCCATATCCGCCCAAGTTGGTGTTGGGTAATTAAATATTGACGAATATTTTGCCTTACCTGAATGTAAATCATCAATGGTTTGTTCTCTATCCGCTCCAAGCGTTTCAACAGCACTGTACAAATATAAACCGTGTCCTGCCTCATCTTGAACTTTGGCCAGTAAAACTGCTTTTCTCCGAAGATTGGGTGCACGCGTGATCCAATTACCCTCGGGCAACATACCAACTACCTCAGAGTGCGCATGCTGGGAAATTTGACGTATTAATGTTCTTCTGTATTCCTCAGGCATCCAATCATTTGGTTCAATTCGTATTTCAGAATCAACCTTTTTTTGAAAACGATTTTCTAAATCTACTAAACTAATTTCTTTCATAAATATTTAGTTTTAACAAAGCTATTAATATCAAACAAAAAAATATGGATTTTGCTCATGAAAATTTTATTTTTTTTAAATAATTAGTATCACTAAGGACATGGCTCGTCCTGATTTAGTGAAGCATTTAATTCATTGCATTTTTCAATGGTTTTTGATCGAGGTGTTTACAATCGAACTAGTTAAACATTTTGGCAATGTTCGGTATCTACCATCTCGCAAACTCTGAGGTGTAATGAATAAGCGAACACATCCCCTAATTTATTGATAATTCCACGAAAGAATTTGCCTTCAAAATATCAATTTATATAAATTGAAAAATGAATATATCAAAATATAGTACGCTAATTTATTGAAAAAAGGAGCAATGCCCATTAACTTTATTGCTATTGATTCAATAAGATAATTTTATACTAATTTTGATAAAATCGATTAATTTTAAATAAACCATTTTTTATGTTATCAACAATCTTTTTCTTAATCTTAACAGTAATTATTGTTCCTATCGTTTCTTTTTATTTTGGAACTCCATTAACTGATTTACAGAGTTATATCCTCTCTACCATGGGAATTTCCGTTTCTCTTGTAGTGGGCTATTGTTTTCTAGTGGGCGAGCTTTCGAAGAATAATTCCCAAGTGGATAAATTATGGAGTGTTATTCCTATTTATTACGTCTGGCACATGACTGCCATGGGTGATTTTCATCCGCGCATGGTTTTTATGAGCATACTTGTTACAATCTGGGGAATTCGATTAACTTACAATTTTGCAAGGCGAGGTGCGTATCAATGGAAATTTTGGGCTGGCGAAGAAGATTATCGATGGGAAGTCTTACGTAAAAGACCAGGTTTTAATAATCGTTTTGTATGGATGATTTTCAATTTGTTTTTTATTTGTGCCTATCAAAATGTTTTGATTTTTTTATTTACCGTTCCAATTCTAACAACGCTATACACAGATGCACCAATTTCATTATCCTCAGTAGATTATATTTTAGGTATTTTATTCGTTGTTTTTGTCATTATTGAATTCATTGCAGATCAACAACAGTATGATTTTCAAACTGAAAAACACAGAAGAATTATTGCTGGTGAAGACTTAGGGGAATTCAAATCTGGATTTGTATCCACAGGTCTTTGGGGAATCGTAAGGCATCCCAATTACACGATGGAACAGGCTATTTGGATCATATTTTATGGTTTCAGTGTTGTTTCAACGGGCGAATGGATAAACTGGTCTATGCCAGGTTGTTTACTTTTAGTTGTTCTTTTTAAAGGTAGCTCTGACTTTTCGGAAAGTATTTCAGCTGAAAAATATCCAGGATATAAGGAATATCAGCGGCGAGTTCCGAGATTTATTCCATTTACTTCGTTCTTTAAAAAATGACTAAAAAGAACAAAGCCAAATATGTTTGTGAGGAACTTGAAAAATTGTATCCTGAAACTCCTGTTCCCTTAAATCACTCGGATGCTTATACCTTGTTAATTGCGGTTTTACTTTCTGCACAGTGTACAGATGAACGCGTAAATCAAATTACACCAACCTTATTTTCGAAAGCATCCTCTCCTTCAGAAATGATTTTATTATCAGTTGAAGAAATTAGAGAAATCATCAAGCCTTGCGGGCTATCTCCACGAAAGTCACAAGCAATTTTTGATCTATCACATATTATTTTAGACAAACATAATGGTGAAGTTCCACAAACATTCGAAGATTTGGAAGCCTTACCCGGAGTGGGCCATAAAACGGCTTCTGTTGTAATGTCACAGGCATTCGGAGTTCCTGCTTTTCCGGTAGACACCCACATACATCGCTTAATGACGCGCTGGGGATTGACTTCTGGAAAAAATGTTGAGTTAACTGAAAAAGATGCGAAATTTTTATTTCCAAGCGAATTGTGGAATAAACTACACTTGCAAATAATCTTTTATGGGCGTGAATATTCACCTGCGCGTAGCCCTAAATTTGAAGTTGATTTTATTACTCGAACAATTGGAACCAAGAAAGCGAAGGTGGAATTGAAGTAGTGTAGATTTTCATGAAATTATTTCATTTTTAAAAAACTCCTTTAATTTTTTCATTGTGTTAGTCAAAATAAGTTAAAGTGTAATTCGGAGAAAATAAAATACTAAAACGATGAAAATTTAATATTCATGAATTCAAAACTTTGAGTGCTTAAAATAGATGATATTCAAAATATTTTTTCTAAATTTGCCACCTCAAAATTAAAAAATGACTGAAAATTTTTCACTTGATACATTAAAAAATAAATTCAACAATGACAAGCGCTTCAAAACCATAACGTATGTTGTTGGAGGGTTGTTAGTATTAGTTCTTGCCGGCTTGGCGTATTACCAATTTATTTGGAAGTCAACCAATGATAAATCAAAAGATGCATATTGGAAAGGATTGAACTATGCTTCAAAAGACTCTACCGCTGTAGCCATAACGGAATTGACAAAAGCCAAAAAGAAATATGATGGATATATTGGTGGTGAAATAGCTCAGTTTGTATTGGCACGACAATTTATGGCTAAAGGCGAATTTAAAAAAGCATTGAAAGAACTTGATGAGACTAAATTAGAAGGAACTTTTCTTGAGTCAATGCGAATTGGATTGATGGCTGATTGCCATTCAGAATTGAAAGAATATAAAAAAGCCGTTGAAAAATACGTTGAAGCTTCGGACGCAGATGATAACGAGTTTACAACACCGATGTATTTATTCAAAGCAGGATTAAATAGTGAGAAGACAAAGGAGTTCAAAAAAGCTGCAGAATATTATACAAAAGTTCGTGATGAATATCCAACTTATGCCAATCAGATTGCGGTTGATAAATATGTAGCTCGCGCTTCAGGTAAGGCTTTAAAATAATTAAAAAATGGCAACTAAGCACCATAATCTTTCCTATTACAACGAGAAAGATATCCCAAATGGTGCAGACTTTAAAATTGGTATTGTTGTATCTGAATGGAATTCTGAGATTACTTTAAATCTGCTTAAAGGAGCAAAAGAAACACTTCTCCAGCGTGGTGTTCTTGAATCAAATATTTATATTCATTTTGTGCCCGGGACCTTCGAGCTTGCTTTAGGGGCCCAATTTTTATTTGAAAGTAAAGTAATTGATGGTATTATTGCTATCGGAGTTGTCATTCAAGGTGAAACGAAACATTTCGACTTTGTCTGTCATGGAGCGACACAAGGGATAATGAACGTTGGTTTAAAATATAACAAGCATATTTCATTTTGCGTCTTAACCGATTTGAATATTCAGCAATCCATTGACCGATCTGGTGGCAAACTCGGCAATAAAGGAGTTGAATGTGCCATCGCATCATTGAAGATGATTCAACTTCAGAAAAATCTTTCCAAACACTCGTAATCATGACATTAATTAAATCGATATCTGGGATTCGTGGGACTATCGGGGGGTCACCGGGTTGTGGACTAACACCTGTGGATGCAGTAAAATTTGCTTCGGCTTATGGAACATGGTTGAAGTTAAAATCAACTTCCGAAAAATTGAAAGTTGTAATCGGAAGGGATGCTCGAATTTCTGGAAAAATGATTAGCGATTTGGTATGTTCAACCTTGTGTGGATTGGGAATCGATGTAATTGATTTAGGATTATCGACAACGCCAACGGTAGAAATAGCCGTTCCTTTAGAAAAAGCAAATGGTGGTATTATTCTGACGGCAAGTCACAATCCTAAACAATGGAATGCGCTTAAGTTATTAAACGAAAAAGGTGAATTTATTTCAGGAACTGATGGAGAAAAATTATTAGAAATTGCTGAGAAAGAAGATTTTTTATTTGTAGAAGTTGATGATTTAGGAACTTACACACAAAATGATTCTTACCTTCAAAAACATATTGATTCAATTCTTGCTCTTCCTTTGGTAAATAAACAGGCTATTCAGGACGCAAATTTTAAAGTAGTTGTGGATGCTGTTAATTCTACAGGAGGAATTTTTATTCCTGCTTTATTGAAAGCGCTAGGAGTAAAAGATATAGTTGAATTATATTGTGAACCAACTGGTCATTTCCCCCACAATCCTGAACCACTTCCTGAACACTTGGTAGAATTATCCGATGCGGTTGTTTCAAACAAAGCAGTTTTGGGTATTTCTATTGATCCGGATGTAGACCGTTTGGCGCTCGTATGTGAGGATGGAAGCATGTTTGGAGAAGAATATACGCTAGTTGCTGTGGGAGATTACGTTCTATCTAAAACACCTGGTAACACTGTTTCCAACATGTCTTCAACTCGAGCATTGAGGGATGTAACAGAAAAATACGGTCAAAACTATTCAGCATCGGCTGTTGGCGAGGTGAATGTAGTTGTGAAAATGAAAGAAACAAATGCTGTTATTGGTGGTGAAGGAAACGGTGGAATCATTTATCCTGAATCGCATTATGGTAGAGATGCATTGGTTGGTATTGCGTTATTTTTAAGTCATTTAGCTGAAAAGAAATGTACCGTTCGTGCGCTAAGAGATTCTTATCCTAAATATATTATTTCCAAAAATAAAATTGAGTTAACGCCTTCAATTGATGTTGATCGATTGTTGGAAAAAATGATTTTAGAATATAAAAATCAAGAAATTGATACCACGGATGGGGTTAAAATATACTTTGACAAGGAATGGGTTCACTTACGAAAAAGTAATACTGAACCTATAATTCGAATTTATTCTGAAAGTCAAAATAAAGAAAAAGCGGAGGAATTGGCTCATAGTGTAATTAATAAGATTCAGACTTTTATTAATTAATTCAATTTTAGATTATTTTTTGAACTTTAACGCACACCAATTTTCTTCTGATTTTTGGCTATCGAAAGTTAATTCAACTTCTCTTGCTGCTATTATTATGTCCTCAGCATCGGTAGTGAAAAATCCACTGAGAAATAAAATTCCATTATCTTTTAGTTTTGAAAAATAGGAGGGAAGGTGACGAAGTAAGGTATTACGGTTAATATTGGCTAAAATGATATCAAAATCTTTTTCCTCTACACAATCAATGTCTCCACAACGTCCCTCAATTTTTTTGCATGCATTGCGCTCTGCATTTTCCAACGTATTTTCTACCGACCAGTCTTCAATGTCTACGGCTAAAATGGTATTTGCACCTAATTGCTCAGCAAGTATTGCTAAAATTCCAGTTCCAGTCCCCATGTCCAACACTTTTTTCCCTAGTATCGATTCTTCTAATAAAAACGAACACATTAATCGCGTAGTTTGGTGATGACCAGTTCCGAAAGACATTTTAGGCATTATCTCAATTATACGTTTTTTCGCTAAGCTCTTATCGTGAAAAGGAGCAAGAATTGAAAGTTCATCACCTACATGAACAGGTTCAAAATCTGATTCCCATTTTGCATTCCAATTTTCTTGTTCGATAAAACGTTCTTTAAAAGAAACGCAAACTTCATTCATTCGAAAATTTTCGAAAATTAATTTTTCAACCTCCTCTTTGTTAAATTGCATTGCAGGAATATAAGCTAAAATACCTGTTTCATTTTCCACAAAACTTTCAAAAGGTAATTCTGAAAGTAGCGCAATTGCAATATGAGCCCAAGGTTCTCGAGGTTCAAAGTTGATTGATAATTCAATATAATCCATTGGTTAAAAATAAAAAAGCCACCCTTTTGGATGGCTTAATGTGAATAATTTCTATGTTATAAGTGAATTACTTCTCCGTAAGCTGCTGCTGCTGCCTCCATAATAGCCTCAGACATTGTTGGATGAGGGTGAACTGTTTTTATTAATTCTTCACCAGTTGTCTCAAGCTTGCGAATTGCAACAATTTCAGCGATCATTTCAGTGACATTTGCTCCAATCATGTGGGCTCCGAGCAGCTCTCCATATTTCGCGTCAAAAATTAATTTTACGAAGCCATCTTTCGCTCCAGCTGCACTTGCTTTACCGGATGCTGAAAAAGGAAATTTACCAACTTTAATTTCAATCCCAGCTTCTTTTGCAGCTTTCTCTGTCATCCCAACTGATGAAATTTCAGGAGAACAATAAGTACATCCTGGGATATTTCCATAGTCTAAGGGTTGTGGATTGTGGCCTGCGAGTTTTTCTACACAGATAATTCCTTCAGCAGAGGCAACATGTGCTAATGCGGGTCCTGGAATAACATCTCCTATCGCATAATAACCAGGGATATTTGTTTGGTAGTATTCATTGGTTAAAATACGACCTTTATCAGTGATAATACCAACATCTTCTAACCCTAAATTTTCAATATTGGCCTGAATACCTACAGCAGAGAGAACGACATCACATTCTATTTTTTCTTCTCCTTTTTCGGTTTTTAGGGTGACAATACAACCTTTTCCTTTTGAATCAACAGAATCAACAGAGGCATTTGTTAATACGTTTATTCCAGCTTTTTTGAATGATTTTTCAAGTTGTTTAGATACCTCTTCATCCTCAATAGGAACTATATTAGGTAGATACTCAACAATTGTTACCTCCGTTCCAATTGCATTGTAAAAATAAGCAAATTCAACACCGATTGCACCTGAGCCGACAATGACTAATTTTTTGGGTTGTGATTTTAAAACCATTGCTTGTCTATAACCAATAATTTTTTCTCCATCTTGAGGTATGTTTGGTAATTCTCGCGAACGCGCACCAGTTGCAATAATTACCGCTTTGTCAGCTGAGTGCTCTACAGTTGCTCCATTTTCGTCAGTCACTGCTACTTTTTTTCCCGTCTTAATTACACCATTTCCTTTTATTACATCTATTTTGTTTTTTTTCATTAAGAATTGTATTCCGGTACTCATCCCATTCGCAACCCCTCTACTTCTTTCAATCATTCCAGAAAAATCAGCTGAAATACCCTTTACCGTTATTCCGTAGTCATTTGCATGATTTAGATATTCGAATACATTTGCACTTTTTAAAAGAGCTTTCGTTGGAATACAACCCCAATTCAAACAAATCCCACCGAGTGATTCACGTTCAATAATTGCAGTTTTCAATCCTAATTGAGAGGCACGGATAGCGGTAACATAACCACCAGGACCACTTCCCACAACGATAATATCGTAATTCATATCTTTTAATTTTTACACTTCAAAATTACTGAAAACAAATCAAAACAAATGGGTATTTAATAAATAATTATTCATGAATAATGGAATAGACTCTGAAATTTTTTTAAATCGCTGGACAACTATTTAAAACTAAAATTTCGTTGCATTAAATAGCCAAATATAACAACGATACAAGAGGCTAAGACATTTGCGATGGATGGATAAAAGGAAAAAACTTCAACAAATAATTTTAAAATTACCCAAGAAAGTAATCCTGACAGGGTAGAACTGAGTGCATAGCGAAATAGTTGTACACGTCCTTTCAACTCACTTCCAGTAAAAACAACATATTTCATTAAAAGAAAACCGATTGTGAACGAAATTAAAAAGCAACAAATGGAACTTAATGTGTAGGCAGTTGCAACGAAGTTAATATTGAGAGGAAGCTGAAATGGAAAATTTTTTTTACTAAATACAAATTGATAAAAGAAAAAAAATAAAAGCCAGCTCAATACAAGGTTACCACTTCCACAAGCCGCATAATAATAAGTTTTTCTTGGCATAAATTTACCAACTAATGGATAAATGAAGTCCAGGATTGAGGTAATTATTTTTGGTAAAGACATTCTGATTTTACTTACTCTTGAATGAATTTATAGCATTAACAGTAAAGTTGCTTAAAACCAGTTTCCCGCTCATTGAGGCTCTCTCACTTAATAATTCATCCCAATGATCAGTTCCTTGCCAAAATACTTTTTTTAACATAGACATCGCCTCAGGATTCGATTCTGCTAGTTTATTAGCTAATTTAGTTACTTCATCATCTAATTCTTCAATTGACTCAAAAGTTTCCGTGAAAAGGCCTTTATTTTTTGCCCATTTAGCAGATCTCCATTCTGTTGCGTTAATTGCTAATTCGCTCATCGCAGAAAGTCCAATTTTTCGTTCAATGGCTGGTCCGACGACAAAGGGTCCGATTCCCACGGCTAATTCAGATAATTTTACATCGGCATGTTTCGTTGCCAAACAATAGTCAACAGCAGAAGCAATACCAACTCCTCCACCGACGGCTTTTCCTTGAACACGTCCTATAATTAATTTGGGGCATTTTCTGCAGGCATTGATAACTTTGGCAAAACCGGAAAAAAATGTTTTACCTGTTTCAAAATCTTTTATGGATGCCAATTCATCAAAGCTAGCACCCGCACAAAATGTTTTTTCTCCTGATGATTTTAAGATAATGACGCGAATTTCATTATTATTTCCAATAGAAGTTATGGTTTCAGCTAATTGATTAAGTATTTTTCCCGGCAATGAATTGCTTAATGGGTGTCCGAATTCAATTGTAGCTATTTGGTTGTTAATGGTAAATATGACGCTCCCTAAATTCTTTACTTCCATTCCGTTATTTTAATGTAAAACTATCGGATCCGATTATACTACCATCGCAATAAATACGAACTTTATAGGTTCCTTTAGTCGCTTTTACCCCTCTCATATCATAATATATACCAACATCGATACTATTATTTTCATAGTCAATATCCCTTTTCTCAGAATATGGAATTGATGTTGCATCAATAGTAATGACATTTGAACTCTTTGTTTGAAGAGTTCTCCCCTCGGGCGTAATAATTTGCATGTAAACAACTTTTTTTCCTGCTGAAGAAAGTGAATTGGAACCTATTGTAAATAAGGACTTAATTTGAATAGTCTCTTTTGCTTTCGTTGTTTCTTTGGTTGTATTATTCCTTTTCAATTCCATTCCACCTGAACTGAAACTATACGCTTGTAGTATAGCTCCTTTCTTGACTTTTTCAGAAGTTTCTTCAGCTACTTTTTTATATTCATCTCTTTCTGTTTCTGTAGTCGTTAATTTTTCAGAGGTTTCATCAAGGTCGGTTTTAATTTTTTTATTTAGTTGATTTAGTTGATCAATTTCTTTGATGTAACTTTTCATTATTTCTCGAAGAGTCTCGTTTTCCCTTTCCATTTTTAATAACTTCGAGTATGTTAAATTTCCTTGACTTTGCAGAGCATTAATTTGACCTAATAGACCTTGGATTTTAGATTTTTCAAAGTTTAGACTATCGGACTTTGATTTATCCATTTTGATTAATTCATCGTAATTATTTAACATATTGGTTAAGTTGGTTTTTAAATCATTTGACCTTCCCTCTATATCAACAACAGATCCAATTGATTTATTCACTTCATTCAAATCAGATTTGATTTTCGTATTTTCACCTTTTAATTTGTTTAACTCAAGAATTTTATCCGAGTATATTTTTGAAAGGAAGGAAATTGCACCAATTAAGCCTATAACTACAATCAATAGAATAACGATTACTTTTTTAGATGAATCTATTTTTTTTATTTCTTCCGACATAACGTGATATTTTTTTACCTATAAAATTATAAGTTATTTTGAAATTAATCATTAATCTTTTCTTTGACTACCTAATGAATAGGAAAGTCCTAAACCAACACCAAATCCCCAACCTGAATTTGCAACTTTTCTAGATTCCAAAAATCCCTGCAACATCCAATTGGATTGATTCCAATAGGTTCCTTTAACGCCGAAAGAACAAGAATATTTCCATTGCGAATAACCGAGATTTGTGTTCCAAACATAATCGATACCCAAAACATTGGCATACGGGGCAATATCTCCATTATAACCGAATGGAATGTGATAAGATAAACCATCGGGAAGAACAGTTATTAACAATCCAACTAATACCCCTAAATACCCAAGACCAAATACAGAACCAATGCTTGAATTATCATTTGAACTTGAAATTTCTGATAATAAACCAATTAGAATTAAAGGAGGACCGGCTAATGTTCCAACTGATGCGTGTATGTTGTTAAATTTATCTGTTCGTCTCTGGTATTCCAGATTATATACCAATCCAATTTTATTTCGAAAAATATACTCTCCAGTAATACCATAATTGGTATAAAAAGAGGTATCAACAAAACCATAGCTAGTTTTAAAGCCGATGTAGCCTTTTTTTTCAGCCAATTGTGCTTGCGTTAAAAAAGACACAAGAATAGCAATGTTCAAGAAATAGACCTTACGTTTTTTAATCACAAATTCTTCCCTTATTATTTTCTTTATTGAATTGTCTTTCCAACTCATCAAATTCTTTTAGGAGTTCGGCTGAGGGTGGCGTATTTTGGAGGTTACTCAAATTAGGTTGCCCCGCATCCACCCAGCACGTATACCAAACTGAACCAATTGCAAGAATTGCATCTCTCATTCTTCGTTCAACCATCCCGTCAAGACGCAAATGATAAGCATCAGAAAATGCTTTTGAATAAGTCAAAACGGTGGTGTTTGCCCTCTGTTCATAGCTATATTTTTGATCAGATGGAAATTCTTGGGTCAACTCTTTTTCAAATTTAAATACTGAATCAAGTGCTTGGTGAGATGATTTAACTGCATCCCAAGCAAAATCAAGTATATTTTTGATGTATCTGCTTTTACCAACAAAATAATCGTAATATTCGGCATTAATTTCAACTAGTCTTGTTTCCCAGAATCCGTGAATGCCTCGTTGATTTGTAAACTGCCCGTTATAATTTTCTGTAGTGTGAAGAGGGACGTGTGCATCACCAATATAGTGACCAATCTCAGCAGAATATTTTAGAATAAGATCAACATTTTTGGTTTCAAAAGCTTTTTGTAAACGAAATTTCATTGTTTGGATATGCCATGGAACAATTCCGTATGCTTGAAGAGTATCCTCTGTATACTTGTTGACGGCGTCTTCCCATTTTTTAGGCATAATCTCAAAGGGATCATCTTTACCCTTGATGTAAAAATGATCTAAGTCGATAAAGTGCCTCTGCGACTCACCCTCAACAGCGTATCTTCTTTTATCCGGATCAACTGAATGTTCGGTTAAAAACTCAATATGTTCCTTATAAAAACCAAACATTTCAGGAGGAAGGGTAAAAACAGCTACTCGATTTATTCGTTTATGTCCGTAAAATCCCCACAGGACTTCTTTAGGATCTTCGCTTTTTACAACAGAAGAAGCCATCCAAATAAAAGCAGGTAAACAAAAAAATATGAACCACTTATAATTCATGAATTGTTTTATTCAATTTTAAGATTAATTACGAAGATAATGTTTATTTAGATTTTAAATATAAATAGTATGTTAACTCATTTTGAATGCAGGGTAAATCTAAATTACCTAAATCGATCATTAAATGCTTTACTAAGCCTTAGGTTAAGGCCTAAAAATCCATCACCACCATAGGTAAATGGACCAACATCAATTCCAAAACGATAACCACTTTCATAGCCTCCAAATCGAGGTTTGATTTCAAGTCCTAACATAAAGTAGTTTAGAGGAACAAACTCAAACCAACTGTAACCTATTTCAGCACCGAGGTATGGATCGATAATACCGTCAAATCCATTTAATGGATAGATTTTTAAATTTGCATTCGCTGACAAAAGACCTAGTCCTCCCTCAAGAGCTATGAAACCAGTAAAATACTGTTGAATACTTAACCCAAAAAGCATTGGACTTACACCAACTGATGCAGTTACAACGGTTCTGTAATCTGGTGGTTGAGGATTGAATAATGGTACTCTTTCTTCTTTTGCTATTTTTTCTAATTTATTGCTGTGAACTTTTGAATATCTCAAACCAAAAACAGGAATTGGATAAGATTCTTCAAAATCTGTTAACATTCCTAAACCTGCATTTAATTCAATGTTCCAGTGATTATTCAATAAATAGGAATAAGTCAATGAGCCGCCAATTAATCTTCCTGAAGTTTCCTTATTAGCACCATAAACTTGAGATATACCTGCTGAGAGACCAAAATTATGTCTTAATGGTTCATAATCAAATAGATTAAAACCGGCGTTTAACCCAAGAGTTGTGTAACTCCAATTATATCCAATAAAGCTATTTTCATATCCGTAGCCTACTATACAAGGTAAACTTACTGCACCTTCTAAATAAAAATGATCGGATAAATGCTTGCGGTACATTACGCCAAGTCCGTAATTGTTGGTATTTAGTCCTGCGATTGGACCAAGTAAAGAGGTTGTTTGAGAAAATAGTTGAGAAACAGAAAACAGTAGATAGAAAGTTGCGATAAACTTCATTAATTCATAACTTTTAAATTTAAATACCTAATCCTGATAGTGAAAAAGGTTTATTAAAGGGGTTTAATTTTAGGGTAATTCGAATATTATTCGCAAAATTTACGAAAGGATCTCCCATGGTTGAACTTTGTACAAAAGGGACATAAATCCCAACGACACTACCTATTTTCAGTCCAAGTCCGGCGTTGTATGCAAAATTTACCGTATTCCCATCGTAAAATGCACCACCATCAGCAAAAAGCCCTAAGAATCCCAGTCTTGGTATTGGAAGTGGAGCGTATACATTTCCTGTTGCCATCCAAAAAGATGTAGTTCCGAAAGAAGATGTGCTATTAAATCCACCAAAATTATTATTTCTCATTTGAGATAATGGATTAAAGCGCTCAAAATAGTATTCTTCCATAAACAAATCTTGTCGACCATCTGCACCGCTTAATGCCATTTGATAGTAGCTGTTTCCAATTCCAGAACCATTTGTGTACATTAAATTATTGCCAAAAAATCCACGTAGATATATCCAACGCTTCATTTTATTTTTTATATAGCGATAACCGTATTCTGTAGTTAATGAAATTCTTCTCAATACATCAGAATTTGATTCCATTTCGTGCATTTCATCAAACCGAATGTTCGCTTTAAACCTGTGATCTGGATTTCGGAAACTTAACTCGTGCCAGATATACCCGCCTCCCAAAGTCATTGAATTAGCTCCTCTTATCTCATTTCTTACTGCAAGGGAAATTTTACCTGAGTGATTTAACTTGTGTTTTTTTCTTTTATCTCCAAAATTAGCTTGTAAATAGAGGGAGCCAAAATTCAATCCTGATTGCCATTGGTCAAATTGACTATCAGCATTAAATCTCTTTAAGGTTGCCCCAAAAGCGAGTGTTTTGAGATGTTTTTGAGGGTAAAAAGAATGTGTCAACTCAGCAATTCCTGCCAAACTTTTATTTTCCAAAGAAAACATTGGAGCTAGCAAAAATTGGGTGGTTTTTAGAGGAATAGCTATGTTATGCAGTGCTAAGCCAACCATAAATTTATCGTAGCTATTTCCGGCGAAAATTGGTGTGTAAAAGAAATTATTTCTAAAATTATCTTGATCGCCGAGTAGGAATTCGAATTTGGGCTCGTCTATTTTTCGAAGTAATTGATTGCCATACCAATAATTATTTTGTCGATTAATTTCAGGAATGTTTTTATTGGCATCGATTGCAGCTTTAGTAATTGAATTTTTTGGAGTTTTGATTTTAATACTTTCCTGACCTGGCTCAACCCATGCTGTTTCAACGATTGAATCTCCATTGAAAATATTCACTTCGACAGGTCCACTAACTTGACCAATATTTTTAACTTTAACTGTTGATCCGCCATTTTTCCCACGGTGAACACATTGAATTTTATAATCAACCACTTTTGTTGTTTTAATAAGATCATCGAACAACCAGCCTAAATTTTTTCCTGAAACTCGTTCCAATGTTCTTCGCATATCTTCCGGTTGTGGATGTTTGAATTTCCACTCGTCAAAATAGGCATGAAAGCATTTATTAAATAATTCATCACCTAAATAATCTTTTAAATAATAGAAAACTAATCCCGTTTTTTGATACATGATCAGTCCGTAGTTTGTCGATGTAAACTCAGTTGAATGCGTTTCTATGGGTTGATCCCCTCCAAAATGTGCTAGGATTTTGTACAAATAATCACCTTGAGCTCTGTAATCCAAGTTCTTCATGTGGATGAATCTTCCTGCTATTTGATCGGTAGTGAATGTATTGTTTGGATATTTCGTTTGCATGTATCGAACTTCATTTAAGGTATTAATTCCTTCATCCATCCATCCATGAACACGTTCGTTAGAACCTAGAATTCCATAAAACCAATTATGTCCAACCTCATGAACGATAACCGTTTCTAATGATAGAGCGCTATTTACGGAACCTATTACAGTTACATTAGGATATTCCATTCCACCACCCGCACTGATTGTTCCATCAACAGCAGTTACTTGATTATACGGATAATCACCGTTCCAAAGTGAATAATAGTAAGTTCCATCATTTATATATTCGATTCCTTTTTTCCATAGAGAAGCATTTTGTGGAGTAAACATCGCCCAGGAGGTTACTTTTCTTTTTGTGTGCGGAAGTTCAACCTCCCCTTTCAATACTAAATAACGCTTATCGGCAAACCAGGCGAAATCGTGCACCTTTGATTGTTTGTAGCGAAGAGTTTTAAATTCTTGATCCGAGGGAGGGTAAGCCATTTGTCTGTTATTGTTTCCGAGATAATTGTCGATGGTTTTTTCTGTTTCAATTACTTTTTTATTCAAAAAAGCTAATTCTTCTTCATTTTGTAGATCACCGGTTGCTCCAACCACATAATTCTTAGGAAGGGTTATTGAAACGTCAAAAGAACCGTATTCAGAATAAAATTCTCCTTGATTTAAATAAGGCATTTGGTTCCATCCATTTTTGTCATAAACTGCTGGCTTCGGATACCATTGCGTAATTTGATAGGATTGACCGATATGTCCAAGTCTTGAGATACTTCCACTCGGTATTTTTACTATAAAAGGTGTTGAAATGGTAATTTTTTCGCCAGGTTTGAGTGGACTAGATAAGTGAATGAGTGCGATGTCTATATGTTCTGTATCAAATTCCCATTTTAAGGGATTCCCATTAACTGTAAAATTGAGTGAATTAATATATCCTTTAATTGAATCTGGTCCGAATTTCAGTTCTGTTTCGCCGTTTTCATACAATTGCTTTGCAAGAGCAGTTTTTTCATTTTTATAAGCATTTGCCCATAAGTGAATGTATATTTTATCTAGCGTATTGGGTGAATTATTTATATACTCAAATTCTTCATTTCCATGTAAGAAATGATTTTTATCGTCCAATTTTACAGAAATTCGATAATTTACTTCTTGTTGCCAATATTCCTGAGCATTTAAGGAAAAAAGGGCACTGCTAATCAAAAGTGTAAATAAATAACGCATAAAAATCTGCTATTTAGTGATACTAGTTTTGTTTTCTGTTACAAAATAAGTAGAAGGTATAAAAATACAATTATTTTTGTGTAAAATTTATTTCATGAGACTTCTTAGCTGTTTAATTTCCTCTATTCTGCTTCTTCTTGCTTCTTGTACAAATATTAAATCAGAAGGAGAAATGCTTGCAGATTATTGCTATTGCAAGATTCTTTCCGCAAAAGATACAGAGGAAAAAGAAAATGCCAAACGCCAATGTAAGGACCTGACCAGCCAGGTTGAAAAACAACATGGAAAGGAATTGAAAAAATTATCAAAAGAAGATATAGAATTGTTTTACGACGGTTTTCTTAAAAAGGTGGAGTCGTGTAAATGATATTATCGTTTCACCATTTAAATACTACATTTCTTTTACCATAAGATTTGCGATAAATGAAACCAAGTGAAACATTCAGCTCAAAATTCAACTGAATATCAAACGCTCTTTGACTTTTAGATAAAGAAGCATCATTATAATTTTGAAAGGGAAATGTTTGTCCAATTGCTGTCTTCGCTCGCAGATCAGTCAAATCATATAGAAATCGTATTCCTGCAACGAAGCTAACACGTTCTGTTCCCATGATAAATCCGCCAATTCCTGCAACTAATTTGATATTTTGATCATGTATAAAAGATGAATTAATGGTTGTTTTTGAGTAATCATCTTTCAGCTCCTGAGAGGTGATTTTACTCCAAATAGGTCCAAATTCTAGAAATGAAGCATCTTGGGTTTTTCGATAAAGGAGAGCAGCTTGGAATCCACTAAACTTTATTTTTTCAAAAAACTGTGCATTAGGATCTGCTGCAGGTAGTGATGCTTGGTTAATTCCATAACATCTATTAGATATTGAAAGTTCTATTACTCCTGAATGAATTTCTGACGGATTTACTCCAATTTTTAGTGCAAATGAATTGTTAATTTGTGGAGAAAAGTTGAAACGATTATCAGAATAAATTTTAGGATCCGTCAAAAAACCGGAACCAAAAGCGCCATTTACTCCTATATCGAACCATACCTGGGAATGTAGTTGAGCAAATAAAATAAATACTAGAAAAGAAAAATAATATTTTAGCATATCTATTTTAATTGTATTCTTTATCTAAGATACTACGGATAATTTATATTTTCATTTATTGACAGAGAAAAAAGAACTTAATTTAGTTAAAATTTGATTTTAGAATTTTAGCAATGAGAAAAAGATTTATTTGGATTGTTGTTTTTCATGGTTTTTTTTCTCCTTTGATGTTAACATCAATAGCCAAAATCTTTTTTTCAAGTGCATGGTTTGTTAGGTTTGCGTACGATAATATCGGTATCCTTGATGGTTGCCAACCACCTCTTGAACGTATGAAGAAGTTTGATATTTGGGTAACATTATTGCTCAGGTCCATTCATCAGGACTCACAGGAATGTATGTCTTTTATTCCGAATTTTATGCGATGTTTTTTTAAAGAACAAATGTAACTTAATGAGGGTGATTCGTTTCTCGTAAAAACTGATATTAAAAATTAAAACGCCCTAGAGTATGAAACTTCTATTGTCTTTTGTTGTAATTATCGCTCTCTCAAGTGCAAAGGCGCAGTATAGCTTTTCTGTTAAGTCGCTAAACGAGATTAATATGGAAACTAAGGAAACCATCTCTACAATTGAGGTGAATCAATTTTTTAATTTCTCCTTAAAGGATGAATTTATGATTCATAATTTAATTGATGAGTACGGTAATATTGAGGACAGCCAATTTTATAAAATCATTAAAAAAGAAGAGAAGAATAATATCACCTTTCTTTCGTGTGAGTCGGGAGTTTCTGGACTTGTTTATCAGTATTTTATTAGTGACGATGAAGAAAATGGTATTCAGTTATTTCAATACTTGGAAGAAAATTCTATTTATCAAATGGACGGAAAATCATCTCCCTGTAAAACTTTTAAGCAATAGATAATTCATCCATTTCAGTAGGGTAATCAAAGTTAAATTTTCTAGTTAACAAATCCTGTCTATTTAAAACGCGGTTGGCAGGAATTTCTTTGTCCTTTATCCCCGATAAATCGAATCGGAGTTATTCAATTCGTTTAGGTTTTGAATCAATCGGGGGAGGTTTCGATTCAGGATATTACGGATTAGGTAGCGGTTATAATCAGGGTGGTCAGATTCAGAAATATGTGATTGATTTAGAATTTTATTCATGGTCAAAAAAGCTTCTTCAAAATTTGTTTTTGTCACCTGAATTTGAAATCAATCAAACTCATTCGCAATATGAAATTGGTTTTTCAATTCCTGATTATGGTTTAAAAGATAATAGATGATTTGTTGGTTCCTTAAAACTAGGTACAAATGTTAATCTCACTCATGATTTTAAGTTCAATAGGTAAACTATTACTCCTTCCTTCTACTTTTTTTAACCTGAGTTAAATTTAGGTTCATTTTCTTTTAATCGAATTGGGATATGCGCTGAAGTGATTTAAAGTTGATTAAAGGTTTCTTTTTATCTTTGAATTATTCATAGTATTTATGAAAAATTTTGATTGAATAGGAGTGAAATGATAGTTTGTATTGCTGAAAAGCCTAGTGTTGCAAAAGATTTAGCAGAAATTCTCGGTGCTAAAACAAGAAGAGATGGTTTTTATGAAGGAAATGGCTATCAGGTAACGTGGACCTTTGGTCATCTTTGTACGCTTAAAGAAC
>VGFL01000042.1 GCA_016868915.1 Bacteroidota bacterium | reverse complement strand
CTGGGCTTGCTGCAATAATGTCGTCAAAAACATTGGTTTGACTAAAGGTTTGTGTAGTTAGTGAAAAAAAACTGACTACAACGATTGAGTAAACTTTTAATTTTTTCATAATTTAAATTTTGTTTAAAGTTAGTAATATAAGGTTAAACAAAATAATTTCGTAAATGTTTTGCGCACATCAAAATTATCTAAAATAAAGTTAGAGAGCCTTCTATTTATAAGGATTTGAATAACAATTAGTAATATCATTTATAAGTTACTTTTGTTTCCTTGAAATTTAAAGACGAAATAGAATAAAGTACCTGAAAAACGAACTGCATAAATTCTCATTTGTATTAATAAGGTGAAACAAAAAATAAATATAGTTTGGTTTAAAAGAGACTTAAGAGTAACTGATCACGATCCTCTGCGCCAAGCAATTAAATCAAAACTGCCAACTCTTCTAATTTACATTTTTGAACCAGAATTAATTTCCTATTATGATTCAGATGTAAGACATTGGAGATTTGTCTACCAATCACTTATGGACATCCGAAAAAAATTAAATTCGGATAGATGTTTACATATTTTATATGGCAATGCTCTTGAAATCTTCAATTCCTTAATCGAACATCATTCAATTCAAACAATTTTTTCTCACCGAGAGACGGGAAATCATTGTTCATTCAAAAGAGATTTGGCTTTAAAAAAAACTTTCGAGCAGAAAGGAATCACTTGGACTGAATTTCAAACAAATGGAATTATTCGAGGAATTAAAAATCGAAGGCATTGGAACAAAAAATGGATTGAATTTATGCATTTACCAATTTGTGAGGTAAATACAAGTAAATTGCTTCTTTTTGCGCTTGATAATTCTTTATTTAATAAATATTCCGAGCATAATTTACCAAATGAACTACGAGAACTACATAAATCCTTTCAACCCGGTGGAGAAATAAGTGCTTTAAAATATGCAGGAAGTTTTTTTCAAGAAAGACATAAAAATTATAGTAAAACAATTTCTAAACCTCTACTATCCCGAAAGTCATGTAGTCGGCTCTCCCCCTATTTGGCATATGGTAATTTGTCAATGCGTCAAGTTTACCAAATGGCTCTTTCAACAAAAGAAAATGGAGGATGTAAGCGTTCATTATCAAATTTTATTTCCAGGTTGCATTGGCATTGTCACTTCATTCAAAAATTTGAAACAGAATGTGAAATGGAGTTTGTAGCAGTCAATCCGTCGTTTGAAAATTTAGGAAAGTTAAAAAATGAGTTGTATATCCAGGCATGGCAACGAGGTAAAACTGGAATTCCACTAATTGATGCTTGCATGAGATGTCTTGTTGAAACTGGTTATTTAAATTTTAGAATGCGTGCTATGGTGGTTTCTTTTTTTGTTCATAATCTTTGGCAAGATTGGCGGGAATTGCATTTTTTAGCACGACAATTTTTGGATTATGAACCAGGGATTCATTACCCTCAAATTCAAATGCAAGCAGGGTTAACTGGAGTCAATACACTAAGAATATACAATCCAATAAAAAATTCGCAAGATCATGACCCCGATGGTCTTTTTATTCGAGAATGGGTGAATGAGCTAGCAGAAGTTCCATCAAGTTTAATTCACGAACCTTGGAAAATGAGTGAATTGGACCAAGTATTTTACAATTGTAAAATCGGGGTTGATTATCCTTTTCCGATTGTGGATATTGAAGATTCAAGAAAATTTGCCTCAGATACCATGCACCGAATTAAAAAATCACTCGAATCAAAAATAAACGGAAAAAAAGTATTGGAAAAGCATGTTTCGGAAACAAGAATTATAAGATAATAAGAATCGACGAAATTATTTCGTTAATTTTAGTATTAACATAATTCCAAAATCATGAAAAAAATACAATCAAAATGGTTATTTGCAGCTGGGATATATAATATTCTTTGGGGATTATTGTCCTTTTTTTTACCGCATTGGCAACTAGAGCTTTTAGGAATTAAACAAGATCTAATTGTAGTTCTATTATGGCAATGTATTGGAATGATTGTAGGGGTATATGGAATTGGTTATTTTATCGCCGCATTTAACCCAAAACAACACTGGCCTATAGTGCTTGTTGGTTTGTTAGGTAAGATTTTAGGAATCGCAGGCATGTTTTACTACATTTCCGTTGATGCAGTCCCAATGAAATTTGGATTAACTTGCTGCGCTAATGATTTAATATGGGTTCCTGCCTTTACAGTCTTACTTGTGAAAGCACTTAAAAAGAGATAATATTCTATTTCTTTTTATTCTCAATATCGCTGCTTAACATCGCCTGAATTTGCTTCATTGTTTTTTGCATTCCTTCAGCACTTCCATCTAAGAAAATTGTATTTCCTTTCCCATATTCTGCAAAGTTTTTTATTGCCTCTGTCCACATAGAGAATAAAATTACGTTGGTATCCAAATTTGCTTGTTTCATTTCTTCGGCTGCTTCACTCATACCCTTTGCAACTTCTTGACGGAACAATGCAACACCTTGTCCGCGTAACATAGCTGCTTCTTTTTCGGCTAATGCAGCGATTTTAATTGCATTTCCCTCAGCCTCAGCAGCTTTCGTCTTGGTTATTAACAGGGCTTGACCTTCGTTTTCTGCAGCTGCTTTCAAATTATTGGATGCAACAACCTTACTCATACTTTCGATAATGGCGGCATCGAATGTAATATCATTTATTTGGAGATCCAATAAGTGATAGCCCCAAGATTCCAATGTATGATCAATTTGTTCTTTAACGCTATGTACCAGTTCATGTCGCAATCCTAAAATTTCAGACTGTTTTTGACTTGCTACATAAGCCCTAATTGAACCTTCAATTGTGCGAACTAATGCTTGCATAAAGTCCTTGTTACTAATGAATTTAAATGCTACTTTTTTAATTGTTTCATCCTGCTCATCCATTACGCTAAAGAGCAACATACTTTTAAAATAAACATTTGCCTGGTCAACTGTAACAGCCTGAAATTCCATTTCAATACTTTGATTTTGAATGGAAACTCGCTTATAAACTTTTTCAATAAAAGGAATTTTAATCCTCAAACCAGGATGCAGTACTCTTCTATACTTCCCAAACATTGTAATGACCGCAACTGTTCCTTGCGAAACAGTCAGTAAACCGCTCAATATAACGAGTAGAGCTAATACTAGTGGAACCCAAAAATTTTCCATAAATTCAATTGTAAATAATTCTTCTAAATTTAAGAATAAAGTTGTCAATTCAGAAATTATTTATTAAAAATCGTTAACAAAGTATAAACATTTCTGAATAGGTCAATTTTTCAATGGTTTATCTTTTTTTTAGTCTACCTTTGCGGCGAATATTTATAAGTAGTGTATGACATTTGAAGAGCTGGGATTGGATGGTGCAGTCCTTAAGGTATTGGTTGAATTAGGCTTCGAAACACCAACTCCAATTCAAGAACAAGCAATTCCCGCACTTTTGAATCAACAAAGAGATTTAGTTGGATTGGCACAAACAGGAACGGGGAAAACTGCAGCTTTTGGACTTCCACTCATCAATAATATAAATAAGAAAAAGAGTATTCCGCAAGGCCTAGTTCTCTGCCCAACGAGAGAATTATGCCTTCAAATCACGAAAGATTTAGAGACTTTTTCGAAATACTTAGATTTGAATATTGTTTCGGTTTACGGTGGAACAGATATACGTAGACAAATATCAGAAATTAAGAGAGGCGTGGCAATAATTGTAGCAACCCCGGGTCGCTTAATGGATTTGATCAACCGAAGAGCTATTGCTTTAGATGATGTTAAAATTGTTATCCTTGACGAGGCGGATGAAATGCTAAACATGGGATTCAAAGAGGATTTAGATTCAATTCTAAGCCAAACTCCACATAAAAAAAATGTATGGCTATTTTCGGCAACTATGCCAACTGAAGTTTCTCGAATCGCTTCCAACTATATGACAGACCCCATAGAAGTTTCTGTTGGTCGAAAAAATCAAAGTAATGAAAATATTGAACACATCTTTTATCAAGTTAAAGAGAAAGATCGTTTTGAAGCGGTTAAGCGCTTAATTGATTTTAATCCTACGATATTTGGATTGGTGTTTTGTCGTACGCGAATGGAAACAGCAAGTGTTGCAGAAAAATTAGCGAAAGATGGATACAATGCAGAACCTTTGCATGGTGATTTGACGCAAGCGATGCGAGATCGTGTAATGGATCGCTTTAGAAGAAGAGAAATTCAACTTTTAGTCGCTACGGATGTTGCGGCTCGTGGATTGGATATAGATAATATCACACACGTAATCAATTACAACTTACCAGATGATATAGAAAATTACACACATCGCAGTGGACGTACAGCTCGAGCCGGAAAAACAGGAAAATCATTGATTTTTATAAACGCACGTGAATCAGGAAAAATTCGACAATTGGAAAAACAGTTACGTAT
The DNA here is from genome assembly GCA_016868915.1 of Bacteroidota bacterium. Lineage (GTDB taxonomy): Bacteria > Bacteroidota > Bacteroidia > Flavobacteriales_D > Crocinitomicaceae > UBA952. Next base: position 16,472 of record VGFL01000042.1, on the reverse strand, counting down.
ATCTGTCTCTAAAGGATTGATTCCTTCTCCTGCAGAAATTTGTGAAGTGCAATTGATGGAATTGGTCGCTCGTGTTGAAAAAACGGAGGTCAAAGAAAAAGAGATTTCTCGTTTTATTCCGATGTTGATAGAAAAATTTGAAGATACTTCGAAAGAAGATGTAATTAAAAAATTTATCTCAATGGAATTCAATCGCTTCATTGAGTACTATCAACGTGCAGGAGATTTAAATATTGACGATCGAGTTAAAGGAAAAGGAGGAAGAGAGAGAGATTTTGATGGAGGTGGATTTGAACGTAGCGGAAAAGACAGAAGAGATCGAGGCGGCCGTTCTAGTAATGAAACAGAGGCAGGAAAAACACGCTTTTTTGTAAATATCGGTAGAGAACAAAATTTCAACCCAGGTGCAATGGTTCGTGTTATTTGTGATGCCACAGGTCTTCGTTCCAATTTAATTGGTCGTATTCAAATCATGAGTGGATTTTCTTTCTTTGAAGCTGATTCTGAACATACAAATACAATTTTGAAAAATGTGAATGGACAGAACTATGAAGGAAATACGCTTCGAGTGGAAATAACCAAAGACCGCGATGGCGGAGGTGGTGGATCACGCTTAGGCGGCGGACGTTCATCAGGAGGATTCTCTAGTGGTAGATCATTTGGAGGAAGAAATTTTGGAGATCGACCAGAAAGAGAACGAAAATCATCTAGCGATAGAAAGCCCTTTGGAGTGAAAAGAGGATTTGGTTCTAAACGCAGCTCCTCTGGTTCAAAAGACAAAAAATCTGGTTTTGGAAGAAAACCGAGATATTAAATCCAAATAAATTAGTGTACTAGAGAATCTGTAAAATCCATCATGGAAATTAGAAACATTGCGATTATTGCCCACGTTGACCACGGTAAAACAACATTGGTAGATAGAATGATCGAGGCAGGGAGCTTCATCAATGAGAGAAATCGCCCAACGGGTGAATTGATTTTAGATAACAATGATTTGGAACGAGAGCGAGGAATTACCATCGTTTCAAAAAATGTTTCTGTTGCTTACAATGGAACAAAAATCAATATCATTGACACACCAGGCCACGCTGATTTTGGTGGCGAAGTGGAGCGTGTATTAAATATGGCTGATGGCGTTTGTTTGTTGGTGGACGCCTTTGAAGGTCCAATGCCCCAAACTCGTTTTGTACTCGGTAAAGCATTGTCTTTGGGCTTACATCCATTAGTCGTAATCAATAAAGTAGATAAAGAAAATTGTACTCCTGAAGAAGTTCACGAGAAAGTATTTGATTTGATGTTTGAATTAGATGCTACCGAAGAACAATTAGATTTTCCTGTAATTTATGGTTCAGCAAAAAATGGTTGGATGTCAGAAGATTGGAAATCACCGACAAATACGATAACACCATTACTGGATAAAATTATTGAGTATTTCAAACCGAAACAAATTGAAGAAGGAAATACACAAATGTTGATTACATCTTTGGATTATTCATCTTTCGTTGGTCGAATTGCGATTGGGCGTTTGACTCGTGGAGTAATCAAGGAAAATATGCCGATTCAATTGGCAAAACGTGACGGAACGTTGGAAAAACACAGAATTAAAGAGGTGTATGTGTTTGAAGGATTGGAACGCAAAAAAGTAGAATCTGTTCAACCGGGTGATATTTGTGCGATTACAGGAATTGAAGGGTTTGATATTGGCGATTCGATCTGTGATGCTGAAAATCCGGAGCCATTGCCAACCATCAGTTTGGATGAACCAACGATGTCCATGCTCTTCTCTATCAATGATTCGCCATTCTTTGGAAAAGAAGGGAAATTCATCACTTCTCGTCATATTCAAGAACGTTTGGAAAAAGAGTTGGAAAAGAACTTGGCAATGCGTGTTGAGCCAACTGATAAAGCGGACAAATGGATGGTTTTCGGTCGTGGAGTTCTACATTTATCTGTATTGATTGAAACCATGCGTCGTGAAGGATATGAGTTGCAAGTTGGTCAACCACAAGTAATTATCAAAGAGATAGATGGAGTAAAATCGGAGCCAATAGAAGAATTGACAATAGATTTACCAGAAAATATGAGTGGAATTGCTGTTGAAGCAGTGACACGAAGAAAAGGAGATTTATTGCAGATGGAAACCAAGGGAGAAAGAGTAATTGTTCGTTTTAATATTCCATCACGCGGTATCATCGGTTTAAGAAGTTATTTATTGACGCAGACAGCGGGTGAAGCGATTATGACACACCGCTTTTTAGAATACCAACCAATGAAAGGAGAAATACCTGGAAGACAAAACGGTTCGCTGATTTCATTAGAGCAAGGAACTGCTATCCCCTACTCGATTAATAATTTACAAGATCGCGGAACCTTCTTCATTCACCCGAATGAGAACATCTTCGAAGGACAAGTAATCGGTGAAAACTCACGAGCAGGAGATTTGTGTGTGAACGTTACAAAAACGAAAAAGCTAACAAACATGCGTGCTTCAGGTTCGGATGATAAAGTGCGTATCGCTCCACCAAAAGTATTTACCTTGGAAGAAGCGTTAGAGTTTATCCAAGACGATGAATATGTAGAGGTGACACCAAAAAACATTCGATTGCGCAAAATATTACTACGCGAGGCAGAACGTAAAAGAGGTTCTAAAATCGATTAAGAAGTAGTACTTTTTACAATAAATTTTCCCCGTTGGGCAGATAAACAAATAGAAAAATTTACAAATAGTGTAGTTATTAACCACGACGCTAATGAGTTAAAATACATTATTAAATGGTTCCAACCATTTTCCATTAAAACCCATTTTATTGTATTTTTGGAATTCAATTTATTCGTAATGAAATTCCTCTCCTTGCTCCTACTTTTTACAATTGGAATTAGCAAAACATTTCTTGCGCAAAATCCAACGCTTGATAAACTAAAATCAAATTCTGATTCAGCACAGGCCATCTTTTTTTGGAGCGCATTATCCAATTATTCACCCTCCATTTTCGTAAATCCTTTTATTGGAACGGGTGGTCACGGACATACGTATCCCGGTGCCTCTGCCCCATTTGGCATGATTCAAATTAGTCCGGATACGCGCTACGAAGGATGGGATGGCTGTTCTGGTTATCACTACGATGATTCTGTTATTTACGGTTTTTCACATACGCATTTGAGTGGTACTGGCGTTCCTGATTACTGCGATTTACTTATTGTACCTCAGTCTAAAAAAGCAAACACCACTCCAGGCTATTTATCTCCAAAAGGCTACGGATCGAAATTCAGTCACTCAAACGAAAAAGCGAGTCCTGGCTATTACGAAGTGTATTTGGCGGATCCAAAAATCAAAGCACGGATTGCAGCTACAGACAGAGCAGGAATTCATACGTACACCTTCGAAAACAAAAATGAAAAACGTTTCATTCTCATCGATTTAGATCATCGTGATAAATTGCTCGATTCAAAACTTGAAATCGTTGATAAAAAAACAATTCAAGGATATCGAATCTCCGAAGGATGGGCAACAAGACAACATTTCTATTTTTATTTAGAAACATCAATACCTTTTAAAAAATCGAAATTCATCACGAAGAATGGACAACATAAATTAGTGTTAGAATTTCCTCAAGATCAAGACATAATCGTTTTAAGAGTGGGGATTTCTGCAACAAGCTGTGAAGGTGCTAAAACGAATTTAAGTTCAGAAATTACTACTTGGAATGTAGATGAAATAAGAGCAAGCACTACTAAAAAATGGAATACTGAATTAGGGAAAATAAAAATCTCCTTGGAAGACAAAGAAAAAGCAACCGTCTTTTACACAGCACTTTATCACAGTTATTTAGCGCCAAATCAATTCACGGATATCCACGGTAACAAATACCGAGGGAGAGATCATTATTTGCATGATCTATCTAAAGGACAACAACAATACACCGTCTTTTCTCTGTGGGACACCTATCGAGCCACCCATCCCCTTTTCACGTTGACGCAACAAAAAAGAACGGTTGATTTTATTCAGACATTTCTGCGCCAATACAAGGAAGGAAAAGATTTACCGGTTTGGGAATTGGCAGCGAATGAAACAGAATGTATGATTGGCTACCACAGCGTTTCTGTAATTGCCGATGCTTATTTGAAAGGAATACGGGATTTTGATACCACACTGGCACTTGAGGCGATGGTAGCTACGGCAAAAATGGATGAATTTGGCAAGAAGTTTTTTGGTGAACAAGGATTTATCGCTGCGGATCAAGAGCCTGAATCTGTTTCGCGAACGTTAGAATATGCCTACGATGATTATTGCATTGCTGAAATGGCGAAGAAAATGGGAATCAATGTGGTTGAAAGTGAATTCAGAAAACGTTCGTTTAATTTCCTAAATGTGTTTGATGCGACCACTAAATTTATGCGAGCCAAACGAGGTGCGCAGTGGTACGGACCTTTTGACCCAAGTGAAGTAAATTTCAATTATACAGAGGCAAATAGTTGGCAATATTCGATGGCAGCACCGCATGCAATTCACGAACTCACTAAACAGTTAGGTGGGACAGATTCGTTGGAAGCTTGGTTAGATCGACTTTTTACAACATCAAGTTCGCTATCAGGAAGAGAACAAGCAGATATCACAGGGTTGATTGGACAATATGCTCATGGGAATGAGCCTTCGCACCACATGGCATATTTATACAATTACACGAGTTCGCCCTACAAAACACAACTTTATGTTGATCGAATATTGAATGAATTGTATTCTAACAAACCGGATGGACTTTCAGGAAACGAGGATTGTGGTCAAATGTCTGCCTGGTATGTATTATCAAGTCTTGGATTTTACCCAGTTGCACCTGGCAAACCGTATTATGAATTGGGTAAACCAAATTTCAAGCAACAAGAACTAAAGTTCGAAAATGGAACAACCTTGTTTATTTCTGCACCGAATTTAAGTTCGGAAAACATCTATGTACAATCTGTTAAACTCAACGGTAAACCACTCAATCGTAGTTATATTTCACACGAAGAATTGACTTACGGTGGACTAATGGAATTTGAAATGGGAAGGCAACCACGAGAAGATTTTGATAAATGGATTGCTGGTTCTCCTGAGGATGAACTACCTGAAATCTTTGTTCCAGTTCCTTATATAGGTGTATCTGAACGCATTTTTGAAGATCGCATCAAAGTGGGAATTGATTATTTAAAATTAAATGAAACAGATGAATTTATACCGTTTTATCGTCTGAATGAAAGCGAATGGATGGTCTATGAAAAGCCTTTTATTATCGACAAAACGTCAAAAATTGATATCAAGTTACAGCGAAGAATCAATCGGAGAAAAATCTATCACAGCGCCGTTGTTTCAAGTACCTTAATCAAAAAAGATCCGACTGTTCAATTGAACCTACAAACGCAATATGCCAATCAATATGCAGCTTCAGGACCAAACTCGTTGATTGATGGAATTAAAGGAGGAAACGAATTCAGAACAGGCGATTGGCAAGGATTTTTTGGAACGGATGTAAAGGCAGAAGTCACATTTGATTCACCACGAAATTTAAGTCGGTTTGGTGTTTCAGCAATACGAGATCAGAAATCGTGGATTTTCCTTCCAAGTCAGATCGATATTGAAGTATCCGCTGATGGTAAATCCTTTCAAAAATTAGCTCCCATTCAAATTAAAAAAGCAGATCCATCAGATAAAAATCCGGAAAATATTGAATTTATTATTGATTCTTATAAACCCAGCGCAATTAAAGTCATTCGTTATACCATTAAAAACCCGGGTGTTTGCCCTGATTGGCATTTGGGAAAAGGAAATAAAACGTGGTTATTTCTGGATGAGTTGATTTTTAGGTAGGAAATCTAACTAAATTTTTTCCTCAAAAATACTTTATACGCTTCCTTTAATACGATTTTCTCTGCCAACAATTGCGGGAAATTTTGTTCAGAAAGAATGGACAAAAATTCTTTTTCAGAAATGTCAATGATATAAATAAGTTGAAGCAGTTGCGTTTCTCCAAACTTTATGATTTCAACCAGTTTTTCTGCTAATAGCTCTTCGAGTTCTACTTTCGTTAATTTTCTCTCCAATAAAATAGAATCTATATCCCACCCACAGCGAGAAAAATCCTTACAGATTTGATTTACTGTGTCTTGTACAAATTTTTCGTTTGAAAATTCTTGAATAATCAACTCAGAATTCATTTCATTCAATTTAAAAAGTCATAACTATTTCTGACAGTTTTTCAACCCTCATTGACAGATTGTCAGTTTTCGCCCAATGGCATAAAGGTTGACAATTCATGTCCGTCGAAATTAAAACAAAAGTTATGAAAACAGGTCAAATACATGTTCAAACGGAAAATATTTTTCCAATTATTAAAAAATTCCTTTACTCGGATCATGAGATTTTTTTACGCGAATTAGTATCCAATGCAGTAGATGCGAGTCAAAAATTGAAGTTTTTCGCGAAAAATGGAGATTATAAAGGTGAAATGGGAGATTTAAAAGTAGAAATTATTCTTAATAAGGACGAAAAAACATTAACCATTCGCGATCGAGGAATTGGAATGACAGCTGAAGAAATTGATAAATACATCAACCAAATTGCATTTTCAGGAGCTGAAGAATTTGTTGAAAAATACAAAGGAACTGAAGGTGCTGAACAAATCATTGGTCATTTTGGACTTGGTTTTTATTCTGCATTTATGGTGGCTGAAAAAGTTCAAATTCAAACACTGGCACATTATGATGATGCTCAAGCTGTTCAATGGGAAAGTAACGGTTCTCCAGAATACACTATCACAAACATTGAAAAAGTAGACCGCGGAACGGATATCGTTTTGTATATTAATGATGAATCTGTTGAGTTTTTAGAGAAAAACCGAATTACGGAAATCTTAAATAAATATTGTAAGTTTTTGCCCGTTCCAATAGTTTTTGGAACAAAAACAGAATACATTGATTCTCCAGAAGGAGAAAAAGATGAAGACGGAAAAATTAAGCGTGTAGCTACAGAAGTAGAAAATCAAATTAACAATCCCGAACCAGCTTGGACAAAAGCTCCTGTTGATTTAAAACAAGAGGATTACGACGCATTCTATCGTGAATTGTATCCCATGACTTTTGAACAACCGTTATTTCACATTCACTTGAATGTTGACTATCCATTTAATTTAACCGGTATTCTTTATTTTCCAAAAATTAAAGAAAATATTGAAGTTCAACGAAATAAAATCAATTTATACTCAAATCAAGTTTTCATAACGGATAGCGTCGCTGAGATTGTTCCCGAATTTTTAACTTTATTACACGGTGTAATTGATTCACCAGATATTCCATTAAATGTTTCCCGTTCATATCTGCAAAGCGATGGAAACGTCAAGAAAATCTCTTCTCACATAACCAAAAAAGTTTCGGATAAACTGGCTGAAATGTTTAAGAACGATCGCGCTGATTTTGAGGCGAAATGGGATGATTTACAAATCTTTGTTCAGTACGGAACACTCACAGACGATAAATTTGCTGAAAAAGCAAAGTCATTTAGCTTGGTAAAAACAACAGATGGAACCTATCACACAATCGATGAATTGAAAGAAAAAGTTGCACCTATTCAAACAGATAAAGACGATAAAGTTGTTTTCCTTTATACCCCTGACGCTGAAGAACAATTTTCATTGGTTAAAAAGGCAAAAGAAAGAGGTTATGAAGTTCTTTTATTAAACAGTCCACTCGCATCGCATTGGATTTCAAAAATGGAACAAACTTTTGAGAAGGTAACATTCACAAGAGTAGACTCAGATTCATTGGATAATTTGATTAAAAAATCAGAAGAAATACCATCAAAACTTTCAAAAGATGATGAAGAAAAAGTGAAAGGAATATTTGAGGGTGTAGTAAATAAAGAAAAATTTACCGTTCAATTACAAAGTATGTCTTCCGATGAAGCGCCAATTATTGTAACGCAACCGGAGTTTATTCGTCGAATGATGGAACAACAAAAAATGGGTGGTGGTGGATTCTACGGAGCTTTCCCCGAAATGTACAATCTTGTCGTAAACGCAAACCACGATACTATATCATCGATTTTAACAAAAGACGAAGCTGGACAAAAAGAATCCGCAAAATATTTAGCTGATTTAGCTCTTCTATCGCAAGGAATGTTGAAAGGTGAAGCCTTAGACTCGTTTATTGAGCGTTCATTGAACAACATAAATTAAAAATACAATTCGTAACGCTGAATAAGGGTAATATTTTTAATTTTGAGCGGGATTTCGGTCCCGTTTTTTAATAATTCTATTTTGTATAAGTATATTTTTGCTTTCGCAGGTTATGTCATTTTTCGCAGTTTGGGAATAGCCATAGTAGGATTTATCATTGGTTCTTTATTCGACATGAATAAAAAAAACGAATCGCAACGAGGCGGAAGAACCAGATACAACCGAATGAGTCCTGATGATTTATTTAATTACTATCAGCAACGTTCTAGCGGGGTCAATGAGATTCAAACAATGCTGATGGCATTATCGGCTGCGGTTATGAAAGCTGATGGAAAAGTTTTAAAAGCTGAGCTTGATTATGTTAAAGCTTTTTTTACGAATCAATTTGGTGCTAATTTTCAACAACAACAGCTTCAAACGTTAAAGAAATTCTTAGATGCCAGTTCAATCCCTTTAAATGAAATCTGTCGTGATATACGGAATCGCATGCAACCAGAGGTTCGTATTCAGTTGATTCATTATTTATTTGGAATTGCCAAATCAGATGGAAACGTTTCAACCTCAGAAATACAGGTAATTGAACAAATTGCAGCATTATTTGGTGTTCCTCAAATTGAATTTGAAAGCGTCAAAAACATGTTTTATCGCAATGTTGATTCCGATTATAAAATACTAGGAATTGACGAATCTGCTTCGGACGATGAAGTTAAAAAAGCATACAGAAAAATGGCAGTGACATTCCACCCAGACAAGGTTGCGAGTATGGGAGAAGAATACCAAAAAGGAGCTAAAGAAAAGTTTCAGAAGATTCAAGAGGCATATGAGGCAATAAAAAAAAGAAGGGGAATAAAATAGTTAACCTTTAATCATTGGTATATATCCTGTAAGGCTTTTTCAAGATTTGAAAATTGATAATTAAATCCTGTTTGTTTTAGTTTTTCACCTGAAACGTAATTGCCATTCAGCAATAATTCAGATAACTCACCTAAAATTAGTTTCATTACAAATGAAGGGACATTCGGTAAAAACAGTGGTTTTTTAAGAGTCTTGGCTAAAACTTGTGTAAATTCTTGATTTGTATTTGTTCCAGCTACAATATTAAAAGTACCTGTGATAGAATTCTCAATTACATGAGAAAAAATAGCTGTTAAATCATCAATATGTACCCAATTCATTGGTTGGATTCCTGTTCCAACTGGCGCTCCAATCCATTTTTTAATAGGCGCTGCCATTTTTGGTAATGCTCCTTTTTTTGCATCTAAAACAATCGGCAATCGTAAAATAGTAGTTCTATACTGATCTTCAAACTGTCTCGATGCAGATTCCCACTCTTGAACTACTTTAGAAATGAAATTCGTCCCATAAGGCTCTGCCTCAGTTAAAATATTTGTACCATGCCCAAAACCGTAGCAATCAATTCCAGAAACAGTAACAAAATGCTCTAACTTTGGAAAGTTATCAGTTAAAAGATGTAAGAAATTTATGCAATCAACTCTTGATTTGAGAATTTCATTTTTTCTTTTTAGAGTCCATCGTTTATTGGCGATACCTTCCCCGGCTAGATTGATGATAATCTCAATATCATTCAAATTTTTTCCCTGAATTTTTTTTTTAAGTGGACTCCAAAAAATATGATTACTCCTCCTCGGCTTGCGGGTGAGTAAATAAACTGTATGTCCATTATCCTGAAAATGTTTCGTTAAATGGGTTCCAATAAAACCTGTACCTCCAGTTATTAAAATGGTTTTCATTCAAGCAGAGATTTTTCAAAATTTTATAACTCACTCAAAATTAAACAATTATAATTAATAAATCGCTCTCACAGAGCAAAAAAATATTTATTGCGTTGAAAAAATAGGTGAACTATTTGTAAATATTAGCTTAATTCTTCAAATACTTTTCTGAATATTTTCTAAACAATTCATTTTGAAAATTTGAAATAGGCATAAACTTCCCATTTATAAGGATCAAAAATGGTTGGTTTGTTTTCATCTCTAGCGCATTTCCATTTGAAACAAATAAGGTTGCTGATTTACCTTTTTCGATAGATCCAAATTTTTTATCTATTCCCATTATCTTACATGGACTTAACGAAATTGCCTCAATTGCCTCCTCTTCTGATAAACCGTATGCAGTTGCAGTCCCTGCTTGAAAGGGTAAATTTCTTGCATTCATAGCCTCCATATCACCTGCATTTTGAATAGAAAAAATTATACCTTCTTTTTTGAGTAGATATGGTAATTTAAAGGATTGATCTATTGGGTCATCTTCATTTTCTGGAAGACTATGAATACGTCTTAACATCACTGGAATCCTAGAATCTTTCATTCTACTTCCCAAAAGATGTGCTTCATATCCCCCAATTACAACAGGATAATTTATCTCGTGCTTTTTTGAGAATTCAATAATATCTGAAATTTGCTGTATTTCATCTCCATGAAAATAAACCCGTTTACTTCCTAAAAAGCATTCCTTCATGGCATCTAAACGTTGATCATATTCAACAACATCCTTCGGTGAATTCGCATACGTTCTGGCCATTACAAAGAACTCATTCAACTCCTTCAGTTGTTTCGAATAATTTTCATTTTGCTTTTTTGGAGCAGGTTCAGCCCACCAACCCCCACCTTGCAAACTCGATGGCCAATTCACGTGTATTCCATCATTGGCAAAAATTGTTGCGTCTTCCCAATTCCACCCACTTAAAGACATAATAGATGAAGTGCCTGAGATGATTCCACCCCGTGGCGTGGCTTGACAAAGCAAAACGCCATTCGTCAATACCGTTGAAATTACTTTTGATTCAACGTTATAGGCAATTTGTGTTCTCACATGCGGATTAAAACTTCCCGTTTCATTGTAATCGCGAGTAGCCCGTACGGCATCAATCTCGGTGAGACCTAAAGTAGAATTAGCAGCAACAAATCCAGGATAAATATGCTTTTTATCAAGATGAATTATGGTATCCCAATCATTTGCATCATAACTATTTATCAGTGAATTTCCAACTTCAGTAATTATACCATTTTTTATGCCTATTAATGCGTAATCAATCGTCTGACCATTTCCTACATGTAAGAATCCATCGACTAACAAAATGCGGTTTGGTTGTGCTTGTACCAAACCAAAAAAAACCAGAAAAAACAAACTTATTAAAAATTTCATGTTTTGTAGATTAATGTAAATTTTCCTCATCGGTTCCTTCTTCACCTATTGTATTGCAATGATAGTGGCGCTTTCCTTTTTTAGAATATGGTTTTGTCTGTTCGCCTTTTTCATTGGATTTTAACATTTTAGATATTATTCTTGCTCGTTCTAAATCATTTCGATTTTGTAACATTTCATCTTTTTTTCTTTCAAAATATATAGTGCCTTCAATCATTGTTAAATCAACTTTGGAGGTGGTTGATAACGGATTACTATCCCACAATACTAAATCGGCATCCTTCCCGATTTTTATGCTACCAAGGCGATTATCTAGATGCAATAATTTTGCGGGATTTAGAGTCACCATTTTCCAAGCATCAATCTCAGACATCCCGCCGTATTTAACACTTTTAGCTGCCTCTTGATTTAATCTTCTTCCCATTTCAGCATCATCAGAATTTATGGCAACAACGACTCCTTGATCCATCATTAACTTCGCATTATAAGGAATTGCATCATTAACTTCAAATTTATATGCCCACCAATCCGAGAATGTAGATCCGCCAGCACCATGATTTTTCATTTTATCAGCTACTTTATATCCTTCTAAAATGTGAGTAAACGTATTAATTTTAATTCCCATGGAATCAGCAACGTGCATTAGCATATTTATTTCTGATTGCACATATGAATGACAAGTAATAAATCTTTTTTGATTCAAAATCTGACCAAGCACCTCCAACTCTAAATCTTTTCTCGGTTTTACGCCTCCATTCAACTTGTAATTATTCCACTCGTTTAGGTATTTTTTCGCTCGATTAAACCCATCGTAAAATACTTGTTCAACCCCCATTCTCGTTTGTGGAAATCGTGTAGTATTATTGTCACCCCAATTTGATTGTTTAACATTTTCTCCCAGCGCACACTTAATAAAACCATCTGCATTTGAGATCAAAAGATCATCTGGTCTGTGCCCCCATTTTAATTTAATTAATGCAGATTGACCACCAATCGGATTTGCTGATCCATGTAACAATTGAGCTGACGTGACTCCCCCAGCCAACTGACGATAAATATTTATATCGTCTGAATTTACGACATCTGCAATGCAAACCTCTGCAGTAATTGCTTGGCTCCCTTCATTAACACCTTTCGAAATGGCAATGTGTGAATGCTCGTCAATTATACCATTGGTAAGGTGCTTACCTTCTCCATTTATGATAATTGCATTTTTAGGGTAATTACCTTTTTCTTTTCCGACATATTTAATTCTACCATTTTCAATGATGACGTAGGCATTATTTATAATTCCTTCGATTTCATTGGTCCACGCCGTTACGTTTTCAAACACAAAGGAGTTTGATTTTGGCAGAGAGTCATTCCCAAATCCCATATTTGGAAACCAAATTTTTCCATTAAATGAAGTATCAATAATTAAAACAGACTTATCATCCTTTACTTTTGAGGCCTTTTCTTTTGATGCAACAAAATACACCATTCTTCCATCAGGTATGAGTGCGTCTCCCTCAATTATACCAGCATCCCTGCCCATCAACTTACCGTGCAAGTTGATGCTTCCATTATAATTCAAATCATTTAGGTTGAACTGTAAGATAATATCATTATCTCGCTGAATTATTTGTACTGCTTGATAAAGAGTATCATTTTTAATTGGTTTTGATTTTGAATTACCATTAATTATATACGTAGTTAACTTTCCTGTTGGCTTTTCCTTTGTACCCGAAATTTCTAAGAAATACTCTTTTTTTGCAATAGTTAATACATAAGATCCGCGTATATCTTTACCCGTTTCACTTTTTATTACATGCTCTTTTCCTAAAAGCCAACTAGACATGAGAACACCTTCCTTTAGAAAAGGGTCATCAGAATAAATTACAAAACTCGCTAATTTACCAGATTTTAATTCCCCGATAAGACCGCTCAATCCCAGAAGTTCAGCAGGAGTTGTTGTTAATGAACTTAAAATTTGTTCTACCGAACATCCTCTCGATAATGCTTTTCTTAAATTAGTCCAAAAAATATCCGATTTAGTTATACCGTCTGTAGTAATAGCGAATGAAATTTTATTATCTGCTAGTATTTTTGGATTTGATGGAGCCAACTCCCAATGTTTCAAATCACTTAAAGGAATTTGCTTAGCAATATATGGATCGCGGACATCATAGCTTTCTGGAAAATTTATTGGTATAATAATCGACCCAGATAATTTTTTTGAATTTGGTAGCCAAGAATATTCCTTACCCGTTCCAATATAGTTCCACTTTTGATTAAATTCCTTAGCGATTTTATCTGCCCTTAAAATTTCCCATTTATCCTCAGATTTAAAAAATGATGGCAATTCTGACTTTTTTTTCCACTCTTCCAAAGAAATATTTCTTTCAATAGGTGTTGATGAATGATAGTATTCTAGGTCATAAAAAGATTGTCTGAGAAGAGCAATTGCACCCATTTGAGATGATGGATATGAATTGGCAGATGTACCTTTGTTAAAGGAATAAAAGAAGCCAGCTTGAGATTTAATCAACTGCTTATTAACATCAGAATTTCCAAGAGAAACTAAGGCGGCTGAACCACGAACTATTCCATTATGTTGATGGATTAAAGCTAAGCCAAACCCCATATTAATTAATTTCTCTGACGAACTGTAATCAATTTGAAAATCATCCGACGCATCATATTCAGGATGTACTGACTCATTCCAATAGTAAGCTCCAAGACCGGTATTTTCTTCTTTCTTGGTCGTTGACAAACCGACACTACTATATAACTCAATAAATGAAGGTGTAATTACCTTATTTGAACAATTAATTTCTATTGTATTTTCGGGTATTTTAACGTTTTTACCAACAGAAATTATCTTATCGTTTTGAATAAGCAGTGTTCCCTCCTCAATAATCTCTTTTGGAGAAATGTAAATCTTTGCATTTTTGAACGCTATAAATTGTGGAGATGAGGTTTGGATCCCATTTTGAGGTTTTAATTGAGTAAAATGTTGAAAGAATAGACCCAGAAACAAAAAACAAGAAATTATTTTTTTCATTTTTTAAAATAGATGGTGAAAATACAAAATTTCAGAAGAACAATAAAATTTCACTTTATTAACCTAAATATGAGAATAACTTTAAATGACTTCTAATACTGATAATAAAGAGTCTATTAATTTTGAGAAAAACTGATAAATGAAAACTGTCGGCATTTTTTGTGGTGGTTATTCCTCTGAGTACGAAATTTCGATAAAAAGTGCGGAAACAATTCAAAAAAATTTTCCCCGTGAATTTAATACAATAAAAATTATCGTAAATAATGAAGGGTGGAAAGCTGAAGTCAACAATGAATTAATTCATTTTGATATAAATTCCATGAGTTTTGGAAATCAAAAAATTGATGTTGGATTAGTATATATACATGGCGATCCGGGAGAAAATGGAAAAATTCAAGCTTTACTCGATATGAAAGGGATTCCCTACCTAAACTCCGGCCCTCTTGCATCCTCATTATCCTTTGACAAATGGTTTTGTAATCAATTTCTTAAATCTTTTGGAATTCCTGTTGCGAAATCTATCTTACTAACTTCTACGTCACCCATTTTAGAGGAAAATATAATACAAGAATTAGGATTACCTCTTTTTGTTAAACCTTCTGACTCAGGGTCTAGTTATGGTATTTCTAAGGTTAAAACAATTGAAGAACTTTTACCCGCAATACAATCTGCTTTTAGAGAGGGGAAAACAGTTGTTGTTGAATCCTTTCTAAATGGAACTGAAGTAACCTGCGGAGTTTATAGATCAAATGAGGGAGTTGTTGCATTGCCTCTTACCGAAATTGCCTCTGAAAATGAGTTTTTTGATTACGACGCAAAATATTTAGGAAAATCCCAAGAAATTACCCCAGCAAGGGTATCAGAAGAAATTAGAGAAAAAATTCAATCAAGATCTAAATTTATATACGAACTTATGCAATTGAGATCAATCGCAAGAATTGATTTTATGGTTGTTGATTCAAATCCATATGTAATTGAGGTGAATACAACTCCTGGCTTTTCCTCGGCAAGTATTGTCCCCCAAATGCTATCTTATGCAGGAATAAAGCTATCAGACTTTTGGAAAAATATCAGCGAAGTAGAGTTGTAAATGTAGTTTTTTGTACCTTTAATAAAAAATTTATGAAATCACTTTTCATATTGATATTGGTTGGTGTACCTTTATTATTTTTTAGTCAAAAAATTAGTGCCATTGATGGAATTACTGACTATTCTCTCGGCAAAACTGGATCGAAACCCAGTCTTCTTGTAACAATTCCTTTTGCGGAAATGAACATCGTTGAAAAATTATTAAAAAAAGAATTGAAAGAGTTCAACGGAAAATTGGATGATAAAAATAATGAATATTTCGTTACACTTTGTGAAACGAAAGATCTTGGTAAAAAACAATTTGATGTTTACGCCAAAATAATTAAATCAAAAGATGGTCCTCTTTCTGTTTGTTGGTCAATTGATCTTGGAGGGGCATACATGGAGAAGTCTAATCACTCGGAGCAGTATTCTTTTTTTAAGAAAAGACTTGAAAAATTTGCAGTAGAAGCTGTAGAGTCAAGTATTAATCACCAAATCGAGATTGAAAATGAGATTTTAAAAGAACTAGTAAGGGAAAAAGAGAAGTTGGTCAAAGAACAAGAAAACCTTCAATCTGATATTGGGGATTTAAAAAAGAAAATCTCAGAAAAAGAGGAAGAAATTGAAAAAACCAAAGGTAAAGAGGAAACAAAAAAAATAGAAATATCCATACAAACAACTAAATTAAAAGATATTGAAAAAAGAAAGGAGCAGATTAAGAATTAAATCAATCGACAACAAAATTCATTACTATAGGTTTTAATTATTTTCACTTAATAATTTAATATACTCCAATTTATTCATAAGAATCCATGAGAAAAATATTGTTTTATTCCACCATACTTTTTTTAAATTCGGTTAATTTCGCTCAAAATCTACAAAAGCCCTCTTCGGTCGAAATCAGCTCATTGCCGCTTTGGGCAAAAACAATGTATTCAGAAAACCCATCGATTTTTGAAGTTGACCAATTGTACAAAGAATTCTATCGA
>VGFL01000041.1 GCA_016868915.1 Bacteroidota bacterium | reverse complement strand
AAAGTAGGTTTTTTGCAACAGTCCATTGAAGCCCAGTTGTGCTATTCCCTGTGTTTTTATATACTTTGATGCCTCCAATACCATATGCAAACAGATCGTTTTCACCGTCTTGATTGTAGTCAATCGCGGTCAATCGATACCGTAAATCCGAAGGAAAAAGAGTTTGTCCGATTGGGTTGAAAACATAGGAGCGATTTCCATCGATTAGTCGATTTTCAAATAACCTGATTTGATCATTACTTCTATCAAATACCAACAAGTCCATATCGTCATCGTAGTCGTAATCGATTTCAGAAAATTGGGCGTAGTTAAGTCCACCTGACCAAGCCAATGAAAGTGGCGAACCGTTTTTAGTTACTTGAATGCTATCTGAAAAATTAAAGGAAAATTGACCAAAAATAGGATTAAGAGAAATAAGTGAGTAAAGTAAGAGGAATTTTCGCATAACTTAAAACGAGTTAAATATACATCATAATACAATCGTGAACAAATAAATTAATTGTTGTGTTCACGTTTATTAATTGAATTTACGCCTTTAATTGAAATAATTTATTTGCGTTGTAAGTTGTTCTTTTCGCAATTTCATCTACTCCAATTTCAAAAATACTGGCTAGTTTTTCAGCAATATGTATTATGTAACTTGGTTCATTTCTTTTTCCTCTAAATGGAGTAGGAGGTAGATAGGGCGAATCTGTTTCAATAACTATTTTCGAGAGTGGAATTGTTTTAACAACTTCGGCTAATGGAGAATTTTTGTAAGTAATAACACCCCCAATTCCAAAATAAAAATTCTCGAGTGAAAGTATTTTTTGAACCTCAAGTTCACTCCCAGTGAAACAATGAAAAACACCACTTAGCTCCGAACAATTTTTTGTATCAAGAATTTCAAAAATTTCATGGAAACTTTCTCTTGCGTGAATAACGATTGGAAGTTTGTGTTCCATAGCCCAGTCAATTTGCAGCGAAAAAGCCATTTTTTGTTCTTCTATAAAAGTTTTATCCCAGTACAAATCCATACCAATTTCTCCAATCGCAATGATAGAATGTTTTTCGATTACTTTTTTGATTTCATTTAACTGTGTTTCCCAATCTTCTTTAACATAGCCCGGATGAAGACCAAGCATGGGATGGAACATTGCCGGATTACTTTTGTGTAAATTAAGTAATGGATTGATACTATCTAAGTCAATATTAGGTAAAAGTATTTTTGAAACGTGATTTTCTTTGGCTCGTAGAATTCCTTCTGTTCGATCTAAGTCAAATTCCTCTGCGTAAAAATGAGCGTGTGTATCAATAAATTCCATCAGAAAAGAGAAATGCTACATCCAAGTTGAAACCAGTTCATTTTTGGACTTTCACTGTGTTTAAAAAGAGGATTTAAATTGTAGGAAGCATAAAAAGAATAGTTTCTAACTCCAATGCGTGTGTGAACAGAATACGTGAAGTTTTCTGCAGCTTTTTTTAGCGAAGTTCTGTAATTGACCTTGGAATCCTCAAAAAAATATTTTTCATTCAATCTCACTTGATACCCTATTCGTCCACCAAAATGAATCTTATAATGACTCCAGCCTTTTGTCCTGAATCTTAATTCAATAGGAATATTAATGTTAAATTCATTCAAAACATTTTTTTTATAATTCAATAGAGGCGCACTTAAAATTATAGTATTTGCCTTTCCTAAAATAAGATTTGAATTTAAATTTGCCTTACTATTCGTTAATCCCAACCCAGTTCCTATTGAGATTGTATTTTTTTTATTGAGGGCAAATTCCTGCATGAAATTGACTGTAAAACCAATGTTAGATGTTGACTTTTTTATAATATTTTTTGGATCTCTGGCATCAGTGTAATAGACGTCAAAAATAAATCGATCGTACTTTCTTACTTTTGGTTTATTCGATGGCTTCCAAGTGAAATAGTATAAAATTCCAGGTCTACTGTTGGATTCAATTTCCGTATCGAATTCTTTTTGACTAAAAAGTTTAAAAGAAATGAAAAATATGAAAATTAAAATAATTTTCACCGGTTGAATTTTTTTAATGTGTTTTCCCAATTCCAAGCATCTTTTATGGCATCATCAACAGTTAATTCAGCTTTCCAGTTGAGTATTTCAAATGATTTTTTTGCATTTGCATAAATTTCAATTACATCACCTGAGCGACGTTTACCAAACTCCCAGTTCAATTTTTGGTTACTAATTTTTTCAAACTTTTTAATGATTTCTAAAACACTTGTTCCTTTGCCCGTCCCTATATTAAAAGCATCATTCAAACCCTCTGCTTCATTTTCAAGGAATTTGATTGTCTTTACATGAGCTTTTGCTAAGTCAACTACATGAATATAATCACGAATACATGTTCCATCATCCGTTGGATAATCTCTTCCGAAAACGGTTAATTTTTCATGCTTACCAATTGCTGTTTGCGTAACAAAGGGAAGTAAATTGTTTGGTTTGCCATGGGGCAGTTCACCAATTTGGCCTGAAGGATGGGCTCCAATAGGATTAAAATAACGCAGGCAAATAGTTTTTAAGTGTTTATTTGCGGTAAATGTATCCTCAATAATATTTTCAGATATTAATTTAGAATTTCCGTAGGGAGAACTCGGTTTTACCTTTCTTGAATTTTCGGTTACTTCTTTAACGCCTGCTGGTTCACCATAAACAGTGCACGAGGATGAGAAAACTAAATTTTCAATTGAAAACTCTAACATACATTCCAAAATAGTAGTTAAACCTACTAAATTATTGAAATAATATTTTAACGGAAATTCAACCGATTCACCAACCGCTTTGTAGGCTGCAAAATGTATGATTCCATAAATCTGGTTTTCTTTAAAAACGATTTCCAACGCTTCTTTATTACAAATATCAATTTTGTATGTAAGAGGTTCTTTATTGGTTATCTTTTCAATTCCGGCTAAAATTAATGGATCAGAATTTCTAAAGTCATCAACAATTATAGGATTGAAACCACTATTAATTAATTCAACAACAGTATGAGAACCGATGTATCCTGCGCCGCCCGTAACAAGAATATTTTTCATAAATAAGTCAATTTCAAAATTAAACTAATTAAAGCATAGCGAAAATGAATTAAAATAAAAAATCATTAATTTTATTCACATGTATAAGTTCAATTTTAAAAATAAAATTCCACAAAAAATAAGTAAATGGTATTTGGTAAAATTTACACTATATTCAATTACTTTAATAGTAATTATTATATTGATTATAAATAAATTAAATACTTTCAATTAAAGCTTTTCAATAAGTTTGAAAAACATTTCTTTTTTTGCTTGAGAAAGTGGGACTGCGGCACCATCCTTCATAATTACAGATCCGCCATCAAACTTATCGTAACGATCAACGAAATTAATATTAATCAAATGGGATTGTTGAATTCGGAAAAAATTATGTCCTGTTAAAATTAGTTCAAATTCTTTTAGTGTTTTTGATACTAAGATTTTTTTTCCATTTGTTAAAAAGAAAAAAGTATAATTCTTATCCGCTTCACAACGAATAATGTCATCCAGTTCAACGATAAAAACACTTTCTTGTGTTTTCAAAACTAATTTTCTTTTTTGATGAGGAATTAAATTATGGTGGAGTGCATCAAATTGACTTTCATCCTTTTTTGAATTCAATGATTGTATTGCCATTTCAATCGCTTGCCTCAATTCTTCTGGATCTACTGGTTTTAGAATGTAATCAAGTGCACTGAACTTAATTGCTTTTATCGCAAATTCTTGGTGGGCAGTGATAAAAATCACTTCGAAAGTTTTATTTTCTATTTGTTTTAAGACATCAAATCCTGTTCCGTCTGGCATTTGAATGTCTAATATTACTAAGTCGGGTTTATGCTCATTTATCGCTTCAATTGCAGTTTCTACATTTTCACCTTGAGCTATTACTTCAAGCATCAACCCAAAGGAGCGAATTAGTTTTGCAATAAATTCACGCGTTTTATTTTCATCGTCAATAACTAGAACTTTTATCATAAATCGATTATTTGATATTTAAATTTAAGAGGAATTTCGATATCAACGATGGTTCCCGAATTATTAATCTTATCATAATCAGAAATATCTAATTTACCGTTAGTCACGTATTTTTTGTTTAACATTGAAATTCGTTGCTCGGTGATTTGAAAGGCCATACTATGATGGTCGTTACTTTTTTTATTTTTACTCGCCTCTTTTCGTCCAATTCCATTATCTGATATTTGTATATGTAATTTATTATTTACTGACCAAAAGTCGATTTTAATAAATCCTTCACCGACTGTATGAAGTTGGCCGTGCTCAATTGAATTTTCAATAAATGGTTGTGTGATCATGGGAGGAATTAAGGTTTCACTGAGTGGTAAATTTTCGTGAACGGTAATATCAAAGTTAAATCGATCTTCGAAACGTAATTTTTGGATTGTAAGATATTTTTGGAGAATTTCAATTTCTGTTTTTAATGAGATAAACTCTTTTGAAGAGTTTTCGAGTATGAGACGCATTAACCGAGATAAATTAACCAAAAATTCGGACGATTTAATCGGGTCATTGTCGTAGATATAACCTTGAATTACAGTCATTGCATTAAAAATAAAATGAGGATTCATTTGTGATCGGAGTAAAGTTTGTGACATTTCAATTTCTTTTTGCAATTGTAATAGTTTGGTTCGGTGTAAATAATTTTTTAATATAAATCCACCTGCGATGATTAATATCAATATAAAAATGATAATTATCAATTGATACATATTTCGCTGTTGTGTATTTCTCAATTGTAAATTTGTCATATCTTGTTTTTCCCGAGCGCGCTTAATAGAATCACTCTGGAGGTTGATAGTTTGCAATTGTTCCTGAGTTTTGAACGTTTCATTCAATTCAGCAATACTTTTTGCAGATTGAATCATATTATTACTATCCAAATATTGAACGTAGAAACTAAGATACTTGTATGCCTCTGAAACGTTATTCTTTTTGAGATACAATTCAGAAAGTACCTTATAACTAAGATGCACTGAACTAATTTTCTGAAGCTCCTTTTGAATAGTAATTGATCTATTTAAGAAATTTTCTGCTTCGACGTACTTTTCTTGCGCAAATAGTACTTTTGCCACATGGTGATATACATTTGCTATTTTCAGCCTATTTCCAATACTTTCATAATTTACTAAGGCATTATTCAAGCGAACTGCCGCCTCTTTATAGTTGCCGAGGTCATTGTACAAGATTCCTATGAAATTTTCAATTTCACCGATTGTTTCTCGATCTAAAATTTTTGGAAGGTATGATTCTGCTTTTTGAGATAATTGTTTTGATTTTATAAAGTTTTTTCTTCCGTGTTCTACCGCCGCTAAATTAATCAAGGCCAAAGCAATTTGAGAAGAGCTCTTAAATTTTTCAGCATAAAAAAGTGAGTTATTAAAATAAATCTCTGCATCATTCCAATTTCGAATATCAAGCTGAGATAAACCTATTTCGCGATTTATTCGGCTGAGCTTTTCAAAGTGCGAGCTACTTTTACCAATTTCTAATGCCAAAATATTTTTTGCAATACCAATATCAATTTGATTAAAATACCGATAAATCAAAGCTTGTGTATTAAAACATTCGGTCAAAATTCCATATTGACTATTTGTTTTTCTTGCATAAGTGATACTTCGATTTGAATAATATAGAGCACTGTCTTTTTTATCTTGAAATGCAAAATCTAACCCTATATTCCTACATATTTCAGAATTTAAATAATTGTCACGTATTTTTTTTATTAAAACGAGCGCTTTTCTATGATACGACAGAGCCTTTTCAAATTCGTGTTTTTCCCGAGCGAAAGAGCCAACTAAATTTAAATAATTTATTTGAGTCGGTATGGTTTTAAAGGATGAAATGGTGATTGATCTGCTTGTATTTTGAAAGGAGGTAAAGTCTTTATTTTGCATATAAAGGTGCAATTCCACCAAACATAATTCATATGATTCCGAAGATTTATTTTTGACTTTGGTTTTAACCTCTGTTAATTTTTTTTTAGCTTTTTCAAGATCTGTAGACAAATAAAATTGAATCAATTCCAATTCTAACTTAAATTTATTCTCTTCGTTTGTCGTCTTTGAAATACGCTGTAATATTTGAGTTTCATTTTGAACTTGGGCATTTACATCCGCAAAAAAAAGGAAATTTAAAATAAAAAAGAGATAGAATAAAAATGGTATAGTTTTCACTAACCCGAAAATACAAAATAGATTCAACAAATGTCTTTAAACAATCAAAATTTTACACCTATTGAAAAGAAGAATGTTCTTCCGTTTCCAGGCAATATTCCTGGTCCAGGATATCCACCGGACCTACGGGTAGCATATTTTTCATTTGTTAAATTGTTGATTCCCGCTTTTACGTTGTATTTTCCGTTAATCAAATAGGTTGTTGATAGATCCATCAGGGAGTATCCGTCTAATTTACCTATTGTGGCTTTTGAATTTGGATTCTCGGTATTTAAAGCATCTGTGAACACAGAGCCAACCTGATTAAATTGATAGGTAAGTGAAAAACGACTGTATTTGTATGTAAATCCAAAACGGTTTACATTTCTTGGTGCATTTTCAACATAATTTCCTGAGAAATTTTTTGTTTCGTCATTAATCGCATCGGGATCATCCCATCGGCTGTATTTTGCGTCGATAAAAGATACACTGCTGAATAATTTTAAATTTCCGAATTTCTTGTCGAGAGCAGCTAATTTGAAAATATCAAATTCAATAAACGATTCAATTCCTTGGCTTATTGATGCACCAATGTTGGTTTTTAAATTTTTACCATCTAAAGAAATGGTTCCTACTCGGTTATTGTAGAACAAATAAAATACTCCTATATCAAAAGTAATTGCCTCCAAAAAAGATCCTCGAAACCCAAAATCAATATTGTAACCGGAAATATCTTTTAATTCTTGATCTATTGAATCAGTCGTGGCAGAAGGAGTTAATTCTGAGAAGGTTACAGGTCTAAATGCCTGACTGAAATTTGCGTAGATATTTGTTGTTTTAGTTGTTGCATATTCACCACCCACTCCTGTTAGGAGTACGTTTCGAACAGAATTACTCACAGTTAACGGGATTCCTATAACCGGTTTGTCAATTGTTCCTAAAACCCGATTTTCGATGTATTCAAACCTGAAACCGGGTGTTATCGCAAGTTTATCCGTTAATTGGAACAAGTTTTCCGCAAAAAATGCAGCGTTTTTTGTTTCAAATGACAATTCTTTTTTATAATCAAAATTTCCATATTGAGAATTTTGTTGTTGTACAATTGTCAAATCAAAATCACTATTTACTGAACCTATTCCTCCTTGTTTTCGACGTGTATTTCCTTTGTAAATTCGAGTACCAATTGAAATGGCTGATTTCTGTCCGAAAAGATTATATTGTTTTAATATTCGGGCCTCAACACCAAGATTGTTGTACCAATCACGGTCGATTTGACGAGTATTATAAAACAAACCATTAAGAGAATCAACATTCGTTATATCTTTCATGAATCCGATGCTATTTCTTGATGCAAGGGTGTTAAATATATCGACTGTTAATTTTGTATTTTCGTTGAAATCATATTTGATATGCATTGCTGATGAATTCCATGGCGAACTGAACCAATTTCTTGAACGAACTGATTGCTGAGGGTCAGCTTGAAACATAGAGTCTGTCAATCCACCTGATTGTTGACTTAAATAATACATGTTTGTATACTCTAAAGAAATAGAAAATTTAGATGTAAAGTCATATGTCAAGGATAGATATCCCGTGTTCGTTCTGTATTGGCTATTCTCCCTCCAACCATCTGCACTTCTATGATGCAAATATCCAAAGTAAGAAAACTTTTTTATTTTGCCACTTATTGCATTGTAGGCATTGAATAGTCCGTAACTTCCAAGAGTTTGTTGTGTTTCAAATGAAAAGGTTTTATTGGTCAGATTTTTTTTGGTGACATAGTTTAAAAGCCCACCAAATTGAGTTCCATACTGCAATGATGCTGAACCTCGAATAATTTCAATTTTTTCTAATGCCTCTGTTGGTGGCGTGAAATAAGCCTCTGGATAGCCGAAGGCCTCCGAAGAAATGTCACAACCATTTTGTCTTACATTAAATTCCCAAGATCGATTGGGACTCAAACCTCTTGTTGAAATTGAAGTTTGAATTCCAGATCCGTCATTTTCCCAGATTGAAACTCCGGGTACTTTGGCTAAAATTTGTCTGTAATTATTGATAGAGAGATCGGCACTGGACTGCAATAGATTAATTACTTCATTTTTTTTGCCTGAATTGATTCGAGTTCCATCCAAAATTGGTAATCGATCCAAATCTTTGTATTTCCCTTCAACTAAAATTTCATTAATAAGTTTTGTGCTATCTTCAGATTTCTGGGCTAAGGAACTAAAACTTAGAATTACAAATAACAAAGTGGTTTTAACAAAAAAGAATTTCATAAAATAAAATTTTTATTTTGCAAAGTTGACCTATACTTTTAATTACTGCAATACCATAAAAGAGGTATTTTAGAATGATTCTAAATAACAAGGCCGTCTGATAAAACTCAATCAAACTACAATCATTTAATTTCATTAACTTTGATTTAAATAGGTGAGCGAATGAAAAAAATTATAATTATTTCAATTTATTGTTTTTATCTTTTTTCTGTGCTGTTTACACGAGCACAGGATAGAGCTGGAATTTATAAAATCTATATCGGTATAGATAGAAAATTAACGCATCCGATACAAATTTCAGTAAATGGAAATATCCTACAAAATGGTTCTTTAAATGCAACGAGACTATCAGATTTAGATATTGAACTCATCAAAAAAATGATTGAAAATACCGTTTCTAGTCAACTGAGAGCTCAAACGGAGTGTATTTATCGTAAAAATCGAAATGGAAATGAAATTAAAACAAATGATTTTGGTTCATCAGTGAGAGGAATGCCTACAAGCTCCAAAAGAATGGCTATAAGGTTACACGAAAAGGAATATTATGTGAGTATTTCCATTTTTTTTAATGCTCTACAAAGAACATCTTTTGGAGCCTCTTTGGTTGGTATGAAGGAATATAGGCCAACTGTCACAATCAGAATAACTGCTTATAATGATCAACGAAAACCTGTTTACAGGAAACGTATTTATGTCAATGATTTTGAGAAGTTACAAAGTTTTGAATACAATATAAATGGAGTTCAGACAAAAAATTTTCAGGTATTAACAACAGAACAAATTAGGCAAATGATAGAAAAAAGTTTAAATCAATTGATTGAAAGAGGTAAATAATGACATCTAAAATCAACTATTTGGGAAATTTACGAACCGAATGTGAACATCTTTCCTCAGGAACCAAGATAGCGACTGATGCTCCAGTTGATAATAAAGGAAAAGGTGAATTCTTTTCACCGACGGATCTCGTTGCCACTTCACTTGGTTCTTGTGCATTAACAATCATGGGGATTTATTGTCAGGAGCATGATATTTTGTTTAATCATGCTGAAGTTTTAGTGACGAAAATAATGGCTTCGCACCCTCGCCGCATTGAAACAATTGTATTAGAAATAGACTTAACGGGAAATAATTGGGATGATCAAACGGCAAAGAAAGTTATTCAGGTAGGAAAAACTTGTCCTGTAGCGAAAACACTTGGCGAAAATGTCAAAACAGAATGGAAAATAAAGTGGTAGAAAGAAAATTTGAACGGAGAAATCGAGGGTACAAAGAAAAAGAGAATCTTATATACGGTGTTCGAGCGGTCGCAGAGGCAATTAGCTCAGGACGCGAAATAAATAAAATTCTCATTCAAAAAGGAATGAGCAAGGATCTTTTTTTAGAACTAAAAGAGGAGTTAACAGGGAAAGATTTTCAATTGCAATTTGTGCCTTCCCAAAAACTAGATCGATTAACACAAGGAAACCATCAAGGAGTTATAGCGTTTGTTTCACCTATTTCTTACACTGATTTCTATCAGTTAGTCGATAAAAAAATTGAGGAAAACTGTATATTGACATTACTTTTATTGGATAGAATTACCGATGTCCGTAATCTTGGCGCAATTGCTCGATCTGCCGCTTGTAACGGAGTTGATGCTTTGGTCGTTCCTTCAAAAGGTTCTGCATTAGTTACAGCGGATGCAATTAAAACTTCCGCAGGCGCTTTGAACTCGCTACCAGTTTGTAAAGTTGATCAATTAAAAGATGCATTATTTTATCTGCAGCAATCTGGAATCAAACTGGTCGCTTGTACTGAAAAATCAAACAAGGAACTTCCATTTATAGATTTATCGGGGTCAGTCGCATTTATTTTTGGTTCTGAAGAAGATGGAATTAGTAATGATTTGTTAAGAATGGCTGATGAAAGAGCAAAAATCCCGATGACAGGTGGTGTTTCGTCTCTCAATGTAAGTGTTTCAGTTGGCGTAGTTCTTTACGAGTATAATCGTCAAAAATTAGTAAAATAATTTCATAAATGACAGTTAAAGAATATATTGATAATGTTTCAGAAGATAGAAGAGGTGTGTTTCTTCAAGTTTTAGAAGCAATTAGAAAAGGTATTCCTGCTGATTTCGAGGAATGTATTTCCTATGGAATGATTGGTTTTGTAGTTCCTCATTCAATTTATCCTAAAGGGTATCATTGTGATCCTAAATTACCTTTGCCATTTGTTTCTGTTTCAAACCAGAAGAACTCGATCAATATATACCACATGGGAATTTATGCAGATGCGAAATTATTGGAATGGTTCGTAGAATCCTACAAGCATTCAACAAACTCTAAATTGGATATGGGTAAAAGTTGTATTCGATTTAATCCTAAAAAGGATATTCCTTATTCGTTGATTAAAAAGCTGTGTGGTAAAATAAATGCTCATGAATGGATTGAGCTCTACGAATCTGCTTTCAAAAAATAAAGAACTCCGCTTGTTTTTTCAATTACTTGATAGAACTCACGGAGTTTTTATGCAGCTCGATTTTATGTTTTCGAAGTTAAGAATCATTTGACTATTATATTTGGTTCAAGTTGGCTCGAGTTTTCTAGAGGGATTACACAAAAAACATGCATATTAATCAAATAAGTTATTTTTGTTACATGAAAACTCCTGAAGAAATTCTAAAAATAATGATGAATGAAGATTCATTTAGTCAATGGATGGGAATTGAAATTCAAGCAATTGAACTTGGTAGTTGTACACTCAAAGCTGAAATAAACTCAACAATGTTAAATGGATTTAGAATAGCCCATGGAGGGATTTCTTATTCATTAGCAGATTCTGCGCTAGCATTTGCCTCAAATTCAAGGGGTGTTCAATGTGTTAGCATAGAAACGTCGATTTCTCATGTGAAGAAAGTTTCTGAGGGCGACTGTTTATCAGCCGAAGCAACTGAAATTCATCGAGGTAAAACAACAGGTATTTATAATGTTTTAGTGAAAAATCAGCACAATCAAATTGTAGCTTTGTTTAAAGGTACAGTATGGATTACAGAAACGAAATGGTAAATTTTTAAGACATGTTTACAGGAATCATTGAACAAATTGGAACAATAAAAAGAATTGAACAAGATAATCAAAATGTTCATTATACGATTTCGTCTGATTTTATCCATGAATTAAAAATTGATCAGAGTGTAGCTCATAATGGTTGTTGTTTGACTGTGGTATCTATTTCTGATGACAGTTATATTGTAACCGCCATTCAGGAAACCTTAAACAAAACAAATCTTTCAGAGTGGCGGGTTGGAACTAAAGTAAATTTGGAACGTTGCCTTCAATACAATGGTCGCTTGGATGGTCATATTGTTCAAGGGCACGTAGATACCGTTGGGGTTTGTACTTCAATCGAGGAGCAAGGAGGTAGTTGGAAATATACATTTTCTTATGATACAAATGATATAACAGTTGAAAAAGGTTCCATAGCCGTTAACGGAACTAGTTTAACCGTTGTGGATTCTGAGGTGGGAAAATTCTCTGTCTGTATCATTCCGTATACTTACGATTATACAAATTTTAATCTGCTCAAAGTTGGTGATAAGGTTAATCTTGAGTTTGATATCTTGGGAAAATATGTAGCAAAATGGCTGTCTTTGAAGTAAAAAAATGTTTTCTATTTTAGTTGAAAGTTTATCTTTGTTTATTCAAGAATAAAAATGGCAAAAACCCTCATAATCGGTGCTTGTGGTCAAATTGGAACCGAATTGGTTCTTGCTCTCCGTAAAAAATATGAAAATGAGACAATTATAGCGTCTGATATTCGAGAATCTATCCCAGATATTCTGGCTAACGGTCCATATATTCAATTGGATATATTAAATCGAGATGAGGTTAGAAAGTATATTATCGACCAAAAGATTGAGCATGTTTATCTGTTAGCAGCTCTTCTATCAGCAACAGCAGAAAAAAATCCAGATTTTGCATGGAAATTAAATATGGAGGGATTATTTACAATCCTAGATTTGGCCAAAGAAGGACATATTAACCGCATTTTTTGGCCAAGTTCAATTGCTGTATTTGGTCCAACAACCCCAAGCAAAAATACACCACAACAAACAATTATGGAACCCTCAACAGTCTATGGGATTTCTAAATTAGCCGGTGAAAATTGGTGCGCGTATTATCATTCAAAGTTTGGAGTTGATGTTCGTAGTATTCGTTATCCTGGTCTAATTTCTTATAATTCTTTACCTGGTGGTGGTACGACTGACTACGCTGTAGATATTTTTTACAGTGCGAAAGAAGGAAAGGAATTTTCTTGTTTTCTTGGTAAAGATACTGAACTGCCAATGATGTTTATGGACGATGCAATTCGGGCCACCCTCGAACTAATGAATGCTGATTCTGATAAGATTTCTGTTCGAACCTCTTACAATGTGGCTGGGTGTAGCTTCACCCCTGAAAAAATTTCAGAAGAAATTAAAAAGCATTTACCTGAGTTTAAAATTAGTTACAATCCTGATTTCAGACAAAATATTGCAGAAACGTGGCCTAGTACAATTGATGATTCAGTTGCAAAAAAAGACTGGAACTGGATTTGTCAATATAACTTGACAAAAATAGTATCTGTCATGGTTAAGAAAATCAAAATTCGAAAAAACTTAATCTAGTCTTTTGAACTTGAAAGAAATCCGTATGCTAATAATCCTATTAGTATAACGCCAAAAATAGTCATCGAGATTAACATATTTGGTCAATTTAGTTTAGTTTATCACTCGTACTACTGAAGTTTTCTAAAACTTCTTTCTTTTTCGCACATGAATCTATATTTAATTATTATAATTTTACTGTGAAATGAATATTTTATCATTACAAATGAATATTTCAGCATTCTAATCGAATATCGATAAATTACTTATTGATTTTTAATAAGTTATGTTTTTCTTGAACTTAATTTAAACTTATTTGTCCTTAATAACAGTTGTGAAAAGTTCTATCTGGCTATACTGTTTCCTTCTTTATTTTTCGTTTCAATCTTGTGCGCAGAAAAATAAGAGGGTAGAAAAAATCGTTGATAAAGATTTGAGTAAGTATAAAACAGCTTATTTTGCTAGTGGTTGTTTTTGGTGTGTTGAGGCAATATATGAAACTGTTGATGGTGTCATAGAGGCTGAATCTGGTTACGCAGGAGGTAAAATTAAAAACCCGTCTTATGAAGAAGTTTGCCAAGGTAACACTGGGCATGCTGAAACCATTAAAGTTTACTATGACTCAACAAAAGTTTCTTACCAACAATTAGTACGAATTTTTTTTAATTCACATGATCCAACTACCCGAAATAAACAGGGACCAGACTCGGGAACTCAATATCGGTCCGCCATTTTTTATCAAAATCCGACCGAAAAGAAAATTGCTCAAAATTACATAGATTCGTTACTTACTGGTAAGCATTTCAAAGCAATTACAACGGAACTTTCTCTGTTTACATCTTTCTACAAGGCAGAAAATTATCATCAAGATTTTAAGTTATGTAATCCAGATCATCCTTACATACAAAATGTTTCTAATCCGAGGTTAAAGGAATTTCAAAGAAAAGAAAAATTCAATTTAAAAAATTAATGTCGGTATTTGTTAATCATCGATCTTTAAGCTTCCATCGACTTGTTCTTTCCATTGTATAATTCCTCCTTCTACAACGATAATATTCGGAATATTATAATCTGATTCTAACCAATTTGCCACAGTTTCAGCGCGTTTCCCAGAGCGACAAATTAACACAATATTTTTTACTGATTTTAATTCATCAATGCAATCAATAAGAGAAGCCATCGGTATATTTCGGAAATTAATTGAGCAAACTTCTACCTCGTATGGCTCTCGAATATCGATAAGAGTATAATTATCACCACGTTTTATTCCATTATTGATTTCCGTAGCTGAAAGAAAAGTCATAATTTATTTTTTAAAGATTCTAAACTTGAAGTTTGTTTGCGATTTCATTAAACGACTCAAAAGTAAGAGATGCTCCACCAATTAATCCTCCGTCAACATTTGGACAAGAAAAAATAGATTTGGCATTCTTACCGTTACAACTACCACCATATAAAATAGATATGTTTTGACTGGTGCTTACATCGTATTTTTTTAAAATCCAATTTCTTATAGCGCTGTGCATCTCCTCGATTTCCTTCTCGTTTGCCGTTCTCCCAGAACCAATAGCCCAAATTGGCTCATATGCGATTACAC
The DNA here is from genome assembly GCA_016868915.1 of Bacteroidota bacterium. Lineage (GTDB taxonomy): Bacteria > Bacteroidota > Bacteroidia > Flavobacteriales_D > Crocinitomicaceae > UBA952. The sequence goes on along the minus strand of VGFL01000041.1, from coordinate 6,412 downwards.
ACTTCGAAAAATCAGTTGCTTTTATGTGAGAAAATACTACCTCCAGTTGATTTCTTACAAAATTTATATGCTCTTTTTTATCACGTATTTCTATGGATTCTCCACAACAGAATATCACATTAAATCCATTTTGAAGACTAAAATCAACTTTTTGTTTTATTAGTTCGTCACTCTCATTAAATAACATTCTTCGTTCACTGTGCCCAATTAAAACTGCATTTACATGAGCATCTATTAGTTGGCTGATAGATATTTCGCCCGTAAAAGCACCGCTCTTTTCGGGATAAAAATTCTGCGCACCTAGAATTAGTTTTCCTTTGACTACCCTTAATTCATGTAAAAAAATACTAGGTGAAAATATGTAATAATCAATATTATCGGCCTGAGGTAGAAGAGAATTGTATTTCATGAACAATTCTTTGGCTTCCTGTAAACTTAAATTCATTTTCCAATTTGCAGCAAGTATTTTCTTTCGCATAAATTGAATATTTTCAAACGAAAATAGTATTTTTCGATGAAACTAATAGAATTATCAGTATTATTAAAGTTGTCTTAATAATTTGAGCGATTCTTTCATGTGGCTGGAAGGGTTAAGTTGAGAATTATGAATTCCGCAAATTTTTCCTTCAAGGTCGATGATATAGGTCACTCTTCCTGGCAACAGTCCAAATAAACTTCCAGGTACTTGGAATAGCTTTCTTACCGTTTTATCAGTATCCGCTAATAGTAGGTAGTTAAAGTTGTATTTAGATGCAAATTTCTTGTGAGATAATACAGAGTCTGAGGAAATACCAATTACTTGGCAGTCAAATTGTAAAAAATCTTCATGACTGTCTCGGAAGGAGCATGCCTCCATTATACAACCTGATGTTTCATCTTTTGGGTAAAAGAAAATTACCAGTTTTTTCCTGCCAATCCATTCATTAGATTTGAATTGCTTACCATTTTGATCCGTAAGTTCGAATTGTGGACATTTATCACCTATTTGCATATTTTTAGAACAGTAAATAACGAAAATAGTTTAGCTAGTTGTTTACTGAATGACCGATTAAATCAAAATATTCGGCTGAATCAATCTGAACATCGACAAAATCTCCGATATTTAAATAAGAATCTGATTTTTTCAAGAGAACCTCGTTGTCTACTTCAGGTGAATCATGTTCTGTTCGACCAATAAAATAATTTCCTTCTATGCGATCAATTAATGTTTTAAAAGTTTTCCCGACTTTACATTGATTTAGCTCATAACTAATTCCGGATTGAAGATCCATGATAACATCTGCTCTTCGTTTTTTCTCCTTTTCAGGAACGTCGTCGTTGGAGTTAAATGCATGCGTATTTTCTTCATGTGAGTATGTAAAAATTCCCAATCGATCAAAACGGGAGCGTTCCACCCAATCATACATTTCTTGAAAATCAGCTTCCGATTCACTCGGATATCCGGCAATTAACGTTGTTCGTAATGCAATACCAGGAACTTTCATTCGGATTTCACTTATCAATTCTTCTGTTTTTTCTCTTGTGATACCTCTTCTCATCGCCTGTAAAATACGCGTCGAGCCATGCTGTAGTGGCATATCAAGGTATTTACAAATGTTTGACCTCTCATTCATTACATCCAAAACGTCCATCGGAAAACCAGACGGGAAAGCATAATGCAAACGAATCCAATCTAATCCCTGGATATCTGATAAGTTTTTTAATAAATCAGAAAGCGCTCTTTTTTTATAAATATCTAATCCATAATAGGTTAAATCTTGAGCAATCAACATTATTTCTTTCACTCCTCCTGAAACTAAAGTCTTTGTTTGTTTTACTAAGTCATCAATAGTATTGGAAACATGTTTTCCTCTCATGAGAGGAATCGCACAAAAAGAACACGGACGGTCACATCCTTCTGCAATTTTTAGGTAGGCATAATGGGAGGGGGTCGTTAAAATACGTTCACCAATTAATTCATCCTTGTAATTTGCTTTTAGAGTTTTTAATAATCTTGGTAAATCTCTTGTACCGAAAAATGCGTCAACTTCAGGAATTTCTCTCTCAAGTTCATCTTTGTATCGTTCAGAAAGACACCCTGTAACATAAACTTTTGAAATCATCCCTTCGGATTTTGCTTGTGTAAATCTCAATATTGTATCGATTGACTCTTGCTTGGCATTATCTATGAAACCACAAGTATTGATAATTACTATTTCTGAATCATCATTTTTTGATTCATGCTCAACATCAAATTTATTTGCTTTTAACTGAGCCATAAGTACTTCGGAATCAAATATATTTTTGGAGCATCCCAAGGTAACTACGTTTACTTTATTCTTTTTTAGTGTTTTGGTTTTCATGATGACAAATTTACATAGAACCAAAGAATTTTAACAATTTTAGGAAATCTCTGAGAGGAAATTAGTTTTAAATTCCTGTATATTCTCGTAATTTTGCGAAATGATTATAATATATCACAACCCACGATGTTCGAAAAGTAGAAATGTCTTAAATGCATTTGTACAATCCGAAATTAAATTTCAAGTTGTTGAATATCTATCTAATTCATTATCAGAGGAAACTTTGAGGGAATTAATAGAAAAATTAAATAGTAAACCAGAGGAATTAGTTCGGAAAAATGAAAATATTTACAAACAAAAGTATAAAGGAAAAAATTATTCAGACGATGAATGGATTAAAATCATGGTTGAAAATCCGAAACTAATCCAACGGCCAATCGTACTTATTGAATCTCGAGCTTTTATAGTTCGCGACGAACAAACGATTTGTAAAATTTTAAATAATGAAAAATAAGACATGAGGACAAAGTACATAGATTTAATTGATCAAACTTTTGATTTTCCTCAAAATGAATTTAATCTCAGAGAGGATCGATTATTTTTTCATGGAATTGATTTGATGCGCTTGATTAATGAGTACGGAACACCATTAAAATTCAATTATTTGCCTCAGGTTTCAAATAATATACAACGAGCGAAAGGATGGTTTCGGGAGGCAATAAATAATTTGGGTTACGCAGGGAATTACTACTATTCGTATTGCACAAAAAGTAATCACTTTTCTTTCGTGCTTGATGAAGTTCTTAAGAATGACGTTCATTTGGAAACATCTTCTGCATTTGATATTGATATTATTAAAAATTTGTATTCTACAAAAAAGATAATAGACGGTCAGTTTGTTATATGCAATGGATATAAGCCTGAACAATATATTGATAATATTATTAATCTAATCGAAAATACCGGTTTGAGGGTTATTCCTGTAGTTGATAATACTGATGAAATAGAAAGAATATTATCTAAAACAAACCAAGATATTAATATTGGAATTCGAATAGCATCTGAGGAGGAACCTAAATTTGAATTTTATACCTCACGATTGGGCATTAGATACCGTGAGATTGTTCCTTACTACAGGTCTATATTGAAAGAAAACCCACGTGTTAAAGTAAAAATGTTACATTTTTTTATCAACACCGGAATAAATGATACCGCCTACTATTGGAACGAATTGACGAAGTGTTTGCGTGCATATAGCGACTTGAAAAAGATGTGTCCTGAGTTGGATTCGTTAAATATTGGTGGAGGTTTTCCTATTAAAAAATCTTTGGCCTTCGATTTTGACTATTCGTATATGGTGAGTGAGATCCTAACACAGGTAAAACGAGTTTGTACGGATAATGAAATTCCTGAACCACATATATTTACTGAGTTTGGTTCTTTTACCGTAGGTGAGAGTGGGGGGGCAATTTTTAATATTTTACATCAAAAGCATCAAAACGACAGAGAAAAATGGAATATGATTGACTCGTCATTCATGACCAATCTTCCGGATACGTGGGCCATCAATCAACGTTTTATACTTCTGCCCATCAATCGTTGGAATGATGATTATGAACGTGTCCTCTTGGGAGGGTTAACTTGCGACAGTGATGACTATTATAATTCTGAACAGCATTCAAATGCAATATATCTACCTAAATTTGATGAGAAAAACCCATTGTATATTGGATTTTTTAATACTGGTGCTTACCAAGAGACATTGGGCGGATACGGAGGTTTGAAACATTGTTTAATTCCAGAACCTAAACATATTTTAATTCGAAGGGACGAGGATGGGAAAATTCACACCGAGCTTTTTAGTGAAGAACAAACAGCAGAAGATTACCTGAAAATTTTAGGATATTACCGATAACTAAACAAAGGTTCTCCTTATTTCAATAAAGAAGGAAATTGATAACTTGTTATAAGATTCTTACAATTTCAATGGAGGTTTTTCAGTCTACATCTTTAGGGATTTCATCTTCGTTATTTTCAGCCAAATCCTCTTTTAAGTCATTAATTTTATTTTTTAATTTCTCATTCTCGTTTTCAAGAGAGTTCATCTTTCGAGAGTAAAAAAGGAATGAAATAAGGTATCCTGAAATAACGGATAAAATAATAGCAATTGATAGCTTAACTTTAATTGTTTTAAAAATGAAGTTAATATCTTGATCAATCCAGTTCAGTGTCGCAAAAATGACTATGAAGATTCCTGCAATCACACTTAAAATAAATTTGACTTTTTCAACAAATGATAATTTTCTCCAAATATTATTCATATACATTTGATTAATAATAAATTAAAAATCAAAAAATCGTCTCATTAGGACGATTTTTTCATTCTTCGACAGAAACGATTAGTGGATAATTAATCTTTTATTGAAAATTTCTCCATTTAAATCAATTTGAATCAAATATAATCCAGCGTCCAAATTTCTTGTATCAAGAGGAACTATCCAAGAGTCTTTTATTTTACCGAAATTTTTACTAGTTACCTCCTGTCCTGAAGCATCGATAAGTTTTATGAAAACGGATGCCTCTGTTTCTAATAACATTTCAATATTTACGAAATCAGATGCGGGGTTTGGATATACTTTTACCGCCTCATCCAACTGATTATTTAAATTATCAAATAATCCTGCATTGCCACCAGATTGATAACCGTTGGCTACAGCTTCAGCTATAGTTGTTTTGCCTGCATTATCAATTCTACCGGCGGGGTCTATCAACAACCCTATGATGTGAATTTCATTTTCATCCCAAGTTGCAGGTAAAATAAATTGAAAATTGACGGTATGAAGTTCTCCTGTGTTCACTGTTGCTGGAAAGCTACCTGTTAAGCCAGAAAAACTAGGAGCAATAGCCCTTGCCACATGTTGATAAACCATTTGAGCCGCAGGTACTGGATTTCCCAAAGTTTCATAGCCACCCATAACACCGTTGTTTCCTCCTGCATATGCATTTGATTGGTTATATCCCGAACCGGTACCAGTCACTTCATCTTCCGTTAGAACACACGCCATTTTATAGTTGCTATTTGCATTCGCTTGAAAATTTGCTGTAACTGAAACATCGAGGGTTCTGGATGCTGGGTCCCACATGGCACCATTTGTTAGTAGCGCTTTAGGGGCAACTTGTACCCTGGATAAAAAATCTATGGACATTCCTGAAGGATCGACATCGTTTCCTCTATCAACAAGTGCACTCGGATAGCCAGAAATCAAGCCTCCAAAAGCAGCGTCGTATTCAGCATCTGCCATCGGATCACCGTTATGAACAGCAATTCCCGCCCAAAACTGACTGTATTTTTCTTCAAATTGATCCATGAAAACAGCTCCTCTGGGACACCATTGACACCATGTTCCAGTAGCTTCCTCTGAAACTACAATTTTTCCTGCCGCAGGAACGACTGGATTGATAGATCCCGTCAATACATCATCTGATGACACATTATCCATAGTCATTCCATTTACATTAGAAACAGTTGCTGTATATACCTGATTTCCGGCAACCAATGCGAAAGAATTCAATGTCACGACGTAATTAGACGTGCTAGCAATATTCACCCCAGTTACAGATTGCGAATAATTGTTTCCTCCGTAATTTAAGTTAACATCAAAAGAGTTGATTGCCGTTGTTCCTGCATTAACTACAGTTAATTTTGGAGTAACGGTTTGTCCTGCCAATTCACCCCCGATTTGTGCCATCGCCATCATCCCGTTTAATTCAGTGAGGGTGTAAGGTTGATGGTCAAAACTGACATCATCCACATAGAACTGGCTATTTTGAATTGGAAATAAATCGAGTGAAGCAAGTGCATTAATTCCATTAATCCATGTGCCTACCAAGTTTCCATCAATGTATGCTTTCCACACTTTTAAGGTAAGATTTGCCTCGATTTTAAGTGTAAACCACGTTGCCTGAGGATAGGTACTTACCACCAAATTCGAGGTTATCCCATCGTCGATGTACATATTGCCATTATTAAAATTTACGTTTAGCGCCCAGACTTGACCAATGGTTTGTGTGCCCTGGAAATTAAAGTATCCCGTTTTTTCAGAATTAACAAAAAAATCAGACTGAAATGT
>VGFL01000040.1 GCA_016868915.1 Bacteroidota bacterium | reverse complement strand
TCACAGTTAATCCATCAAGTAGTCAGGTTTATAGCGTCACGTCAACCGATCAATACGGATGCGTGGCAATTGATACGGTGAATGTTACAACCCAATCATGTGGATGTCCCGCTGAAATTGGAACGTATAATTTATCAGTCAACGGAAATTCCATTTCTCCCGGTATGTTGTGCTTTGGAGATACATTGAATATCCTTTCAAATTCGAATTGGACACCACCTGCAGAAATTATCGGTGCAACAAATCCAAATTCACCAAATTACGATCCGAACGCTCCTGTATATGATCCTGGCATTGCTTGGTTAATTTATTCTTGTCCACCAACTGTTTCGCTTACCCCGGCCCAATCCGCAGCATCTGGTTTAGAAATAAATGATGATCCTTGTTTACTTGGAATTGCGTCAAATACACCAAACTTTACTGATATAAATGATTTGACCGTGATAAATGGTTTTCCGGCAGGAACATTTCAAAACAATACCGTTTATTATGTTCCAATTACGATGTATAGTCTGCAAGACGGATTGTACAGCTATGTTACACTTCCTAACTTAGATTGTTTCGAATTGGGAACGGTAACCGTGGTTCAGTACTTGCCCGAAATCACATACTCACAAACGCAAGATTGTGCGAATGGAACAGTTGCTGCAACAATAAATGGTGGAGCAGCGCAATTGAATGGAACAAATTTTAGCGTTGTTACCGGAAGTATTACTCCCCAAACCGCTCAAGCTGTAAATTCAACAACAACCAATGGGGGAACAATTACCATCAGTGGATTACAATCGGGGCCGTATTCCTTTCAAGTTCAGGATGCCAACGGTTGTCCGATTACGATTCAAGGAAATTTTACAGGTTCGGAAAATGCGGATTTTACATACCCGGATAATTTGTATTGTACAACGGATTTAGATCCAGCCCCGGTAATTACAGGTAGTCCAGGAGGTCAATTCACATCAAGTAATGGACTTACTCTCAATAGCAATACAGGAAGCATTGACTTATCCTCATCTATTCCTGGTTCTTACTCCGTAACGTATACAACGCCTAGTGTTGTTTGTCCCGGCACAGAAAATTTTTCGATAGTAATTGAATCAATACCGGTTGTTAATGGAGGGCCCGACCAAACAATTTGTCTTGGTTCAAGTGTGACATTATCTGGTTCAGGTGCAGTTAACTATTTTTGGAATAACGGATTAACAAACGGCGTTCCTTATTTGCCAAGTGTAGGCCAAACACAATTTATTGTTCAAGGTGCAACAAATGCTAACTGTATTTCATCAGATACCGTGCTTGTTACAGTGGAAAATTGCTCTCAAGAAGATAGCTTAATTTATTGGATACCAAATACTTTTACCCCTGATAACGATGAGTATAATCAAAATTGGAATGTTGTATTCTACAGTGGTTTTGATCAATATTCATTCGAACTTTCGCTGTTCAATAGATGGGGTGAATTGATTTGGGAAAGCTTCGACCTAAATGCCGGATGGGATGGCACATACAAAAATGGAATGAAAGCTCCAGACGGCGTTTATACATGGAAATTGAAATACAAATTAATTCAAAACGACTTGAAAGTAACTGTTACAGGGCATGTTAATGTTTTAAGATAAATTACCCAACCAATCCATGGTATCTTTACCATCGGCATAATCCCATAATCGAGGATTTTGTCCAAAACCGAAAGGAATAAATTCTCTTCCCAACACAACCTGAATATCTTTCGAATTGAGCTTGATAAAGTTTTTAATTTCGGATTCATCTTTAAAACGCTTGTAGTGTAACATAGAAATTGGGGAGAAAAGCATTTCACTTTCTTTTAACATCAAAAAATTATTATCCAAAAATTTAACTTGGTTCAATAAATTGAGTGCACGATTATAGTCGTAATTATTTCCATACTTCTTATTTTGAATTATCTGGTGATAGGGTAGGAGTGCTTCAAATAAAATATCTAAATCGTAATTTTTAGGAATCAACAAATAAGATACATTTCTACATCCCTTCCCATAAAATGAAAAAATATCTTTTCCCAAATTAGTTAATTCCTCTTGAGTTTCAGATCCCTCTATGATAGCAATGGATGTTCTATTTTTACGAAATAAACATGGCAAATGGCCAAAATACTTTTCAAAGTAAAGGTTTGAGTTATCTCCACCGGTTGCAATAACAGCCTCTGATTCAGTTATTTTGCCTGATTCAAAAGAATAAAAGTCTTTTAGTTCGGGATGAATTTCAGCTACTACATCTAAAATTAACGGGAGTAGGGTTTGGTCATCAGAACTCAATTTTATTTTTGCGAAATTACCAGAAAACCAAATACAGATCAAGTCATGAAAGCCAACTAGAGGAATATTTCCAGCCATAATTACCAAAACCTTCTTTGGTGTTGGCGCATATGCATAGGCTTTTATCCACTTGTTTAAATCTTCTTTATTAAGCATACTTTTAAGACCTGAAAGAGCTTGCCTCATACTTTCCTCGGTAAACCAACCATTGTAGTTCTTTTGCATAAGGACTGCCTTTTCTATTTTTTCAAGTTCATGCGAAGTGAAGCGTTTTGACGAGACATTGTTGGATTTAGAATTTGAAAGTATTTCAAATAATTCACTAAAACTTGCACATATATCTATCCATTTCTCCCTTTTCATAAATCAAAGATAAGAGGTAATCCGTCATTACAAACCAAATAAATAAGTTAAGAAACCTTAATTACTGAACTTTTTGATTTTATTATCGTTTGTATATTTGTAAATAAAAAGTGTTATGGCTATAATGATTACGGACGAATGTATTAATTGTGGTGCTTGCGAACCGGAATGTCCAAATAATGCAATTTACGAGGGTGGTGCTGAATGGAAATATTCTGATGGAACATCTTTAAAAGGAATAATTCTAACGCTAGATGGTAATGAATTAACTGCTGACCATGGTTTCGACCCAGTTAGTATGGATGTTTATTACATCACACATGACAAATGTACAGAATGTGTTGGTTTTCACGACGAACCTCAATGTGCAGCCGTTTGTCCAGTGGATTGTTGTGTGGATGACCCAGATTATAGAGAATCTGAAGATGAATTATTAGCCAAAAAGAATTTTATGCATTTGTAAATAGGTTTTATAACCCTCAAATATGAAATTTATTTCATTAAATTCTGTAGATGCGTCAATTGCCTTGGTAGACAACCTCTCCGATGATGCCCTTTCAATTTTGTGTGAAAAACATGCTTCTCGACAACCAGAATTAATCGATTATATTTTGTCAGCTGCAGTGGAATACGAAAATTCCGATTTGGAAGGTTTACTCATTTATTATTTTTGTTTGCTTTTGGAGTCTTATGAATTAGAAGGCATCGAATTAAAAAAAGTAGATGTAATAGACATTGAATCATTTGAAGAAGAATTTCTTTCTGTGCTTGAATCTTATTTTGAGAATGAAAACTTAGAATTACTCGAAGAATATACAGGTCAGCCAGATTTAGTTCATTTCATGCTCGTTGAAATTTCTACGCCAGATGAGGATGGAACAACACTTGAAGATGAAACGGGAATTCAGCTATTTATTTCAATGATGGCTCTTATATCAATAATTGCAAAAACAAATTCCTGAAAGTTACCAATCTCTTCTTTTGATTAACCAGTAAGAACCTAAGATAAATAGAGTAGAATAAACTATTGAGGCTCCGACCGCATCGTAGGGTACTTTAAATTCAAAAGATCCACCAGTTAGCTTGTTTACCAATTGAATTCGCTGGAATGGTTCATCGATTAAGTTTGACATTACGTTTAATGGGAGATAATCTGTTATTAAAAAAGGAATTTCTGTAATTCTATTTCCTTGACTATCATATTTTTCTACCACCTTCGTGGTGTATTCTACCACTAATAAGATTAGTTCTATTATCCACCAAATGAAAAACGAAAGAAAAACAAAAACCACTCGCTTCAAAAGAACGGTTATAAAAAACAAAAATGATAGGAAGGTGAATAACTTAAGAAAGTAACCGAAAATAAAATAAAATTCCTTAAAAATAAGAGAAATACCTGTTTTATCTGAAAAGGAAAGACCTAGAATTATCCCCATAAAAAAAACGACTAGCGTAGAGATAAATGAAAGAAGGCCAATTGTGAGTACTTTGGAAATAACGAACTCTTTCTTACTCAACCCGTCGATTACATTCTGTTTGAACATTTTTGCTGTAAACTCATTTGAAATTGTAAAAACGATAATAAGACCTAAAAATAATTTAAGTAGTGCCGTAATGTAGGTCAAGAAGTTCCATATCTGAGGAAAGTTAAGAAAGCCTTGATCTCGAATATTTACAGCGATACCCAAAATTGGAATCGATTTCAATGAACAAAGCAAGGTAAAACCAATTACTAAAATGAAATAAATCCCAGAAAACAGAATTACAGGAAAATAGGAATAATTCTTAAGCCACTCTATTCTTATTAGTCGTTTCATTGATTTTGTTTTACAAGATCCAAAAATTGTTCTTCAAGAGATTCTTGTTCCTTTGATAAATGAGATAGATAAATACCTTTATCCATCATTTTTTTGTTTAATTCGGACGCATTGAGGTCTGATTTCATGTACGCTATTATTCTTCCAGAATCTTCTTTGATTTCACTAAAATCACCTGATACTTCAAGTTCATTCTTTAACGACTTCAAGTTATTTGCTTCTAAAACGAAATATCCATTTTTTGCAGTAATACCAGCAACACTTCCACAATAAAGCGAAACCCCTTTCTTAAGGATTATTACATGGCTACAAACTTTTTCAACTTCATCCAATAAATGACTTGCCAAAATAATCGTTGTACCCTTGCTAGCAATCGTTTTAATTATTTCTCTGATTTGGATAATTCCTTCAGGGTCAAGACCATTTGTTGGTTCGTCCAATATCAAAACCTTCGGTTCATTAAGCATGGCTGACGCAATTGCTAAGCGTTGTTTCATTCCTAATGAGAAACTTGAGAAACGATCTCCTCTTCTGTCAAATAAACCAACTAATTTCAGTACCGAATCAATTCTCGAGTAGGGTGCACCTTTGATTTCACAGACTATTTTCAAGTTTTTCTCTGCTGATAGGTACGTGTAGAAGTTTGGATGTTCGATTATCGCGCCAATACTTTTCAAATCGTCTGAGGATGTGCCTGGATTGCCAAACCAAGACCATTTTCCCTCAGATGGATTTAAGGTCGACAAAAGTATTCCCAAGGTAGTAGTTTTACCACTCCCATTGGGACCTAACAGCCCGTAAACATTTCCTTTCTCAACTGAAAAAGAGATGGAATTAACAGCTTGTAGACGACCAAATCTCTTACTTAAATTGGTCACTTCAAGTACAACAGACATAGATTAATTTGTTAGAAAAATTAAGGTATTAGATTTCGATTTCAAAACTTCAATCGATGAACTGTATTTTAAAATAAAATCCAAAGAACTTTCCTTCAAACCGGAATTTTTCTTTTTTATTTTTAAAATATTTTTAGGTTTTTTGTAGATATTGGGCATAGGCTTAATGTATATTCCACAAACGATTTGAAAATAAACTTATTGTAAGTAAAATAAAAATTTAATTTAATTTATTTCGTTCATTCATCGGAAATGAAAGATTTAATTAAATAAAAATGGGGATTCCGCCATTTGAGACAAAATCCCCACTTGGGTGGTCCCACTTGGGCTCGAACCAAGGACCACCTGATTATGAGTCAGGTGCTCTAACCAACTGAGCTATAGGACCGTGTTACAATGCTGTAACGTATTTCAAACAACGGGAGCAAAAATAATATTTTCTTACAATATACAGTTGGTTTTCATTATGAATTTTGAATAGGCAATGGTGATCCTTCAATTATAAAACCATAAACTACGGCATCGTTTTATTCAAAATCAAGATTCTACCTGATTTATTAATTTGTTAGTCAAGTCATCGATTCTCGTTCTATTTTCTTCGCAGCACGAGCAGATACCATGATACCGACCTCGTAAAGGATAACAATTGGAATTGAAACAATGATTTGGGAGACAACATCAGGAGGAGTGATTATTGCAGCTAAAATTAACACAACAACGATTGAATGTTTTCTGTATTTTCTCAAAAAAACAGGCGTGATTAATCCAATTCTTGTGAGTAAATAGGATACCATCGGTAATAAAAATAATAATCCGGAGTAAAAAATTGTAGAAAACACCGTTCCCATGTAGGAACTAATGGTAAAATTATTTTCAATTTCTTTACTAATTTGATAACTACCAAAAAATTGCACAGACAATGGTGCAACAATAAAATATCCAAATATAATTCCGGAAAAAAATAACAAACTCACAAAAAATACGATTCCTTTTGTTGCATTAATCTCATTGAGTTTTAATCCTGGTCTCACGAAGCCCCAAAATTGATAGAAAATATAAGGAAAAGATAAGACAAGCCCCCCCATGAAACTCATCATCAATGAATATGAAAACTGACCTCCCATAGACATGCTCTGCATTTTAACTGGGATTTCTGTAATACAAATTTTTGTGTAATCACACATTAATTGAAAGGTAATGAAGGTCTTTTTATTCATGGATAAGAATAAATTTTCCATAATCCATTCTTGGTAAATCCATATAATAATTGCAAAAATAAGTATTGAAATTACAGCCTTTACGAGACGCCACCTCAACTCCTCAAGATGGGAGAGAAATGTCATTTGCTTATCATTACTCATTGTAGTTTGACCGAAAGTTTGTTAAAGAATAAGCATAGCATCTCCGTAGGAATAAAATCTGTATTTATTGGCAACGGCTTGTTTGTATCCCTCCATCATTAAATCATGTCCACAGAATGCTGAAATCATCATTAGTAATGTTGACATAGGTGTATGAAAATTGGTAACCATACAATCTGCAACTGAAAATTCATAGGGTGGATAAATGAATTTATTCGTCCATCCTTCATATGCTTTAAGCATCGAATTTGTCGATACTGAGGTTTCAATCGCACGCATTGAAGTTGTTCCGATAGCGCAAACTTTTTTGCGTTTTTGCTTCGCGTCATTCACAATATTTGCTGCATCCGATGAAATCCTTATTTGTTCAGAATCCATTTTATGTTTCGTTAAATCCTCAACTTCAACTGGTCGAAATGTTCCTAATCCAACGTGGAGCGTTATTTCTGAAAAATTTATTCCTTTAATTTCTAATTTTTTTAGGAGTTCGCGAGAAAAATGTAGTCCTGCAGTGGGTGCTGCAACTGCTCCTTCCTCTTTTGCAAAAATTGTTTGGTATCTATCCTCATCGCTAGGCTCTACGGATCTCTTAATATATTTGGGAAGTGGCGTTTCTCCTAATTCCGTAATTTTTTGCTTAAACTCCGCATAGGTTCCGTCAAATAAAAAGCGAAGAGTTCTTCCTCGTGAGGTGGTATTATCAATTACCTCAGCTACAAGTGAATCATCTTCACCAAAATAAAGTTTGTTGCCAATTCGAATTTTGCGAGCAGGGTCAACTAATACGTCCCAAAGAAGACTTTCTCTATTTAATTCACGAAGTAAAAATACTTCAATTTTAGCACCTGTTTTTTCTTTATTACCGTACATTCTTGCAGGAAAAACACGAGTATTATTCATTACCATCACATCTCCTTCATCAAAATACTCAATAATATCCTTAAACATTCGATGTTCAATAAGCCCTGTTTTTCTGTGGATAACCATTAATTTCGATTCATCTCGATTCTCTGATGGGTACTCAGCAATCAACTCTTCAGGAAGGTCAAACATGAACTCCGATAATTTCATTTTACTCATAGTCTCTCATTTTGAATCGCAAATTTACAACATACACCCCCCCCTTGTCAAGTTTTTTACGAATTATGTATGAAATAGATATCCAAAATCGAATGCTAATTAATCATAAAAATAAATTAGTACGAAGTTTTATGCTCATATCCCGGTTCAATTACCTTATTTGGTAATCGAAAACAAAATCCAAATTCATGTGAATTAAATCGGAAATTATCGAATTTAGCGATACCATTCTCATAGGTGTATGCAATGTTTATTTTTGGGTTGAGTTTCACCTCCATTCCGATATATAACGACCGATTAAAGCGCCAACCAATTAGAGGAAATATTCGATTCGAATAATTTAGTTTGGAATTAATTTCAAATACAAAAGGTGCATTTATGGTTTTCCTTCCTAATCCGGATAGGATTAAATTGCAGTTTTCATTTATCCTACAAGAAAATTTTCCATACAGAGTGAATTCTGTTGAAAAATTTGAATTCAATCCTATTTTATCCCATTTTGACGGAAGAAAGTGATTGATCGAAAAACCAGCGGCATAGATTTCCCCACTAAAAATGCTTCCAAAATTTACAACAGGCTTGAGGAAATTAGTTTGAGTTTTAACCGCGGGATCAGGATTGTAGGTTTCAACCCTATCCGCATCATATGTCATTTGAAATGCTCCAGCCCCGATTCCAAAGGATAAGCGCTGTTTGTGTTTGAGTCTAAAGTGAATACCATATTGGAATTGAAATTTATTAACTGAAAAAGCAGCCAATCTATCAGATTCCATGCTAACACCAATTCCATGTCGATTTAATTCGTAGAGTTTCATTTTTTTTACCAACGGTGCAATTATAGAAATTCGAGAAGTCCGAGGCGCACCATCAAATCCTATCCATTGCAATCGATATTGTGTTTTGGCCTCAAAAACGGGGTAAAGACCAACCACTGCTGAATTGAATTGTTGAATATTTGAAGACCAATGATTGCTGTGTGATTCCATCTGCCCTCTTGCCGAATTAAAGTAAAAAAGAAGAAATAGAATTGTAAAATTTCTTTTCATCGGATAATTGAAATAGTGCCTTTGTATATATTTTTTTCAGTATCATTCACCTCTAAAACATAAAAATATACTCCTTCGGGTAGATCTTTCCCTTTCCAAATTCCTGTCCATTCAGCAGAGGGTGTGTAAGGAGAAAATGATTCCAATAACACGCCATATCTATTGTAAATGGTTAATTTGTTCTGCGGGTAAAACTCGATATTTGGAATTTTCCAAGAATCGTTTAAATTATCCCCATTGGGGCTATATGTATTTGGTATTTCTAGTCCCTCGCGAACAAAAACGGTGACATAATCATACAAGATACAGCCATTATTTGAAGCCACAAATGGATATGTAAAGGTTTCGTCAGGGTAAACAAATGGATTGAGAACATTTGTTGAACTAATAAATAATTGAGTGTCCCAATAAAAATTGGGTGAATCTGTGTATGCATTCAATTGTATTGTTTCGCCAGGATTAATCGTAGTATCATTTCCTGCGTCAATATTAAAAGAGTTAACGGAAAGGGGGACTGTTGAAATCGTTACAGGATTTGGACAATCAGAATTGCAATTGAAAATTGCACTTACAATGTCGCCTTGATTTATCTCAGCACTAACGAAAATAGGGGATAGCCCACTGGAGATAACAGATTCATTTATTAGCCATTGAATGCTAACTGGATTTGAACAATCATTCATTGACAATGTAAATTCTGTATTTTGATTTGCACAAATTGTATCGGGAAATTCTAAAATACCAGAGGGTAAAACACTTTCAACGGCTGAACCTGAAATTAGAATTGTAAAGTCAACTCCCGGATTACTTATCCCTAAATAACTTTCATTAATTATAATACCATAGTTACTGTTTGGATCTAAATCAGTAAAAATAAAAGTTGTATCCACAGAGGTGGAGGAAAAGGTATTCCCAATTGTCTGAAAGGAAAGGGGACTACATGAGTTGTTTTTTTTTACTATGCGCAGTTGAATAGCGCCGTCAAGATTAGGAATTGTCGGGGGCAAAAGAATATCCATCGTTAGAAATACACTGCCACCTGTTTGATTTGTATTAAATTCATACCAAACAGTTGCCTGTAAATTAGTTGAACCAAATAAATTAAAATCTGAGCAATTTGGACATGTATCAACGTCGGCATATCTTGTTGTTCCAAATGTTATTTCCGCAGGGCACAAGTAAGTTGCCGAGTCACATATGTTATTGGCGGGCACCTGACCAAAGGACTGGTTAAAGAGAAAAATGAACTTTAACAAAAAAATAACAAAACGCCTTATTATCAATGGACTTGAAGTTTCCGCAATATTAGTGAGATCTTTTTATAAAAATATCAAAATAAAAAAAAATTTTTTATTGTATTTTGTTTTTTTTTTTTGAATTTTGGCATGATAATCGTTTTTTTTGAGAACCAAATTATTGCTATGAAAAAAAATTACCTGATCTTTATTTTTACTGTTTTACTATTTTCCTCCTATTCTCAAACTTTTAAGGTAGACTATGATAATTCTTCAAAATGGTTTTTAGGGTTAAATGTCGGTGCCGCATGGAATACAACTGATGTTACAAATAAAACGGATGCCGGGTGGGGGATTATTTTAGGTAAATCATACGGATACAATTTTTACAGCCCACTTACATTTGATATTAGAGCAAGATACCTGCGTGGGTTTTGGTACGGACAGGATACAGATACAAGTAGTGTGTCCGAGATTTCAGGTCAGGCACTTTCTGGATATACAAATCAAGGATTTACTGTTCACAATTTTCAATCAGATGTTCATCGCCTGGGCCTTGAATTAGCAATTCACTTAAATAGCATAACGAGTAGAACAGGATGGGACCCGTACATTTTTGGTGGCATAGGACTTACTTGGCATCAAACTTATTCTGATTTATTAAAAGCAACGGATTCAACATCTGGATCAGTTTATGACTATTCTTCTATGTTGGGTAATTTATCAAGTGTTGAAGATGAACTTGACGGGGTATACGATACACCATTAGATGGATACAAATCAGATTCATATAATGTAGCATTCATGCCCTCTTTAGGTTTTGGTTTAGGTTACAATATCGGTAAAAGAATTTCTTTGGGCATAGAACATAAAACAACTTTCACCTTGCGTGATGATTTTGATGGTTTAGTGTCAACTGTAAGGCCTAAAAATGATTTGTACCATTATACTTCCTTGTATTTACGATTTAGATTTAGAGGGAAACAGCCAACAGAAAATATTTCAGATATACCATGTAATCCCCCATCTATATCAATCACTCAATCTGTCTCAGACATAACTGTTACTAATCCTGAATTCCAAATCGAAGCGAAACTCATTAATATTTCAAACTCAAATCAAATAAGTTTGATGAATAACATCGGACAAAGTATACCATTCAATTTTAATTCTCGTACAGGAAAACTTTTGGCAAATGTCGCACTAGTTCCTGGAGAAAATTCTTTTACAATTCGCGTAAATAATGGTTGTGGTACAGATAGCAAGGTCATTCGCCCTACTTTATTAAATTGTTCCCTCCCTTCTGCAGTAATTATAAATCCAACGAGTTCAAATGCAACTGTAAAATCCCCAGCCTTTACTCTAACGGCCGTGGTTACGGGCGTTACAAGTATTCAAGGAATAAAATTAATGCAGAATAACGTTCTATTGAACGGTTACAGCTTTAATCCAAATAGTGGAGTTTTGCAGGCGAGCGTTAATCTGGCCCCTGGGAAAAATATTTTTAATTTAGAATTATTCAATGCTTGTGGAAATAACACTGTATTTTCAGAAGTAAATTATGATAATTGCACAGAACCAACCATAACACTTTTTTCTCCTTCATCAACAGGAACTACGGTTAATACCTCTCAGTTTAACTTATCAGCTTTAATTTCAGGTGTTACTGATAAAAGTCAAGTAGTAATTAGTCAAAATAATATTTCAAATAATACATTTACCTTAACCAATGGGGCGGTTAATTTAAATACAATTTTGAATCCTGGAATTAATACATTCATCATTTCCGCTTCAACAAGATGTGGTACAGCTTCACAAACCGTAACTGTAAATTACCAAACTTGTAATGCTCCAATAATTACATTAGTAAGTCCTCAGGCAAATTCTACAGTAACGACATCAAATCAATTGATTAAAACAAGTGTAGTAAATGTAGATTCTCGAGAAAATTTACTTGTAACGTTAAATGGATTAGCTTTAAAGAATATAAATTTCGTAAAGAATATAAATTCACTTGAGTTTCCCGTAAACTTAACAAACGGGGTTAATAGTATAACGATTACCGCAACCAATACTTGCGGAGCTGATGTTGAAACAATAATAATTACTTACAATCCTTGTATTGCTCCAAAAATTACCCTTTCTCCAATGTTAAGTACGGTGAATAATACTGCTTATTTTTACAGTGCTTCCATTGAAAATCACAGTACAAATCAAGGAATTAGTTTAACGCTCAACGGTAATCCGATAAACTACAGTTATTCAAATAATTTAGTATCTGCAAATGTAAATCTACAAAATGGCGTTAATACATTTATTCTTTCGGTGTCCAAAGAGTGCGGAACAGATACAAAAATATGGTCAGTTACAAACAATAATTGTATCAATCCTTCAATTATTTTAGAAAGCCCAACAGTCTCCGGAATTACTGTAAACTCGGCTAGTTTTAATTTTAAGTCATCTGTTATTGGAATGTCATCTACACAGGGTATACAGTTTAGTGTTAACGGAAGTCCATATTCCTTTACTTACACGAATGGAATTATTACAAGCACCCTAAACTTAGTTTCCGGCTCTAATATCATAAAAATAGTTGTTCAAAATGCTTGTGGAAACGACTCTGAAGAGCTAATATTAAATTATCAAAATTGCGAATCGCCTAAAATACTATTAAATCAACCCTCAAATAATAACTTTACAACAAATCAAGGAGTATTACTTTTAAATGCATCTCTCAGTAACATAGAAGGAAATCAGGGAATTACAGTAAAGTTGAATGGAGTTGGTATTCCATTTCAATTAAATTCAAACACGTTGTCATCAGCGGTTACATTACTTCCAGGAGCAAATACAATTTTGATATCAGTTTCTAATTCGTGCGGAACGGACTTGAAAGCGATTAATGTAAATTATGATAACTGTACGCTGCCTCAGATTTCAATCTCGAACAATGTTTCAACGACTACTGCACAGAATTTAATATTTACTGCATCTATAATGGGGTCTAATTTAAGTCAAGGAATATCTTTTTTACACAACGGGATCGCCAAGCCATATACCTTGAATGGATCTGTTTTTAGTTCAAATATCGTTTTAACCGAAGGATTAAATACCTTTATTTTGTCGGCAGTCAATTCATGCGGGAACGATTCAAAAACCTATTCTGTTAATTACACTCCTTGTTTGTCACCCACTGTTTCCATTTTAAACCCTGCTAGTAACAATCTTATCTTCAATGCGGGTAATTTTACCTTTCAAGCGCAGGTTTCTCATGTATCATCAAGCAATCAAATTTCAATAACTCACAACGGTCAAGCAATAAATAATTTTTCATTAGCCAACAATCAAGTTGTTTCAGCCATTAATCTTGTTGAAGGGAATAACACCATAAAAATAACAGTTTCAACATCCTGCGGATCAGAGTTCAAAATAATAAATATAACTGGTAGGGCATGTAATTCACCTACCGTAATCATAAATTCATCAACAAATTCAACATCTAATTCTTCGTACAATTTACAAGCATCAATCGCCAACGTTTCAACACCCCAAGGAATAAATATTTCTATCAATGGTGTTGCCCATTCAAACTTTACTTATTCCAATGGTAATTTAAGTTCTGCTCTAACTTTAATTAACGGAATTAACACGATAATTATTTCCGTAAATAATGAATGTGGAAATGCTTCAAAAACACACAATGTAACATTAAGTGAACCGTGCAATGCGCCTTCCATATCGTTTGTGAATCTTCCTCCTTCCGGAAGTTCAATTAATGCTAATTCAATACAATTGAGTGCTCAAATTGATAATTACAACGCAAATACGAACGTGGTGGTAAAAATTAATGGGAACATTACGAGTAATTATCAAAATGTTAATGGTTTAATATCCGGAAATATAAACCTTCCTGCCGTTCCAATATTAATTGAAATTACAGCATCAAATGAATGTGGAACCGATACTGAGACATATAGTATTAGTAAATGTAAAGCAGCAAGTATATCATTAATTTCTCCTAACTCAAACAATTTTACAACAACAAATAGCTCTGAAAATTTAATTTTTAATGTTTTTAACGTTAGTAATATGAATCAAATCCAAATTACGAATAATGGTCAAATAGTATCTAATATTTCATTCAATGGATCACAGGTTCAAACAGTTTTACAACTAACCCAAGGGCTAAATATAATAACTGTTTCAATTAACAATAACTGTAATTTAATCAATGAGTTGATCAACATTACTTACAATCAACCGAGTGGAAATTCATCTGGAAATAGTGGAAGTTCAATAAACAATTCAAATGGACAAAATTCGAATAATAATGGCAATTCATCTGGAAATAGCGGAAGCTCAATAAACAATTCAAATGGACAAAATTCAAATAGCAATGGAAACAATCAGGGTGGGGGTAATGGCAATCAGAACCAACCCAATAAAAAACCTTCTGTGAACAAACCAGCTGAAAATAAGACCAAACCCGAAGGAAACAAGCCTAAAACAGAGCAAAAACCCGGGGTGAAAAATGAAACTCCAAAAAATTCTCCGAATAAACCAGTTGTTCCAAAGGAAATAAAAAAAGGAGGAAATTAATAGGTAGAAGGTCAGATTTTTCTGACCTTTTTTATTCTCGACTATATCGTATTTCCATCATTTTTTCCTATATTTGCCCCCTAAAAAAATATTTTTATGGCTCTGATTGGAAAAATACGCGAAAAGTCATGGTTGCTTGTAATGTTGGTTGGTCTTGCTCTATTGGCATTTATTTTATCTGATTACAAATCAATCATGGGAGGATATTCGGATAACTATGGTTTAGGAACAGTATATGGTTCAAAGATAGACCCAAAGAAATACGATGATGCAGTTCAGCGATTTGAGCAACAGGGCAGAATGCAGGCTCAGCAGCAGCAACGTGAATATTCTCAGCAGGATCAGGAGCAAGCCAGTGAACAAGCCTGGTCTTACATTGTAGACAATGAAATTTTGTCACGCGAATACGAATCACTTGGAATAGATGTAAGTGAAACGGAATTTAAAGCATACCTGTATGGAACTGATGGTTTTACCATTTTACCTGAAATTGCTCAAAATTTCACTGACTCTGCAACGGGTGTTGTCAAAAAGAAAGAACTCGAGGCAAGGATAAAAGAAATGTCAACTTCAAAGAAAGCAGATGTGAAAAAACAGTGGGAGGAGGTAAAATTACAATTTACGGAGAGAAGGAAAAATGAAAAATACTCAGCTATTTTGAGTCAAGGAGTTTATGTAACGTCACTCGAGGCAGAGGATGAATACTATGCACAAAAAGAAACAAAAAATGTGTCAATTTTATGTAAGAAGTATTCAGATCTAAATGATGCGGAATTCAAGGTAAGTGACGATGAATTAAAAGAGTATTTTGAGAAGCATAAATCTGAAAAAAAATACAGTATTGAAAGCTCGAGAAGAGACTTAAAAGTCATGAACCTTGTTGTAGCTCCATCGAAGAAGGACACGATTGAGATGAATAAGATTATGATGAACCTTAAAGATGGATTTACAAAATCGTCGAATGATTCAGTATTTATTACAAAAAATAGTGACTTAAAGCTATACACATCAACAAAACAAGCAACTGCAGTACCTGTTGATCACCCAAAGGCAAATAGGTTTCTCACCTATCCTCGTGACTATGATACCATATTTAAGACCGCTACAATTGGCGCAATTGTAGGACCATATAATTCAAATAATTCAATGATAATTTCCAAGGTTATAGGTTTTACACCCTCAAAATTAAAAGCAAGGCACATTCTAATTGGAACAGATCAATCAGTCGACTCAACAGTGATTAATAAAAAAAAGAATTTCGCTGATAGTATTTTCAAATTAATAACGAAAGACAATTTTGAGGAGTTTGTAAAGAAACATAGTACGGATCAACCGTCAATTGAAAAAGGTGGTGTATATGACGATTTCCTGGAGGGTGAAATGGTTAAAGAATTTGGCGAATTCTGTGCTTCAAAGCCAATTGGAACAATTGGTATTGTCAAAACACAATTTGGTTTTCATATTATTGAGGTTTTGGAAAGAGCAGATACAAAATTCCCTGTATTAGCCTCCGTAGCCAAAGAATTTAAATCAAGTCAAGAAACTAGTGAGCTTAAAGAAAACGAAGCGTATAGCCTTCTTGAGAGCTTTGATGCGAAGTTAAATGCCGTTGATGATTTGGTTAAAAGAGGTAGCTTGTTTGACACGCTTGCAAAACAGAAGAAATATTTATCAAAAGATTTATCTATCATTGACAACGCACCCAGCTTGAAACAGATAGGTTCTACTTTTATCCAAGATAAAATTTTAAAATTCGCATATGGATCAGATATCAAGGCCGGTACATTGATGTCATCACCCATAAAGGACAAAGAAACGTACTTTATAGTTTACTTGGCATCCATTAAGAAAAAGGGTGAACCTACTTTTGAAGACGTAAAGGATAGGATGAAAATGGAGATTATCACTGAAAAAAAATTCAAACGATTATCAAATCAAATAAGTGTTGATAAGACGCTTGAAGACATGGCAAGAAGGGTAAATGTTCAAATTGTTAAGGCAGA
Source organism: Bacteroidota bacterium (assembly GCA_016868915.1). Lineage (GTDB taxonomy): Bacteria > Bacteroidota > Bacteroidia > Flavobacteriales_D > Crocinitomicaceae > UBA952. The sequence continues at coordinate 4,458 of VGFL01000040.1, read as the reverse complement.
ACTGACATTTAAAAATCCGCAGATTGAAAATATTGGTTTTGAGCCGGAGGTTATCGGTTTCATATTCGCCGGTGTAAAAGACGGACAAAAAACAAAACCTATCAAAGGAAATTCTGGGATTTTTGTGGTGCGAATAGATGGTACCAAGAAAGCACCGGCAACGACAACATTTAAAGTTGAAAAAGATCAATTAATGACAACGCTCAAAGGACAAGCTCAAGGGCAAGTTATGGCAGCGCTTCGCAAGAAAGCCGACGTTGTTGATAATCGTAACTTTAATCGTTTAGGAATTATCAGAGAATAATAGCCAAATGGAACAGAAAGGCCACGTAATCGTTTCTGTTACCAATGACCTAGTTACTGATAACCGAGTTGCCAAGGTATGTGATTTCCTTTTCTCAGAGGGGTATTCCGTTACTCTCATCGGGCGAAAATTGAAAAGTTCATTTCCTATTTCTGAAAGAAAGTACAAGACTAAACGGTTATTACTCTTATTTACTAAAGGTCCGCTGTTCTATCTTGAATATAATATTCGACTTTTTCTCTATCTATTATTTCAAAGACCAACATTATTAGTTTCTAATGATTTAGACACACTATTGGCAAATTACCTTGTCTCGAAATGCAAAGCAGTAAAACTCGTTTACGATACCCATGAATATTTTACCGAAGTACCTGAATTAGTGGAAAACCCAACCAAACAAAAAATTTGGCAAAGGTTGGAAAAGTGGATTTTTCCAAAACTCAAAAATATATATACGGTTAATGATTCAATTGCGAAAATCTATTCGGAAAAATACGGAGTTCCAGTTCATGTTGTGCGAAATACAGCTCCAATTTTTGAATGTACCGAGAAAAAATCTCGAACTGATTTAGGACTGCCACTAGACAAATTCATACTGATTATTCAAGGTTCCGGCATCAATAGAAGGCGTGGGGCAGAGGAGATGGTTGAGGCAATGAATTTTATTGAAAATTCTTTGCTGTTAATTATCGGAAGTGGCGATATTTTGGAAGAATTAAAGTTAAAGGTAGAAGTTGAGAAATTGAGAGAAAAAGTACTGTTTTTACCCAAAATGCAATATGCCGAAATGATGCACTACACAATGAATGCCGATTTAGGATTAGCCATCGATCATACAGACATTTTAAACCACAAACTAGCTTTACCGAATAAATTCTTCGATTATATCCAGGCAGAGATTCCCATTTTGGCCACTGAAATTGTTGAGATTGTAAAAATAATTGAGAAATACAAAATTGGATATATACTGAAGGAGAAATTAACACCAGACTCGTTGGCCGAAAAAATTAATCAAATAAAGGATTTGTATTCAGGTGAAATAAATGAATTAAAAGAAAATCTGAAAAAGACCAAATCTTCTGAAAATTGGGATAATGAGAGTTTAAAACTGAAGAAAATTTATTCAAATTTGAATTAATAATTGTTAATTCCTTGTTTTCGTTTAAAAAATGGTCTACATTTGCTTTCATATTGCGGGGTGGAGCAGTTGGTAGCTCGTCGGGCTCATAACCCGAAGGCCGCACGTTCGAGTCGTGTCCCCGCTACTAGGAAAACCTGAGTCATTTGGCTCAGGTTTTTTTATGCCGTAAACTGAATCAAGCCGAAGGGTTGAATGAAGGATAAAGGCATAAAAAAGAGTTGCGAAGCAATTCGGTTTTCCTTGTTAAGCCCTCAATAACGTCCATCCGTGATGAAATGGAGGATATTCGTGTCCCCGCTACTAGGAAAAGCCAGTCGATCGACTGGCTTTTTGCATTTCTAGAAGTTTGGAAAGTTTACTTTCAAAAACGAAATCACTTAGGATAAAACTCAATTAAAATATATTGTAATTTTCGTATTTGATTTCAAATTTTGTCAATGAAGATCACCTACGAATTCTCAGCTCCCATTTGGAAACATTCCGCCACTGGGGGATGGTATTTTGTATCCTTACCCATAGAATTTTCTGAGGAAATACGTCAAAATATGAAATGGCAAGAAGAAGGTTGGGGAAGAATGAAGGCTAAAGCAAAAATTAGAGAAACTTTATGGGTTAACGCGATTTGGTATGATACAAAACTCAATACCTATATCCTTTCTGTAAAAGCCGAAATTCGTAAGAAGGAAAAGATTGAAATTGGAGATATTTTGGAAATTGAAATTATCCTTTAATTTCGTATCCAAATGTTAGATCCAATTGAAACATACCTCTCCGCAGTCAAAGCACTTTGTCCTAAATTTTCAGAAGAAGAACTGGAATACTTTCGAGGTGGCTTAAGCATTACCGAACTTCAACCAAAACATTTTTACATTCACGCGAATGCCATGCAACAAGAAATTGGTTTCGTCTATCAAGGTTTACTTCGTGCTTTTTACGTGGATGAAAAGGGCAATGAAATCACAGTAAATTTTATACCTGAAAACCGTTATGCCACGCATTATTCGGCCTTCATATCCAGAACTCCAAGTAAATATTACTTTCAATGTCTTGAACCCACAGTTCTTGTGACCCTTTCCTTTGAGCACATACAGGGAGGGTATGAAAAATTCACAAACATTGAACGCTACGGTCGTTTGGTAGCAGAGTCCGTGTTGAAGTCTCAACAAAAACGCATCGAGAGTTTTCTGTTCGAAACAGCAGAACAACGCTACCTTGATTTCATTCAAGAGAATCCGAATCTTTTCAATCGCATTTCTATATCGCACCTGTCTTCTTTTTTGGGAATAGAACGACAAACCTTGACGCGCATTCGGCGAAAGTTAGCAAAAAATTAAAGAAGAAACCATTGAGAAGAGTCACTAGACTGATCAAAATTATAACGTATTTTAGTATCCTAAATAGTTCCAAATGACTGCTCTCACAAAAAGTATCGACCAGATTGTAAGTCTCACAGAAGAGGAAATAAGCGCCATTGAAAAAGCATATAACACCGTTGAAATTTCTAAAGGCGACCTATTTATAGCACAAGGAAAAGTTTGCGATCAGGTCGCTTTTGTGGTTTATGGTAAGCTTAGAAATTTTTATTTTGATGAAGCTGGAAATGAGGTTACTTGTTATTTTGTTACCCCTAACAATTTTGTTTCTGCATTTAGTAGCTTTCTAACCAATGCACCTACTCATGAAAATATTTCTGCGTTGGAGGATACCTTGCTTAGAACAATCTCAAAAAAAGATTTGGAAGCGCTTTGTGAGTTAGTTCCAAAAATGCAGATCTTTAGACGGGTTATTGTTGAGAACCTTTTCATTACCATGGAAAAAAGAATCATGATGTTACAATCGCAATCAGCGCACGAACGTTATGAAAAAATGATCAAAGAAAATCCAGATATTCTTTTAAGTGTACCACTGCAATATACCGCATCCTTTTTAGGAATCACCCCTCAACATTTGAGCAGATTGAGAAAAGAGTTAGCGAAGTAATTTCTTAACATTTGTTCAGTGGATTGATAGAACGCCTGAATAAGTTTGTTGTATCATTTTTGAATGCAACAACGATGAAAAAATTCTTACTAGTTCTTGGAATAATCAGTCTTATTTCGTCTTCCAGTTTCGCTCAAACCGAGCAGAAAAAAAGTAAATATGCCATTGAAACAGATATTTTATGGCCATTTTTAGTGCAAACAACACGAACGCACTACACCATTAAAATCTGGGAGAAAGGAAATCTAAGAGGTGATGTGTATGTGGGATTAAACATCGATTTCCCAAGAGACCGCGCCACAGAAGGTCGTTTTGCCGATTATAGTATTGCGAGTGGATACCGGCAATATCTTTGGAAAGGGCTGCATCTCGAATTTTCTCAAACTATCGGCATGGGCGTATTGCAAAATCACGTAACCACTGGAATAAATTACAAAAGCTTTGATTGTTTAGTTACGGGGTATGTTGGATATAAATTTGAGTTTGCCAAAAAGAAACTTTACATTCTTCCTCAGTTTGGGGTTGCTCAAGTGCTTTACAAATCCAATCCATGGCCCATTTACGAGGATGAAACCTTAACCAAAGAAGTAGGAGAAACACCATTTATGTTCGGTTCATTGAGGTTTGGGTATAATTTTTAAGCTATGATTAATACGATTATGAAAATCATAAAAAGCAAACTAATTATTTCAATTAAGACAGTGCTAATCATTGTAACAAGTTCGATTGCACTTCAATCAAATGCCCAAGATTGGAAGACCGAAAAAAAAGTGAACGTTGTTTTTGGGTTAATCCAACCGATTTTTGCGAAAGGGTTTAATATCGAAGGAAATTACATTCACAAACGATTGATTTTTGATTACTCGCATGGTGCCTCGCTGGATTTAGCCGAAACTACAGTAAATCCGGAAGAAATCGAACAGTTTGCAAAACTAGCACATGTTCATCACAATATTATAGAATTCCCGGACAAGTATGATACTTTGCTTGGAGAGCGTGGCGTAAACTTGAGTGGTGGTCAAAAACAACGAAT
>VGFL01000039.1 GCA_016868915.1 Bacteroidota bacterium | reverse complement strand
CACCATCAACGGGTATTATGATACTATTTTTCCGCCAGTGTCCAACGTATATTATGTTAGTGTTGCTTCCGTTGATGAAAATGGCATGGAGAGTTTATTTTCAAAGGAGGTCGTAATTCAAAACAGTCAAATATCCGTTCCTGAAATTGAAGAAACGACGACTTCACCTATTGAACTTTTGCAAAATAGACCAAATCCATTTGACGAAGCCACGATAATTGGGGTATTGGTAACTACAAATTTATCCTACAAAAAGGCTGAAATTGTTCTTTCAGATATGAATGGAAAAATTATCGAGAAATTACCTATTGAATTAATTCCGGGTATAAATGAAGCTTATTACGAGCATGGTTACGGTAAAACGGGAACTTATTTCTATACCTTGGTTGTGGATGGTAAAGAAATTGCAAGAAAATCTATGATTTTTGCGAATTAGCCCTAGATGATTTAGACAACAGGCCGTTTTTACGAATAGTTTGAACTAAAAGAAGTTCTAGGTGTGTCAAAAATATTTATAAACCAGAGTCAAAAGAGTTAATTCCTGATTTCGTAAATACACTAATCGTTAAGTTTCAATACAGCTAAAAATGCTTCTTGTGGAACTTCAACTCTCCCAACTTGGCGCATTCTTTTTTTTCCTGCTTTTTGTTTTTCAAGTAGCTTTCTTTTTCGAGTTATGTCTCCGCCGTAGCACTTTGCAGTTACATCCTTTCGAAGGGCTTTTATGGTTTCACGTGCGATAATTTTTGCACCAATCGCAGCTTGAATGGGAATTTCAAATTGCTGTCTTGGAATAAGTTCTTTTAATTTGAGACATATTCTCTTGCCCAAGTCAAAAGCATTACTTCTGTGAACCAAAGCTGAAAGTGCATCAACTTGCTCGGCATTTAACAATAAATCCATTTTAATCAAGTCGGATTGTCTATAACCGATTGGATGATAATCAAAGGATGCATATCCCCGAGAAACAGTTTTTAAGCGATCATAGAAGTCGAAAACAATTTCTGCCAATGGCATTTCAAAAGTCAATTCAACACGATCTTGGGTGAGGTAAACTTGGTTTCTTAATTCCCCTCGTTTTTCAATACAAAGAGTCATGATTGAACCAGTATATTCTGCCTTTGTAATAACTTGAGCTTTAATGTAAGGTTCTTCAATTCGATCCATCGTCCCAGGTTCTGGAAGTTCAGAAGGATTATTAACGGTTACTGTATCATTTGGATTTTTACGCATGTAGGCATAATAAGAAACGTTCGGAACAGTTGTAATAACAGTCATATTAAATTCTCTCTCAAGTCTTTCTTGGATGATTTCCATATGTAACATACCTAGGAATCCGCAACGAAATCCAAAACCAAGTGCTGCTGAAGATTCAGGTTCAAATACTAAGGAAGAATCGTTCAATTGCAATTTCTCCATAGAAAAGCGCAGTTCTTCATAATCTTCTGTATCAACAGGATAAATACCTGCGAAGACCATTGGTTTTACATCTTCAAAACCTCTAACGGCACTAATACAGGGATTATCAGCTCCTGTAATTGTATCCCCAACTTTTACTTCATTCGCTTGCTTAATACCAGAGATTATATAACCCACATCACCCGCTTTTACAATACTTTTAGGAAGTAAATCCATTTTCAGGACACCAATTTCATCGGCGATGTAGGTTTTTCCAGTATTGAAAAATTTTACTTTTTGACCTTTTTGAATTGTTCCATTCAATATTCGGTAGTAAGCAATAATTCCTCTAAATGAATTAAATACGGAATCAAAAATCATTGCTTGCAGTGGTGCATTTTCAGCTCCTTCTGGCGCAGGAATACGTTCAATTACTGCTTTTAAAATATCGTTAACACCTAACCCTGTTTTACCCGATGCAGGAATTATTTCCTCAGGTTTACATCCAATTAAATCGATAATTTGATCAGAAACTTCTTCGGGCATTGCACTCGGTAAGTCCATCTTGTTCAAGATGGGAATAATTTCTAAATCATGTTCAATGGCTAAGTATAAATTGGAAATAGTTTGCGCCTCAATTCCTTGGGTGGCATCAACAATCAATAATGCTCCTTCACAAGCTGCTATTGAACGTGAAACTTCGTATGAAAAATCAACGTGCCCTGGGGTATCAATCAAATTAAGTACGTAGTCTTGACCCTCAAACGAATAGTTCATTTGAATAGCGTGACTTTTAATCGTAATACCGCGCTCTCGCTCAAGATCCATATCATCCAATGCCTGTGCTTGCATGTCTCTATCTGCAATGGTTCCAGTAGTTTGCAATAGGCGATCGGCAAGTGTACTTTTACCGTGGTCAATATGAGCTATAATACAAAAATTACGAATATTTTTCATAGATGAAACAGAGGTGCAAAATTACATTAAAAAATGGAAGCTTAGAAATACAACTTGAGTTTAATTTGTTAATACTCCCAACCCTTCTCTAATTAAAACCGGAGTTCCTGTAGTACAGTCAATTATGGTTGAACCTTTTAGATTTCCGTATCCGCCATCAATGATGAGGTCAACTTCTTGGTCCATTCGTTCAAAGATTGCATAAGGATCTGAAAAATATTCCATGATTTCATCTTCGAGATTATGCAAAGAGGTAACCGCCATTGGATTTCCTAATTTTTCAACGATTGCCAATGTAATTTCGTTATTTGGAATTCGAATCCCAATCTCTTTTTTGTTTGAATCAAACAGTTTAGGAACATTTGGCGAGGCATCCAAAATAAATGTAAAAGGCCCTGGCAAAAACTGTTTCAACAATTTAAAAATTGGTCTTTCAATTTGTTTCGTGTATTCCGAAAGATTTGAAAGATCATGACAAATAATAGAAAAATTAGCTTTGTTCAACTTAACCTCCTTAAAATCGGCTAGTTTTTGTAGACCTTTTTTGTTGTATAAATCACATCCAATTGCATATACTGTATCAGTTGGGAAGATTATTATTCCTCCTTTTTGAAGGATTTCTACAGCCTGGATAATCAGTCGTTGATCAATATTGAATGGGTTAATTTCTACAAACATACCGCAAAGGTAGTTCTCAAAACCTAAACTAATTTATTTAGAAAACATTATTTATCTCCTCTTTTTTCAGTCTTCTAGTTTTTAGAGTAACAGAATTTTGATACAATGTCGATAATTTACTTTCAGGAATAGCTGCATTAAAGGCATTTGCATCAACGTAAGCATACGACCCATCAGGAAGAGCGGCAACCAATTCTGTTTTTGGTCCAAGATATGGAATGCTTTTCCAAGATGACGGTAAGAAGTTCAAAACTGTATTGCGATCTTTTGCAATTACCATCAGTTGAACCGGATTTTTAGATAAAAGCAATTCATTTTCAAAGTCAAAATGCATGTCTAATTTCACTAATTTATCTGCATCCGTTAATTTATCGATGTTGTATACACCAAAACCACTAACTGAAAATTTATTTAATAAAGCTGCTTCTGCTTTTAAACGGTCTTCTTCTTTTTTAGCCAATTTTAAGAATTCTTCGTATTCTTTACTTTTTGCGGCAAAATCTGCTTCAATCGCTTTAAGATCCTTCTTGGATAAATCTGCAGGTACAGCTGTGATTTTACATTTTTCCTCTATAAGATTGTTTGAGTAATCAAAATTTGAATAAGTTAGCTCAATAGCATATTGATTTTTGCTTCCTGGTATTTTTTCCATTTTTATATCCGTCCAATCAATTCTTCCAATATTTTCCGTTGGAAATTTAGGATCAGGAATTATAAGATTCCAAGTAACCCCATTCCATGCCGCCATGTGTGGAAAATTCTTTAAGTTGGAATTGAAAGTGAATTGAAAATCGCTATTTCCAGAGTCTTTTTTCGATTTTCTTTTCTTTTTTTCTTCGTCAAGCGCCAAAAGTTTTTGATTTTTATTTTCATTTGGAATAGTGGTATAGTTACCTGAAACATTCCATTTTTTGTCTTGTTCCAATTTCCATAATTTGAAATCTTTGGATGGTTGTGTAAAGGCGGCAAGATCAATATCAAGTGTACTTCCCTCCTGAAGTTTCACTTCTTCTTCTCCTTGCAAAACTCGTAATTCCATCATTCCATTAGACTCCAAAAAAATTCCTCTATTCTCATCTGTTTGCATCGGAATTCCAGATAAAAAGATGTCTTTCGCATCGTGCATTTCGCGAAATTTTGCCCGAACTTTTCCGGTTACTTTCTTTCCATTTGCATCGACTAGAGCATCTTTCGGAATTCGAATATTCGTTCCTGTTGGCTGATGAAATTCAATTCCTTGTGAAGCCTCAAACTCTATTACAGTATAGGCAATTGTTTTATCCAAAGGTTGGTTTATTCCATTGAGATATGTTTCTTTTCGAGGTTTCTCTTCTTTTTTAACTTTTACTTTATGGCCTTGCTCTTCTTGAATTTTGCAAAATTGGTACAAAGCGAAGCCACAAAGGCCAAATAATGTTGCAACTAAAACGATTTCTTTTTTGAAATTTAATTTTTCTTGCTTTTTCATGATGAAAAGAATTAATGGTTAATAGATTTGGCATCAAGACCCAAGTCAAAGTTGTAGAGCTTTCCGTCGTGACAACCCAATAAAAAGTCTGCTTTTCCGTCTTTATTGAAGTCTCCGAGGATTGGCACAAATTCACTCGTAATAGTCATATGATGTATTTCCTCAAATCTTTTTCTCTTAATGTTGAAAATTCCAATTGTTGTGAAGACATCATCGTTATCATCCGAGTGGTTTTTAAATCCATGTTCAAATGAAAGTAGTAGACATTCATCTCCGTTTATTGTCAATGTTTTATCTGCTACTCGCGGAGGATAATAATAGTTTATTACGGATTGGTCGTATTTGACACAAGTAAATTGGTCAATACCTTCTGAAAAATCAATATAATGATCTGAGAAAAAGACTAAATTTTCTTTCTGGGTCATATTGAAAGTTTTAAAAACTCCCTGAAGATCAACACGTTTTACTTCTTTACCTGAGAGATTGTAAAATCTTAACTGATTTTTGATTTTTTCGACGCTGTAATCTCCCTCTGGCGTCAAGTTAAAAGGAATCACTAGAAAGTCTCCTTGTTTTGTTTGAATTAATGATGGGCTTGTACCGAAAAGATTACAATGATAAGTGTTGTAATATTCCTCTGGAGACTCATTTTTTATTCTGAATATCTGTTTCCCATTTTTACCATCAATCGCGTGAATATCATTTCCATCAGCGATGTAAATCAGATCATTGATTTTGTCGTTATTTATATCAATTACTTTTGGCGCCAGAAAAAAGCGGTCACCTGAATAGAAGTGCATTTTCAGTTTGAAGGCTGTTCGGCTATCTGAAGATTTGTACCCATCAAAATCGGGGTGATAATACGTCCAATTTATTTTTCCATTTGTTGGATTTATTGACCTGACTTCGCCGGTTTCCATGGCAAAGACAATTTGATCACCAGTTGGGGTATTGATAAGAATAGGTCGATGTTCAATATCACCAGATGCATCTTGTCTAAACAAAATTTTCCCTTTAGAATCCGCACAAATGATTTCGTCATTGTCGTTTCCATAGTAAATGTTATTGTTATAAACAAGAACACCATTAACATCCATATCCCCAAATCGTTCGTTAGCAAATGTCAATTTTGTTTTTCCAGTAATGGGATCTATGATAAAGATTCCGTTTCCTTTATCAAGAAAATAATCCATGTAATTGCCACCATTTGAACCGATTACAATATCGCCATTTAGAGAAGCAACATTTGTTCTAAAGGAAACATTCCCAATTGAGGATTCCCAATTTAACGGTAGTGCACATATTTTTTCAGTAGGATTTTGATTATATTTTTCAAATGATTTGTTGGCAAAAGCGAAACACAGAAATAGGCCGCCAAGAAGAAATAATCGTTTCATAAATTTTGGGATTAAAATGAATAACCCCGAAACGACTTACCTTTTTTTGGTTACATTTTATTTCCTCACGGAGACCATTAAATTTGGAGGCGTATTGTAGCCGTATCTGAAGTTTAGTGGCTTCTCTTTTCCTGCAACGGCAGATTTTAAATCAGGCTGTAGCCTACTTGCAAAAACAGTAATGGGTTGGGTATATGCCCCATAATGTCTGATATTCCACTTGGATTGATCATAGAATTTATATGGAACCCCTGTATCATCCTGCATGATTGAATAAGAATTTGAGATAATTAAATCTTTAATAATTGAAAATTGAGGTGAGTGGCACAAATAAGAAGCAGATTTTATCATAGTTGAAGCACCTATTGATATTCTATTTACCATGTTTTTTAGACCAGGAGTTGCATTCATTCCAACATTTGATATATCTCCTGAGAAATAGTAAAGCTCTTTGTTTTTACTATTATCTATGAAGCCAATTCTTACACCTTTTGAAAAGTCTTTTGCAGGAATTATTTCACCTCTCTCATCAAAAGCAATCGGGCTGATACTTGTTAATTCTACCCCCATTCGATTCATGAAAAACATAAAAACTGGAATAGCCCCTTTCAAAATTGGATTGTTAAATTCAAGTGCCATATATTTTGTGTGAAAAAAGCTTTGTTGTAAATTTTCATCAACAGATTTATAAATAGTACTTAGTATGTTGCTTGTCAAAGAAGGATTAAGAATATTTTCTTTTTTCGGAATTTCGCCTACGGGCTCAAGACCAAAAAGATAATAGGTCGAATAATCTTGATTTGCTGAATATAAGTGCAAGAAGTCGGCGCCACTGAAGGGGTAAAAAAGTGTTTCAGATTTTTTGCTGATTTTTTCTGTTTTCGACCATTCACGCATAGGATTGATCTTCTCTATCAAGGCTTTCTCCCAAGCAGAATTTAACGTGGCTTGATGTGATTTCCAACTAGGAGAATCAAAGGCTGTAGAAAAGTCACCAACACTTATCGGAGTGGTTCCGCTGAGAAATGATGCAATATTATTTAATTCACTGTTAGAACTTTCTATTTTAATCTCGGGACTTGAAGCAGATGTTTGCGAATTTGCTGAAGCATTTTCAGTTGAAGTTGTTTTTTCATTTTTAACGGAAGAACCACAAGCAGTGACGAACAATCCAGATAATACAAAAGCTGATATTTTATTCATAGTTACTATTTGTTGCACAAATATATTCCGAAATACAAGTCACTAGATGATTGTTCGTATATTATATTAACAGTGACTTGGTGAGAGCGAATTAAATTGACATAGCCCAACATTTAAATCAAAAGCAAAAAATATGTGAGTAAATAATGCATTTACCTTTATCAAAAAATCAAAAGGATACTTATTTAAAAAGCTTTATTTTTGCTCAGTTTTCTTGGTAATTCAGATTGTTTTCGTACCTTTGCACCCCTAATTAATTTTTATATTATGAATTTATACGAAACTGTTTTCATTTTAACTCCCGTTTTGTCTGACGATCAGGCAAAGGAAGCAGTGCAAAAAGTAGAGAAAGAGATAAAATCTCTCGGCGGTAAAGTCCAGCACACAGAGAACTGGGGACTCCGCAAATTGGCCTATCCAATCCAAAAGAAATCAACAGGATTTTATTTTTTGGTTGAATTTAGTGCTCCTGGTACATTAGTAGCAGATTTCGAATTAATGATGAAACGCGATGAGCGAGTATTGCGATTTTTAACGGTCAAAATGGATGATCATCACACTGCTTATTCTGAAAAACGTAAAGTGCGTTTAGGATACAAAAAAGCTGAAGCCTAATTATAAAATTTAAAAGATATGTCAAACGATATTAGATACCTAACCCCCATAAATATTGATATTAAAAGGGAAAAATATTGCCGTTTTAAAAAAAGCGGAATTAAGTTTATTGATTATAAAGATGCTGACTATTTATTAAAGTTAGTTAACGAGCAAGGTAAGATTTTACCCCGAAGATTAACAGGAACTTCAGCGAAATACCAAAATAAAGTTAGTCAAGCAATTAAGCGTGCACGTCACCTGGCTTTAATGCCTTATGTTGGCGATTTGTTAAAATAATTAAAGAGTCATGGAAGTAATTTTAAAGAAAAACGTAGATAAGCTCGGCTACGAAAATGATATTGTAAAAGTTAAGCCAGGATACGGAAGAAATTTTCTTATTCCTCAGGGATATGCTCTTCTTGCTACAGCTTCTGCTAAAAAAGCACATGAAGAAATTATGCGTCAAAAGGCTCATAAGGAAAGTAAGTTAGAAAAAGAAGCACAAGAATTAGCCTCAAAACTCGCTGATTCAAAAGTTTCTATCTTAACTAAAGCCGGTGAAAACGGGAAGATTTTCGGTTCTGTTAACACCGCTCAATTATCCGAAGCTTTGAAAAAAGAAGGATTCGAAATTGATCGTCGTTCGATTAGTATTAAGAACGAACCAATTAAAGAAGTTGGAACATACGAAGCTGAGGCTAATCTATTTAAAGGAGTTAAGCAATTATTTTCTTTTGAGGTGGTTGCTGAATAAAATACTAAAACTACTTTTTTTTGAGGGAGCTAAATTAAGCTCCCTTTTTTATTTCCGTTGAAACCAAATCTACCGAAATATTTTCTATACAAGAACACTCCTTCTCCCTGTTACAACTGTTGCAATCCGGGTCGAAAACAATAGCCTTTGATAAGGATCCAAGTGGCCTCCATCTTCCTGGGTGTATAGGGCGCCTTGAAGAAAATAATCCAATCGCCTGAATTCCACATAAACCTGCAATATGCAATGGACCTGTTGAACAGGCTACCAAAGACGAACTTTTTGAAATTAAAAAAATGAGTTGTTTTAGGGATAATTTTCCGGTGGAATCTAAGATAGCTGAATTCGTTGGAATTTTGGATCGAAATAATTTCCCTTCGTTTTCAGTTCCAGTAAAAATAACGAGGTTTTTATTTTCTGCCAGTTCCTTAGCTAAATCTATGTAATTTGCAAGTGGCCATTCCTTTGCACTCCCTTGGGATTTTGGATGTAGAATTACAATATTTTTTTGAGAATGAACGAACTCATCAATTTCTTCAGGTAAAGCTTGATTTTCAACATTCCAATAAGTTGTATTTTTCGAAATATTTTCAAAACTTGGAATATTATTTAGTCCAAAAGGACGAAGTAACTTAAAATTTAATTGCGCTTCGTGCAAATCAGATTTTTTCCGCGAAAAATTAACTTTATAATTACATGTTAGGAAATGAAAAATACGATGGGAGGTTCCAATTCTATTAGTGATTTTTGCTTTTTTTGCTAATGCAGCGATATCTTTATTTGGAAAAACGTGGATGATAGTATCTGCTTGTAATTCATGAAAGAAGATTAGTTTTTTGGAACTTGGCATTTGTTGGATTGCATCCCAACTGATAAACTTATCAATCACAGAACAGCTTTCAATTACCGCTTTGGTATATTCCTTTCCTAAATAAAGCAGTTCTGATTTTGGAAAATTATACTTAATCCAAGCACACATGGGGAAAGTCAAAACAACATCTCCAATGCTGTCAGTTCTTGAGATGATAATCCTTTTTGGGATCATTTTAGTTGATTCAGTATTTGGTATTTTCTAAAAGTGGCGTAAGCACTTCGATAAGAGATTTTCAAACCTGTAATTCCGTCGAGTATACCAAACTTAATTATATAACTTTTGACGAATTGCGCGATTACTTTTCCAACTAACAAAAATGGATTTATTTGCTTTCCATTTTTGAATTTCTCTTGCGCTGCAATATTTCCAAAATATTCAATTTGTTTGTAATGATCCTCTCTCGAATAATAGGAATAATGAAGTAAATCGCCTTTTAAAAATCCTTCTTTCAAATTATTATTAAGTTCGAGCTTATCGTGTGGATTTACTCCTTTCCAGATGGCAAAATTTCGATTCACCAAGCGTAATTTAGTGTCGGGGTACCATCCACAATAGCGAACCCATTTTCCACAGTAATTGGTCAGTCGATTGAATTTATATCCTTTCAGAGTTGGAGTTTTTAATATTTCTATAACTGATTTTTTTAATTCTTCTGTAAGTGCCTCGTCTGCATCTAAAGAAATCACCCAATCATTTTTAGCTTGTTGTAACGCGAAATTCTTTTGTTGAATGTGTCCTTCAAATTTATTTTGAATTACTTTTACACCCCTTGATTCACATAATTCAATGGTTTTATCTGTTGAAAATGAATCAACAACAACGATTTCATCTACAATTTCCCGCAAGGAATCAATGCAACGAACAATATTTCGTTCTTCATTGAATGTTATAATTAAAGCTGAGAGTTTGTTCATTCTCAATTGATTAATTCAACACTCTTCCAAACAGCTTGAACTTCTCGAAGAGCATTCGTCCAACTTGTGGTTGAGGGAGCATCAACATATCCACTGATGCAAATAATTTTCTTTCGTTTTGGATGTAAAAAATGAAAAGCCCAAAATGCACCGCCAGTTCCCTTTAGTGTTTTATGTTGAAATTGGAACATGCCTCTCATTTCAAATCCTGAGATATTTTTTGAGGCATTTTGAGTGCGAGTAATTTCCGGATAAATTTCTTTTAAGTATTGAGTCCCCATATACATATCCTCAACCTGGTGAGGAACATTATATCTCAACATGGTGTCTCTGTCTTTTAGTAATTGGGCTAAATCAAATTGGGCCGAGTCTTTAAAATCATACTGATAGATCATGATTCCGGAAAAGATAGTTCCCGGATCTTGTGTGCCAGTTCCAGCAAATTCAATCGGTTTTGAACCTGTAGGGAATTCTATACGATAGAAATTATCCCTTTTCCATACAGTTTTCGAACCTTCGGGTAGTTTTAATGTGATTCCAAAATTTTGTTCAAGAGTTGTATATATTGGACTGCTGTTATATTTTAAATTGTGTAAAATTCGTTTCCATTCGTAGTAGTCAAACGATGCATGAATGTCAGCCATACCATTTTTACAAACTTCAGCTAATTGGTTGTAATCTTTTGCAGTAACTTCAATTAAAAGTTGATCATTTGCCCAAGTGTGGTATTTTTTTTCAATTTTCGCCACCTTTCCTGAATAATTCCCATCTATTTTTAATACTAAGGTATTTCGATAGCGTTTGATAGCATCTGTAAATTTGGAAGGAGTTCTGTGAATTAATTCAAAGGTAGATACATCGGGGTAGTAGGGCATAATAAATTGAGTGAGGTTTGAGTCTAGGTAATCATGAATTTCTGTATCCCAGATGCTTTTATCACAAACCACTAAAATTTCTCCAACTTTTCCAGTAACGCTCAGTCCTTTTGAGGAATATTTTTTTGTGATGCCATCACAGCTTGTTATATTTAAATAAAGTACTAAAAAGAGTAAATATCGATTCATTACTTAATTCTGATTTTTTGACCAGCACGAATTTTTCCTGCATTTATTCCTGGATTTAATGTTTTGAGTTGCTGAACGGTCAAGCCGTTATTTACAGCAATACGAGTAAATGTATCGCCTTTTTTAACAGTGTGGTACTTTTTTGTTTCAACCGGTTTTTTGTTTTCTGGTTTAATATTCTTAATTACAGTTGTATTTTGATTAGTTGGTTTTTGGGTTACATTATTCGTATTAGTTTGAGGTTTTTGATTCTGAATGTTTGTTTGTGTTGTATTTTGAGTTTTTGGAGCAGTTTGGTTAATCATACTTTCTTTTTGATTCACCGGAGGAGTTTTAATTTCCGCTTTTTGTTTTACTTTAATTTCCTGTCCAACTGATAAAATTGCGGTAGATAACTGATTCCACGTCATAATATCTTCTGTATTCACATTGTATTTTTGTGCAATAGATTTTACTGTTTCACCCATTTTTACAACATGAAGGATTTCTTTCAATTCTGCTAACGTAGAGTCTTTCGTTTTTGTTGTATCCAATACAGGAGCAGGTTCAGGTTTTTTGGGAAAATAAATGGATTCTTCAAGGGTATACAAACTATCTTCTAAGCCAACTAATTTGCTTATAATATCTGAAGGACCGTAAATACAACTTGCCGGACTAGCTTTAGGGACGTATGCTGTTTTATAGATTGGGTTTAATTCTTTGATTTCTTCAAGATTCCAATCCATCAATTTTGAAATCGTCGCCATATGAACAGCTTTCGGTAAACAGATTGTGTCAAGCGTGTAAAAGTTTATCTTAACTTCAGCCGGCTTAATATTATGCTCATTATAATAGTTCATATAATAAGCAGCTGCAATGAAAGCGGGTACATATCCTTGTGTTTCAGTTGGCAGGTATGGTCTTACTTCCCAATAGGTTGTTTTATTACCTGAGCGTTTAATAGCTTTATTTACCGTTCCGGGCCCTGCATTGTATGCAGCTAAGGCTAAATTCCAGTCGCCATAAATGTCGTATAGTTGTTTCAAAAAGCGACAAGCAGCATCCGTCTCTTTTTCCGGATCCATTCGTTCATCGATGTAAGAATTTTCTTTTAACCCATAATACTGCCCTGTTCCGTACATAAATTGCCAAAGGCCCAATGCACCAGCTTTTGATTTTACTTGAGGGCGCAATCCACTTTCAATCACTGATAAATATTTTAATTCTAATGGAAGACCGTATTCAGCCAACTTCGCCTCATACATTGGAAAATATAGTCCAGCTCGCCCAAGTACAATTTTTATAAAAGAACGCTTCTTATCTCCCCAATTTTTTAAGACAGAAAGAGTAATGGAATTGCAATCAAGATGAAAAGGACTCATATCGTTTAGCCTTTCCAAACGTTCGCAATATGTTTCATCACCAACTGTAGGTATTTCATTTCCTTGATAATTAAGTTCAGCCATTAATTCAGAAGAATTATATTTTTTAGCCATGTCCGCCAGATAAAATTTAAGGCCTTGTTCAACTGTATTAACAAATCCAATTTTATTTAAAGAATCACTCGGTCTTGCAAGTTGTTTCTTTATTTGAGCAAATGAAAAAGACGAATAAATTAAAAAAAATACTAAAAATAGTTTTTGAAATTGCATATTATCAAATTGAACGATTTAAAAATCGTGAATTTTTAATTTCTTTTGTTACGAAAATTAGGCCAAAAGGTTGTTAAATTTCAATATATTTCCTTGTAAAAAAAAGAGCATTAACAATTTTTGTTTGTTTGAATTAAAAATCAATCAAATAAATTTGAGAAAATTCTTCCCAAATTTATTTTAATAAAAAGATGTATTTTTGAAAAAATGACAACTACATTTATCGTAACTGCAGGTGGGCTTGGAAGACGAATGTCAATTGACGTCCCAAAACAATTTATTCTAATAAACGGAAAGCCTATTCTTATGCATACCTTGCTTAAATTGTATTCATTTAATCCAAAAGCTCAATTTATTCTTACTTTACCATCAGAATGGTTCAAATACTGGGAAGATTTATGCTTAAAATATAATTTTGAACTTGAGTTAACATTAGTCGAAGGGGGAAAAGAAAGATTTCATTCGATTCAAAAGGCGATTAAATTTGCAAAGGGTGATGTGATAGCGATTCATGATGGTGTTCGACCGTTGGTATCAAACGAAACACTAGATAGTTTAATGAAGAATATTATTAAATATGAGGCTGTAATACCTGTTTTTGATATAAAAGAAAGTGTCCGATTAGTTAGCGATAATAAATCTGAGCCGATTAATCGCAATTCACTTAAAATTGTTCAAACGCCTCAAGTTTTTGCTAAAAAATTAATTCAATCAGCATATGAAATCCAATTTTCTGACTCATTTACCGATGACGCTTCCGTTGTAGAAAAATTAGGGGTTTCTATTAAGTTAGTTCAAGGGAACGAGGAAAATATTAAGATTACTACCGCATCAGACCTTAAAATAGCAACATTTTTATTATCAAATAATGGTGATGTATAAATTGAATATTTTTATTTTCGTATTGTAAATTGATGCTCTAATTTACCGTTATTTGACTTCCAATTGCCTTCTCCAAAATAGAATCTTTTATCATTTTTCCCAATGCCTGTCATAAAATGGATATTAAAAATACCATCCCACTTATCATCACCGGGCTCGATTAAAACCAATTTATATATCTCATCATAATTAAGCTGCTCACTAAAAATTCCATTACTCTTATCCGGGTAAATTCTTCCTGTTAATGGCCTTTTATTTGAACCAAGAATATTGTAGCCTTTAATTATATTTCCATTAATATTTTCAATAGTAATAGTTAATTTTTTCTTGTTCATGATACCCGTCCAATTACCGATAAGGTAGTCGTAGTCATTTTTATTTAAATCCGTAATTTTATTTTTTCTATTAGCGTTCTGGATCGTTGAATTTTTTTCTTTTTCTTGTTCAGCTTTGAATTTGGCTTCTTCGAGTTCTAATTTCTTTTTTTCAAGTTCTAATTTTTCTCTTTCCAAGGAAGAATTTGCAGTTCCTTCTCCATTTCCACAAGCCGTTAGAAATCCAACAGCTAAAAAAAGTAAGTATATTTTCTTTAAAGTCATGCGACTAATATAATTAAAAAATTAAGGGATTAAATTTATTAAAATAGAAATAACATTTAGCGAGTATTTTAACATCTTCAACTTAAAGATATATTCGTTTAAAATAGTAGTGTAAATTACATTTTGTTTGTTTTTTCAATCCCAAAAATAAAATATTTGTTTGAAATAAAATTATATCTTGAAGATTGTAAAATTAGAATTAATTTTAACTGATGTTATTCAAGGAGGTCATAGGTCAGGAGACAATAAAGGAACACCTGATTCATGAAATTAGAGAAGATAAGGTTGCTCAATCTCAATTATTTCATGGAAAAATGGGCTACGGGACACTCCCGCTGGCTTTGGCATTTATTCAATATTTATTTTGTGAAAACAAAGCTGAATCTGATAGTTGTGGCAAATGCAGTAGCTGTCGGAAAGTAAGTGAATTACAACACCCTGATTTGCATTTTTTCTTTCCAGTTGTTCAAGCAATTACTAAATCATCTAGTAAACATTTACAAGATTGGCGTGATCAGATTAGGGAGAGTGCCTATTTTGATTTATACGAATGGACTCAGAGAATAGACGGTCGAGAGCGTAAGCCTATTATCAGTGCCGACGAAAGTATTGAAATAATTCGGAAGACTACCCTAAAATCATTTGAGGGCGGGCATAAAGTTTATGTCATTTGGATGGCCGAAGAAATGAATGCAATTTGCTCAAATAAACTATTAAAATTACTCGAAGAACCTCCAGAAAGGTCTTTATTTCTTTTACTTTGTGAGTCCATTGATGGAATTTTACCTACGATACTTTCTAGAATGCAGATAGTATCTATCCCCAGAATCCAGGATGGAGAGTTGACAAGTTATCTTGTTCAAAAAACAATGATTGATATTGAAACCGCGCAGAGTTGTACCTCTTTTAGCGAAGGAGATTATATTACTGCCACGTCACAACTTAAACAACAAGAAAATGCTGATTTTTTAGAGATTTTTAAAAATTTGATGAGGTTTGGGTATAAGAAAGACGTTAATGCCATGCTAGATTGGGCGGATTATACATCCCAGCAATCTAAGGAAAAACAAAAATTATTTGTGGTTTATGCACTACATTTGATTCGCCAAAGTAATTTGATAAACTACACTCCTGGAGCTCTGGTAAAACTTTCTCAAGATGAAGCATATTTCTTGAGTAATTTCGCAAAATTCATCAATGGGAAAAATATTCAAGCCTTTATGCAAACAATGAATGATATTTATTATCATCTCGAAAGAAACGCGAATCCTCGAATTGTTTTTACTCATTTAATATTTCAGGTTATGAGATACATTCACATGTGATTTCTTCTAATTTGTCAGAACAAAACCAATTAAAAATTGTACCTTAGTAAATAAAACCTATTGTCATGAATTTAAGAGTTCAACAAGCTTTAAATGATCAAATTGAAAAAGAAGCTTCATCTTCCCATTATTATCTTGCTATGGCCTCCTGGGCCGAAAATAACGGTCTAAATGGAACGGCTAAATTTATGTATCTTCATTCGGATGAAGAACGTTTTCACATGCTTAAATTAATAAAGTTTATAAATGAAAGAGGAGGAGAAGCAATAGTTCCGCCAGTAACTAAACCTCCTGTCCAATTTGATAATCTTGAGAGTGTTTTTACCAAATTACTTGAACACGAAATTAGAGTGACAGAATGTATCAATAATCTAGTAAATATTTGTTTAGAGGAAAAGGACTACTCGACACACAATTTTTTACAGTGGTATGTTTCAGAACAGCTTGAAGAGGAGGCGCTTGCACGAACGATTCTGGATAAACTTAAACTGATAAGCGGGGACAAGGCCGGTATATATCTCTTTGATCGAGATCTTGATAATTCTGCTACACCCCCAAAAGTCTAATATAAAGCGCTGTTTAAGGCGATTTTGAAAAGACTTACTTTTGGAATTCTTTTTATTTATATGCGAATTTTGTGTTAAAATTCAGATTAGTATGAGCAAATAAACCACAAGTTGACAGATGGTTTTTCTAAGAAGTATGATACCCACTTTAATTTATGAAATTAGCATTCAAGTTCCATTTTGGAACACCTGGTGGTTTTGGAGTTTAAATATTATTCTTGTGAGTTTAGCTTCTTATATTTATGTTAGACGCAGAATTGAGCAAGGAAGAAGAGAACAAGTAAAGTTAGAATTGAAAATTGCCGAACGGACGAAAGAAATTCGGGAACAAAAAAAACAGATTGAAATTCAAAACAAGCAGATTCAATTAGAAAAATTCAAAGTAGAGGAACAGCAAGCTCTTTTAAAATTGGAAAAAGATAAAAGTGAAAGTATTTTATTAAATATCCTACCTGAGTCCTCCGTTAAGGAATTAAAAACAAAAGGAAAAGTAAAAGCAAAAGCTTACAGTACCGTAACGGTTATGTTCACAGATGTTGTAGGGTTTTCAAAAATCACTGAAAATATGGACCCCAATAACTTAGTGAATAGGTTAGATGTTATGTTCCGTAAATTTGATGAAATTATTGTTTTAAATAATTTAGAGAAAATAAAAACAATTGGTGATGCCTACATGTGTGCTGGAGGTATACCAGAAATAAACTCTACAAATCCTATTGATACTTGCCTAGCTGCCCTTCAAATTCAGGATTATATGTCAAAACTTAAATACGAAGCCATTGCTAATCATGAGGAATATTGGGAAATACGATTGGGAATAAATACTGGGAACATTATTGCAGGAGTGATTGGTACGCAACGTCTAGCATATGATATTTGGGGATCTACGGTTAATAAAGCTCAGCGAATGGAGAGGCTGGGTGAGCCAGGGAAAGTGATGATATCCGGATCAACATTTTCTTTTATTGAACCATATTTTGAATGTGAGTTTAAAGAGAAAGTTCAAACAAAGGCCAAAGTATTATTGGATATGTATGTGGTGCACCGTATAAAGCCTGAATTATCTAAGAATAATGAAGGCTTATATCCGAATGATCGCTTCCTTAAAATTGTTAATCTGCACCATTACAGCACAATAAAATACTATAAAACCGAGCATCATGTTCTGAAAATGCTTGAAATTGGTCTTGAATCTAATTTATATTATCATAGTTTAAATCACACAAAGGATGTAGTTAAGTCGGTTGAGCGCATCGCATTACTTGAAGGAGTAACTGATGAAGGATTATTTTTGTTAAAGACTGCTGCAATTTTTCACGATGCTGGGTTTTTAGAAAGTTATAATAGTAACGAATCTATTGGTGCGCGTATGGCGGAAGAAATACTTCCAGAATATGGTTACACTCATGATCATATTCAAACCATAAAAGAGTTGATTTTTGTTACTGAATTTCCACACAAACCGACGAATAAACTTCAGGAAATTATTTGTGATGCTGACCTTGATTACTTGGGTCGAAATGATTTTGAGGAGATTGCTGATAAATTGAGACGTGAATTAAAAGAAAGAGCTATTATCTCTAGCGATAGAAAATGGGATGAGATTCAAATATCCTTTTTAAATCAACACAAGTATTTTACAAAGACAGCCATCGATACAAGGCAAAAAACAAAGGAGAAAAATATACTTTTAGTTCAGGAAAGGCTTGAAAAAAACGAATATTTGGATTGAATAGAGTAATCTTTATATCCATATCTAGTAATATTGTATAATTAATAGTTATAGTACTATTAATTTTTCATTATCAGGAATTGTTTTAATAAAAAAAAGACCCCACTTTGGAGGTCTTTTTTTCTATAAGTTCAATTTGAATTATTCCTTAATAATCTGTGCAGGTTTATAATTTCCATCAATTTTCAAGGTGTAAATTCCTTTAGAAAGAATTGATAGATTTACTTCTGTCGTAATACCATTCAATTTACTCTTGAATACTTCTCTTCCCATTTGGTCAAAAATTGAGAAAGTTTGAAGCATATTCTTATCTCCTTTGATGGTAATGGAATTAGAGGTTGGATTGGGGTAAACCAAAAGTGATTTTCCGCTTTGAGTTAATTCTTCCACATTCAATACACTTACAAAACCCTCATAAATTCTATGTATGGTTGTATTTGTTGTTATTGGGTCGTTGAAGTCAAAATAGATATCAGCATCATTGGTGATTTCTGTTCCTGGAGCCAAGTTTGGAACTTGGTCAACATGGAAGGTAACAAAACCATTACTTCCTTCTTGATTGGTTGAACTATCCGGTAAGTTAATATTATTGAATGTCCATTCTAACACTCGTGGTCCATACATTCTAAAATCATATTGATGACTTGATACACCTGAAGTAACTGTAAATATATTCAAATCTGTATCCAAAGTATCTCGAATCACAACCGTAAATGCAGTATCAGTTCCCGTGTTTTGAAAGCGAATCACATATTGTAATTGTTGATTTGGTTGAATGTATTTTTGGTCAGTTTGTCCAATTGGATAGCCTGTTTTATCGTTTGGATCGTAACTTCCTGTTACAACTCCACAGTAAATATCAACAACAGGATCGGCATCATCTTGAGGGAAATCATTTACAATATCTGGAGTCCAATTAGCTGTGTCTCCACAAGCTTCTACATGTGCATTGGGATGAGAGTTACCAGGATGTAAGGGGTGCTGTTCAGCATTCAAAATCCATGTTTGTCCATTTCCAAAATAGGATAGAATTACTGTTTCTCCTCCTGGAATCATAATCGAGTCGGTGTATGTAACAACTCCATCAATAGTAACCCACATCGGAGAATAACATTCCATGTCACCACCTCCAGGTTCACCTGTATTGGTTATTGAAAAATAAACGCTATCTCCTTGACACCAACCATCCACACTCAAACTGCTTTGATCCCAAGGCAAAGTACATGGTTGAGGAAATCCATTTAATGTTCCACCAGTTCCATCGTTAACAATTGGGTCTGACGGAGTGTTGTCTAAAACACATGGTTCCACTGGATGTAAATTTGCATCCATGCAGAGAGTTAATCCTAATAAACCTGCACAACTTATAGTTGGAGAACTAATCGTCGTTGAAATATTAAAATTCACGCATTGACCCGGATATAAATCCCCAGTCTGAAATCTATAAACATTGTTCCCTTGATTCGTATAGGACAAAGATGACCCTGTAACTGTCATAAGCGGATCAAGTTCCACATCTACATAAGAAGCATTTAATATTCCTGTTGCTGTTGCTTGATTACATGCAGAAACATAAATCATTTGATTTGGAAGACAAGGTCGTAGGGTTGGAGCATAGATGCTTACATCAGGGTCAGTACATGGATTGGTATTAAACAAATAAAAATAATTTGAATCAGTTGGCTCATAACCATCAATAACTTCAAACCCGATGGTCGTCGGACAGTTGGATGCCCAGTTTTGATTCGTAGTGTCGACAGTGGCAATATAATTACCATCAGGTAAATTGGAAACATTTGCAAAGCCATTTTGATCTGAAGTGGCTACGTAATTTCCTGGTTGAATAGTAATTGTAATTCCTTCTAAATCCGTACCTCCCGTACATTGTTGGGTTGGGTCATTAAAGACTTGAAAAGAAACGGAAGAGCATAAATAATTAGAATTTGAATCTATGGAAAGATAGGGAATAGTATTCCAATTATTGAAAAATTTATATAATTCACCAGAAGTTGAAATTGCATA
Source organism: Bacteroidota bacterium (assembly GCA_016868915.1). Classification (GTDB taxonomy): domain Bacteria; phylum Bacteroidota; class Bacteroidia; order Flavobacteriales_D; family Crocinitomicaceae; genus UBA952. The sequence goes on along the minus strand of VGFL01000039.1, from coordinate 1,175 downwards.
AGTGTAGTCATAACCAGTATGAGACCCTGAAATATCTTTAAAACCTATATTTTGATTTAATAAAATAGGTGAGGTTGTTACCATATTAGACCAATGGTCCCAATACCAAGCTGATCCATTATTTTTTATGGCTAGGGTAATATTTTGCCCCTTAACCAGTTTCCAATCGGAATCGGTTCCAACCTGAACACCATTGTTCCACATTGTTCCATTATTCTTAATGCCAAACCAAGTTCCATTGTTCATCCATATGTAACTCCAATCCGCTTCAGTTCCAACTTGTAATAAGGTTCCTCCTACATTTCCAAACCAAAGTGTACCATTACTTTTTAGGGCAATTACATTAGAAAAGTGAGTATGCAATTCTTTCCAATCGTTATCTGTTCCAATTTGTACTGGAAATAAAATTGTAAAATTTCCCCATAGCCACATTGTACCATCTTCCTTGATTGCTGTTGTTATTCCCCAAGAGGACGATAAACTAATCCATTTTGAATTATTCAACTGAATCAACGTTGGTTGAGGATCATTATTTCCGACTCCTAATTCACCATAATAATTCGGGCCAAAACCCCACAGAGTGCTATCTTCTGCTATCAAAAAAGTAGAGTTTGATCCAGTTGTATAACATTTTTTCCAGTTTATCCCAAATCCAAATTGAGTTGGAATTCCACTCGGCGAAAGTTGCCATAAGGTTCCATCATTTTGAATCCCGTAATGAAGCGAATTAGTATCCCCGTCAATATCCAAGGATTTCCAACATTGGCTAAATAAATTAAGAGATAATGTGCAAAATAAAAGTAAAATAGTTTTTTCCACGATGTAAAAAGTTTTGTGATAATTAAAGCTCAAAAACAGATGGGAGTTTCCACAGTTAAATTAGTTTTCAAATAAAATTTATTATTCACTGAACTAAATTAAACACAGCTAATGTACATAAAATTTATCTATAAAAACTTTTATTAGATTTATCTTACCCATTCATAACTTAAAAATAATGTAAAAAACTTCCCTCATGAACAACCCTATTTTTTTTGTGTTTAAAGTGGACTAATTAAATATTGCGTAATTTTGTACTTTAAAAACAGAAAATGAAGAGTGATCTATATGTACATCCTGATTATTATGAGATGGATGATTTGTTATCTGAAGAACATAAATTGGTTAGAGATGCG
>VGFL01000038.1 GCA_016868915.1 Bacteroidota bacterium | reverse complement strand
GCTTATGATACCGTCAACACCCTTGTGAATTAAATCAATTGATTGTTGCTATTACCGTTTTAATAACTCGTTTTAGAAGAGGAGAATGTCAATTTTATAGCTCTTACAAATAACAACTTATTCGTCAAAAAAACAAACAACACGAAAAATTAAATTACATGCTCGAAATAATGTAAAGAATCAAATCACAAATTTTAATTATTGTCAATTTGTTTAAAAAAATATTTACTTTTAGGCCCTAATCACATAAACGCTTTTAACGATGCAGGAAATAATTGTAAGTTTGGTTACCTTAACTATTTTAGAAATTGTATTGGGTATTGACAATATCATTTTTATTTCTATTCTATCTAATAAACTACCTCAAAACCAACACAAAAAAGCAAGAAACTACGGATTAATAATTGGTATGATCATTCGTGTGATCATGCTGTTGGGAATAAATTGGGTTCAACAACAGGAAAATGATTTGTTTATTATCCTGGGCAATGGAATATCGGGAAAAGATTTGTTGCTAATTGGTGGTGGTTTATTCTTGTTGTACCAAAGTGTTCACGAAATACACTTAAAAATGAAAGGTGTTGAAGAAGGCGTTGAAAACAAAACGTCATCCAAAGAGTTTTCTGCTGTTCTCTTACAAATGGGGGTCATTAACATCGTTTTCAGCTTAGACTCAGTAATTACGGCTATTGGAATGGCAAACCATGTTTGGGTAATGATTACTGCTGTTGTAATCTCTATGATCGTAATGTTGGTGGCAGCCGGGCCTATTGCATCTTTTGTAAACCAAAATCCATCTATCAAAATTTTGGCATTGGCTTTTTTAGTTTTAATTGGGGTGTCTTTATTAGCCGAAGGACTTGGTCAACATCTAGATAAAGGATATATCTATTTTGCTATGGCTTTTTCTTTTACTATCGAATTAATAAATCTTCGATTGGATAAACAAAAAGAAAACAAGTAAACCACCCTAAAATCTGCAAGTACCAGAATACGTCAAATTAGATACCCCGATCTGATTTTACTCCAAAAAACTGTCTAAAGTTCCCTTCACATTGTTGTCTCGTTCATAAATCAACTATTATGAAGTTTTCACGCGACTTAAGCCAACGCTCTTTGCTAAATTCAATCAATTCTTGTTACCTAAACTTTATGACAAGATGTGTTCTTATAAATAAAATTGATTGAATATTTATTAAACATTTGCGGCCGTTCAACATTTACAACATGTCCACAATTTTCTATAACCTTTAATTCTGCAGATTTATTTATTTTTACTATCTCTATTACAGGGGGTAAAAATAAATAATCTTCCCTACCCATAATATAAAGAGTAGGCACTCTCGTTTGTCCATAATCTAATTTACCTAAATAAGAGGTTAATCTTGTGGTTAGCTTAAACCATCTGTTAAACTCTTTTGTCATAACCTTCTTTGCTTCGTTTATAAATAAACTTCTTGCGGATTTATGCTTTTTTTTTGGCATTATTATTCTCGCAAATAAACTATATAGACTCATGTACGGTATAAAGGGCTGCATTATACGGCTCAACCTTAACAAAAAACGAGATTTTATATTTAATCTGGTTACAGCACCGGAATAAATCATTGATTTAACAACCGCAGGTTTTGTCTGAGCGATTTGCTGAATGATTATTGTTCCTAGAGAAACACCAACAAAATGTGCTGATAAAATGCTTTCTTTTTCTATTGTTAAAAGAACGTCATTGGCAAGCATTTCAAAAGAATATTTTTTATCTGTTTGGTGGTTTTTCGATTTTCCGTGTCCGCGCAAATCTATTAATAATACATTAAAGCGCTCAGAAAAAGATTTAATTTGCTTATACCAAATAGAAGAGCTTCCTCCAGCTCCATGAATAAAAACAACCCACTCTTGACTTTCAGAATGTTCTATACGTTTTACGTGCAGCATATAAACTAAAAAGCGCCCTTCGTAAATGAAAGGCGCTTCAAAATTACGATATTATTAATTACTTTTTATCATTTACTTCTTCAAAATCAACATCAGTAACTTCGTCTTGTGGATTTGAACTAGATTCATTCTGTTCTCCTGCTTCTCCTCCTGAATTAGACGCATTGTACATGTCCTGAGATGCGGCTTGAAAAACATTTTCTAATTTTTCTAATGCTCCTTCTAAATTATCAATGTTTTTTGCTTCATATTGAGTCTTTAACTCGGTTAGGGCATCGTCTATAGGTTGCTTTTTGTCGCTTGGTATTTTATCCCCAAACTCTTTTAATTGTTTCTCTGTTTGGAAAATAACAGCATCGGCTTTATTTAATAATTCTGCTTCTTTTTGTTTTTTCTTATCATCCTCGGCATTTAACTCGGCTTCGCGTTTCATTTTCTCGATTTCCTCTTGACTAAGACCAGAAGAAGATTCAATTCGTATTTTTTGTTCTTTACCTGTTCCTTTATCCTTTGCGCTAACGTTAATAATTCCATTTGCATCTAAGTCAAACGTTACTTCAATTTGAGGAACTCCCCGTTGTGCTGGCGGAATACCATCTAGGTGGAACCGCCCAATTGTACGATTATCTTTTGCCATGGGCCTTTCGCCCTGTAAAACGTGAATTTCAACAGACGGCTGATTATCGCTTGCAGTAGAGAACACCTCGCTTTTCTTAGTTGGAATAGTTGTATTCGCATCAATTAATTTTGTAAAAACACCGCCCATTGTTTCGATTCCTAAAGAAAGGGGGGTTACATCTAATAGAAGAACATCTTTTACTTCCCCCGTCAATACCCCGCCCTGAATAGCGGCTCCGATTGCTACAACCTCATCAGGATTCACTCCTTTACTCGGTGATTTTCCAAAAAATTTCTCTACAGCCTCTTGCACTGCAGGTATTCGGGTTGAACCCCCGACTAAAATAATTTCATTTATATCAGTAACTGAAAGGCCGGCGCTTTTTAATGCTGATTTACAAGGATCAATAGTTCTTGCTACTAAATCAGCAACCAGCTGTTCAAACTTTGCTTTAGTTAATGACCTTACTAAGTGTTTTGGAATACCATCAACTGGCATTATATAAGGTAAATTAATTTCAGACGTAGTTGTACTTGACAACTCTATTTTTGCCTTTTCTGCAGCCTCCTTCAAGCGCTGTAGAGCCATAGGATCCTTACTTAAATCTAGTCCACTATTTTCGTCTTTAAATTCTTGAACTAACCAATCAATGATTTTTTGATCAAAATCATCGCCTCCCAAATGTGTGTCTCCATCTGTAGACAAAACTTCAAAAACACCGTCTCCTAGTTCAAGGACAGAAACATCATGGGTTCCTCCCCCACAATCAAAAACGGCAATTTTCATATCTACGCTTTTTTTATCAAGTCCATATGCTAATGCCGCCGCTGTAGGTTCATTGATAATTCGTTTAACCTGAAGCCCTGCTATTTCTCCTGCCTCTTTTGTTGCTTGTCTTTGAGCATCATTAAAATATGCCGGAACAGTTATAACTGCTTCCGTAACTTCTTGACCCAAATAATCTTCGGCTGTTTTTTTCATTTTTTGTAGAATGATCGCCGATATCTCTTGAGGGGTATAATTTCTATCGTCTATTTTAACTCGTGGCGTATTATTTTCGCCTTTCACTACTTCATATGGAACACGCCCTGATTCTGTTTTAGTTTCGTCGTAAGAATTTCCCATAAACCTTTTAATCGAATAAATGGTTTTTGTTGGATTTGTTATCGCCTGACGTTTCGCTGGATCTCCAACTTTTCGTTCTCCCCCCTCGACAAATGCTACCACTGATGGAGTAGTTCGTTTTCCTTCCGCATTTGAAATTACAACCGGCTCGTTGCCCTCCATAACAGAAACACATGAATTTGTAGTTCCTAAATCAATTCCTATTATTTTTCCCATGTTAAATTATTTTCAATTTTTAAATCGACCAATGGCAATTTATATGCCATCTAAATTCTGAAATAAAATACTGACAAACTACACACACAGATAAAGGAAATATGACAATTCGGCAGAAAATAATGACAATTTAGTGTGCGTCTAACCAATTATTAGCCATTTCCATTTCTACTTCCATTGGTATTTGAAGGTTCAGTGCTTTTTCCATTGACTCTTTCACCAAAACTTGCATTAAAATTTTCTCAGACACATGAACATCAAAAAGAAGCTCATCATGAACTTGTAAAATCATTTTTGACTTTACGCCCTCTTCTTTCATTGATTTATGTACTGAAATCATTGCTATTTTAATAATGTCCGCTGCTGAACCTTGAATGGGTGCATTTATAGCATTTCGCTCGGCAAAACCCCTCACAACTGCATTAGACGAATTTATATCTGGTAAATATCTTCTTCGTTTCATAATTGTCTCTACATAACCTTTCTCGCGAGCTGAGTGAATTATCGAATCCATATACGATTTTAAACCCCTAAATTGATTAAAATAACTATCTATTATCGATTTTGCCTCTGTTCGCGAAATATTTAAGGCTTGAGACAAGCCAAAAGCAGACTGCCCATAAATAATTCCAAAATTAACTGCTTTAGCCGCACTTCGTTGATCTCTTGTGACGTTCTCAAAAGAAACATTAAAAACTTTAGCCGCCGTAGCAGCATGAATGTCCGCCCCTTCCTGAAAAGCTTTTGTCATACTTTTATCCCTACTTAAAGCAGCAATTATACGTAGCTCTATTTGAGAGTAATCCGCTGACATAATTTGATATTCTGATGAGCGGGGAACAAACGCTTTGCGAATTTCTTTTCCTTTTTCCGATCGAATAGGTATGTTCTGTAGATTTGGATTATTAGAACTCAAGCGACCGGTTGCTGTGACTGTTTGCATAAAATTAGTATGAATCCGCCCATCATCGCTGTCACACATAGTTGGAAGGGGATCAACATATGTACTTTTAAGCTTACGCAATTGTCTGAACTCTAAAATAAGGGGCACTATTGGGTGGTCTTTCTCGTGTTTAATTAATATATCTTCAGAAGTAGCATATTGTCCGCTTTTTGTTTTTTTTGCTTTATTTGAAATTTTCAAGTGTTCGAAAAGAACTTCTCCCAATTGTTTAGGAGAGTCTATATTAAAATTTATTCCAGCAAACGTTTTTATTTCGCCATCTAAACGAAGTAAAGCGCTTTCCAATTCTTTTGAATACTCTTGCAACGCTTTAATGTCGATAGCGATACCTTCTTTCTCCATGTCTTTTAAAACTTCAACAAGAGGCATTTCAATTTCATAAAACAATTTTTTTAAATGCTCTTTTTGAATTTCGGGCTCTAAAATTTGTTTCAATTGGAAAGTAATATCCGCGTCTTCACAGGCGTAATCAGCAACTTGATCTGGAGGTACATCACGCAGATTGCCTTGAGTTTTACCCTTTTTCCCTATCAATGTTTCTATTGAAATCGGCTGATAAGCGAGATAATAATTTGCCATATAATCCATGCTTTGTTTAGATTCAGGATTTATCAAATATTGGGCAATCATTGTGTCAAAAGTGGGCCCGGAAACACAAATACTATAGCGATTTAAAACCTTTAAATCATATTTAATATTGTGTGCGATTTTCTCAATTGATTTAGACTCAAAAAATGGTTTAAACTCTTCCACAATTTTTTTTGCCTCTTGAAAATTATTAGGAACAGAAACATAAAATGCCTCTCTAGCCTTGTATGAAAAAGAAAAACCTACTAAATCAGCGTGTAGCGCATCAATATCTGTTGTTTCCGTATCAAAACAAACCTGATCTCGTTGCAGTAACAATTCTACTAGTTCTTTTCGTTCGTCGGCAGTGGAAATAAGATGATAACTAGGCCTCTCGGTTACTATCGTCTTATATGATGCCGTTTTGGCTGTTTCTTGTTGCTCCAGCATGCTTTGCGAACCAAATAAATCCAGTTGGCTTTCAGTAACTACGTCAGATGACTTTTTTATTTGCGATGAAATTATAATTTCATCGCCTATTATCCTTTTGGCAAGTGCTACAAATTCAAGCTCCGAAAACACTTCTCTAATTTTATCGGCATTAACAGGCTCTACAAGCAATACTTTCTCATCAAAGTCAACCTCAACATCGGTAATAATTGTTGCCAACATTTTTGATACCCTACCTTGATTAGCAAAATTGCGTACATTTTCTTGTTGTTTCCCTTTTAGTTGATCAACATTATCAATTAAGTTCTCAACACTACCATAAATTTTAATTAAATGCTTAGCTGTTTTCTCTCCTATTCCGGGAATTCCGGGAATATTATCTGATGCATCGCCCCATAAACCTAAAATATCAATTACTTGTGATGGATTTTCAACCTCAAATTTTTTACACACTTCCTTTACTCCGAGTATCTCGGGAGAATTACCACTACGGCCAGGTTTATATATTAAACTCTTTTCTGTCACCAATTGCCCGTAATCTTTATCAGGAGTCATCATATAGGTTAAAAATCCTTCTTTTTCGGCCTTACTCGAAAGCGTCCCAATTACGTCATCTGCCTCATAACCAGCAACTTCTATTATCGGAATGTTGAATGCTTCAACTATTCGTTTGATTGGTTGAATCATGGAACGAATGTCTTCAGGCATTTCGTCCCTATTTGATTTGTAGTCCTCAAACTCAGCTTGTCTACTTATAGACCCTCCGGGTGGGTCGAATACAACTGCAATGTGTGTCGGTTTTTCAGTCTTCAAAATATCAATCAACACATTGGTAAAACCAAATGCAGCTGAAGTGTTTTGTCCTTTTGAATTAATCCTGGGATTTTTAGAAAAGGCAAAATATGCGCGATATATTAACGCATAGGCGTCTAACAAAAAAAGTTTGCGAGATGAGGCGGCGGAAAGCATGAAAGAAAATATTTATCTAAGATAATACATTTCTTGAATACTTTTAATAAACTATTCTGAATTCATTAAATTTTGACATTAAACATAAATTGCCTCTTTGTTTCACGTGAAACATTCACCTTCCAAGATGAATCAATAGAACTGATATATCACTTGGTGACACGCCAGAAATTCGAGATGCCTGACCAATGGTTTTCGGTTTTATCTTTATTAGTTTTTCTTTTGCTTCGATACTAATGCTTTTAATCTCTTTATAAGACAGGGTATCAGGAATTGGTAATGCCTCTAATCTATCTAGTTTAGAGGCGTGTTCTTTTTCACGTTCAATATAGCCTTCATATTTCATTTGAATTTCAGCTTGTTCCATTGTTTCAAAAGAATACCGATTGTATAATTCATTAACCTCTGTCGAAATATTTATTAAATCTTTTAATTCAATATGTGGTCTAGTTATTAATGAAATGAGTTTAATTTGCTGTTTGATTAACGAACTATCACGAGAAGATAGTAAATCATTTACTTCTGAGGGGAGTATGCTTGTTCTCTTTATTTTGGTGATTATTTCTTGGGTATTACTTTCTTTATTGCGCGCATCACCCATCCTGGCCTCATCAATCAAACCTAATTCATATCCTAAACCTGTTAGACGAAGATCTGCATTGTCCTGTCGTAAAAGAATTCTATATTCTGCGCGACTTGTAAACATTCTGTAGGGCTCTTCGGTTCCCTTTCCTACTAGATCATCTATCAAAACACCAATATATGCTTGGCTTCTTTTCAAGACAAATGGGCTCTTTTCGTTGATTTTCAAATGGGCGTTTATCCCAGCTATTAAACCTTGGCACGCAGCTTCTTCGTAACCTGTAGTTCCATTTATTTGTCCTGCAAAATATAAATTTTCAATTAATTTAGTTTCAAGAGTATAAAATAATTGAGTCGGTGGAAAATAATCATACTCAATTGCATATCCAGGGCGAAACATTTTAGCCCCTTCAAAACCTGGAATGGATTTTATGGCCTTGCTTTGAATATCCTCTGGTAAAGACGTACTGAATCCATTTACATAAATTTCGATTGTGCTCCATCCTTCAGGTTCTACAAATATTTGATGCCTATCTCGATCGGAAAAACGATTTATTTTATCTTCAATACTAGGACAGTAGCGCGGCCCTGTACTTTCTATTGAACCATTGAACATTGGCGATCGATCAAAACCCGAACGAAGTAATTCGTGTGTTTGATTATTCGTATAAGTAATGTAACAAGGCCTTTGGGTTTTTAATGGTTTAGTATCAGTAAAACTAAATTTCGTCGGATTTTCATCACCATTTTGAATTTCCATTTTTGAATAATCCAATGTACGCCCATCGATTCTAGGGGGTGTTCCTGTTTTCATTCTTCCTGACTCAAAACCCAGATTAATCAAATCCTCTGTAATTCCTGTAGAGGCCTTTTCTGCTACTCGGCCTCCCCCGATTTGTTTTTCTCCAATATGAATTAATCCATTTAAAAATGTTCCATTTGTTAAAACGACTGCTTTAGAATAAATATTGATTCCTAAAGAAGTTTTAATACCAATTATTCGCTGTTTTTCAACCAATAAACCATTACACATGTCCTGCCAAAAGTCCACATTAGGATTTCTCTCTAAAAGTAATCTCCATTCTTCAGAAAAACGCATTCTATCGTTTTGGGTTCGCGGGGACCACATTGCGGGGCCTTTTGATCTATTTAACATCCTAAATTGTATCGCACTTAAATCACTAACGATTCCAGAGCCACCACCCAAGGCATCAATTTCTCTAACTATCTGACCTTTCGCCACGCCGCCCATTGCCGGATTACAACTCATTTGGGCTATCGTATTCATATTCATTGTAACTAATAAAACACTACTTCCCATTTTAGCGGCAGCATTTGCTGCCTCACATCCAGCGTGACCAGCGCCAACTACAATAATATCGTATTCTTTTAGCATATATAATGTTTCACGTGAAACACTTAATTCAAATATTTATTTTCTAATGCGCGCATTACTCTTTTTTCTTCATCCGTTTTGTCTTTGTAACCACATAAATGCAAAATACCATGAATCATAACCCTATGTAATTCTGTTAGAAAACCAACATTTACTATTCCTGCATTTTCTTGAACGCGATCAACAGAAATAAACAAGTCTCCAGACACAATATTCGTCACACAGTAATCAAACGTTATAATATCCGTATAATAATCATGATCCAAATACTTTTGATTCATTTCTAACAAATACGAATCAGTTACAAAAATAATAGAAATATCACCAAGTACTTTTGACTCTTGCTCAAGTAATTTGGTAAAAGATAAAACAAAAAATTCCGAATTAAAATCCGGAATTTCAATATTAATGCTCTGAAAATCAATCACTTATTAAAATATAAACTTACGCTAGATCCAGATTCTTCAAACTCAACGTTATCAGACAAGCTTTTCATTAAAAAAATCCCGCGACCATTTTCTTTCAAAATATTCTCTGGTGCAGTTGGATCAGGTAAATTTGTATAATCAAATCCCCGACCTTCATCTTTTACATTAAAACAAAATTCTTGGGGTTGATCGCCTACAGCAACATCCACAAAAAGCCTGGTATCAAATTCATTCCCGTGCTGAATTGCATTGTTCACTGCCTCTGTCACGGCAATTAATACATTTCCATACGAATCTTCCTCAACGCCTAAGTTAACACAAACACGATCCACTAAATTTTCAACCTCTGTTAACGAAGAAAAATTAGATGTGATTTGCAATGAATCAATTATTTTAAATCCTTTTTTCATATTTGTAAAACCAAAATTTCACTTTATATTAAAATATTGGTTCGCTTTATCCTTATAGTATTTCCTATACATCGGGTCAACTGAACGTAATATTTCAACTTGTTTTAATTTTTCCTTGTTATACTCATCTAAATTTATTTTGTTACCAGAGTTTTTGTCTTTTCCTGATTTTGACTCTCTTTTGTCCTCAAAACCGCGATTCATTAATGCTTTCTCGCTCTCTAATAAGCGTGTTATAATATCTTTCTGTCTATTTAATAATTCATTATTAAACTTTTTATTTATTAATTGTTTTTCTTGTTCTTCAAGTTCTTTAATCAAAGGATTTAATTGGTTTCCTTGTCCTTTTCCTTCTTTATTTAATTCCTTTTTTAATTGTTCAAGCCTTTGTCTGATTGCATTTTGTTCTGCCGCCATTTTAGCTATTTCTTTAGACCCCATACCATTCATGCCTCCTTGCCCGGGTTTTTCTCCGGGTTTTCCTTCTAATCCCTCTTTTTCTCCTGGTTCTTTTCCTCCTTTATTAGGGCCTTTCTGCATTTGTTCTAACTGTTTTTTCAACATCTGCTTCATATCTTCAGATGACATATTTTGACCTGATTTTGGCCTTCCTTTTTTACCTGGGTTATTACATTGCCCACTCCCTTCCATCATACTTTGCATTTGCTGTTGCATCGATTGAAGACTTTCGTTTAATAATAAAGCAAGATTATTATAAGACGTCATAGCTAGTTGCTGATGTTTATTAAGCTCCCTTCTACGGTGCTCATCAATGTCGTCTATAGCTAAATCGTGGTTTATTTCGATAGAATTTAATTCTTGATCTATGAAAGTTGCTATTTTAGGTTGTCTTTTTGCTAGAGCTAATAAACTATCTTTTACAATTTTAGTATCATCAATTATTCTACGTTGTTGTCGTCCATATTTCTTATAGGCTGGGTCGGTATCGGTTACTTTTGTAAATTTATTCATTACGTCTTCTTGATTAAAACTTAATTTAATGAGATTTTCGAGTATGTTTCTTAATAAATCTATGTCTTCTTCCTGTTGTTGTTTGTTGGCTTCTTGTTGTTGCTTATCCAACTGTTCAGCCAATTTTTTCATCTCATCGGCAGCAGATTTTTGTTTTTCACCAGCTTTTTTATCTTTCCCCTCTTGTAAATTTTCTTTTGATTCTTGCATATCATCAGAAATCTTTTCTTCAGAAGACTCTGTGTCGCCCAAATTCATCGGTTTATCCAGTTTTTCATTTAATTTTTTGAGTTCCTCCAATTCCTTTTTAAGGTCGTCAAACTTTTTATTCAACTCCTCTTGTTTTTTTACAGACTCTTCTTCTGTTAATTTATCTTCTTGAATATCTTTTTTTAATTCTTCTTGTTTTTTAGCTAGCTCGTTTAATTCTTTTTCTATATCATCAATCTTTTCGTTCACTTGAAGACGTTTAAGCATCTCAAGACTTCTATCTAGCTGTTTTTTCATATCTTCAGCTGATTGGTCTATTTTATCTAGTTCTTTCTTTATTTCCTGTTTATTGTTTTCCTCCATTAGCTTCATTAAATCGTCTAAAAGCTTTTTTAATTCATCATCCATTACCTCTTCTAACAACTTTTCAATCATTTCCTGTTTTTCTACTAATTCTTTATCCATTTCAGAAAGTTGATTCTTTTCTTCCATGCTTTGATTCATTTCTTCTTTAATTTTTTCAAGAGATTCTTGGAGATTCTGTTGTTCTTTTTTTAATTCTTCCACTTTATTGAGTTTTTCCCAATCTGTTGACTTTGAGTTCATTATTTCTTTTTTCAATTTTTCCACTTTATTCTGAAAATCTTGTGTTTTATTAATTATATCGTTCATTTCTTTTTGAAGCTCTGCTTGATCTATTTCTCGCTGATCATTGAGCTCCTCAAGCGTGGGAAGTTCGTATATATAAGTTTGTGATTTTGTAAATTTTGACCCATTGATTCCATCATTATCACCCACAATAAAATAATATTCAATTCTATCTTTTAATTTAACATTTTCACGACGAAAATCAACTGCAAAATCAAAAGCTAATTGTGTTCCGTTAACCGGTTTTACATTTAAGGTATTCGACCGTGGTTTTACATTTTCCGAGTATACTGTGTAAACAAAATTTAACGAATTAAGACCGTAATCATCAGCTATTTGACCTGAAAAATAACGCACCCCTTCTTTAATAGAATCTGTAAATTCATCTACTTGAATAGATGGAGAAGCATCTTTAATTACGGAAATAAGAAAAGAAGTAGATTCAATTTTTTTAGTAACAGCATTTGCAAATTCAATTTTTCCTTGGGAATTATCTTTAATGATTTTTTGAATAGTAAATGGGTTCTTAGTATTTCTTTGGGAATTACCATTAAAAATAAAATCAACAAACGCGGTATTTTTTGTTTGAACTGTCCATTCGATTGAAGTTCCTTCTGGAACAGTGAGATCTCCAGAATTTTGAATCAACTCTGGATTTTTACCCAAATATTTTGGATAGATTAATCTAGCTTGTAATTTTCCGATAACTGCTTTTCCGATAACACGTAACGTATATTTTGAACTTATAAATTCATTTCCTTGAACATGGAATTGAGTTGTGTTTTTAACTTTTTTCAACCAACCTGTGAATTCATTTTTAGCCGTTTTTTCCATTAAAAACTTACCACTTTCGGAAATCAAATAAACTTGTTCAGGAAATTCACTTCCTTTTAATCGAATAATAACCTTAAAATCCTGACCTTCCTCAATTTGTAAATTGGTGTTTTGTAGATGAAAGGTAAAAGGTGCTTTCGGTTTATATTCTTCCGTGTAATTTACCACACGTTCAGTTCCTTCCAATACCCAATTCGGAGCGAAATAATAAACAGCTGAAAATAAAAGAAAAACAGGGAGTAAATACTTTAGGTATTTTTTGTTTTCCTGATAATTAACGGCATTTGAGAAAGATACTACATTCAATGTTTCAGATCGCTGTGCAACACTAGCTCTCAATAATTCAATATTTCCCTCATTCGAATCCAATGAATCTTTGAGTTGAAGTGTGTTTTTTAATCGATCGGAAACCTCAGGAAAGAAAGAACCAATAATATCAGCAGCCTGATAGCGATTAATTCTTTTTCCAAAAGAAATTAGTTTTAATATTGGAATTATTATATAATTCATTAAAATTATCCCATTTATTAGTAAAAATGAAAAAAAGAATAAAGCTCTAATTCTTTGATTAAAATGACCAAAATATTCAGAAACAGAAGTTAGGAGAAAGGAAAATAAAAAGAAACTAGTGAATAGAAAAAAACCTTTAATTAATTGATTTTTATAGTATTTTCGAATAAATGAATCAATTTGATTCAATAAATCTTGAAAAGCATCCATGGTATAAAAGCCGTTTCTATTCTACTAAATTAGTACATATCCTCAAAAAAAAATAATTTAACATAAATAGAAGTCTTTTGTTAAAGCAATAATGAATAAAAAAGAAATTTAAAATAATTTATTCTTTATTATAATTATTAAGGTTGTTTATATGTGGGTAACTAATTTAACTTGAAGGAAAAAGATTGAGTTTTACATATAAAAACAATTTTATAAACAATTTATAATTTTATAAATACCAAATAAACAGTTATTTAACATTTTTCAGAATGTTATTTATAAAACACCGTGTTTATAAAAAAGAAGAATTGTTAATAATGTAAACGTGGAAAACAAGGGAATAAAAAGTGTAAAAAAAAGGGATAAAAGTATAGTATTTTTCACTTTCAGTCATGTATATACAAGAACTCGTAAAATCCTACAAAAACATTTAAGGAGTTATTCACATTGAATTAATACCCTGTTAATTTTAACGTTAATAATTCCTTTTCTCAACCTATTGATTTTATTAACGACAAGAAAAATAAAAAACCACTATTGTTTGTAATTTGTAATAACTAATTTATCGAGCAAGGGCTATTTTTATCTTTTGCCCCTTTATTTTTTCTCCTTGAATGATTTTAAGAATTTCTTTCGATTTTTTTCGTTTTATCGCTACAAACGAAGAAAAATCGAGAACAGAGATCAACCCAATATCTTCTTTTTTTGCTTTCCCTTTTTGAAATAAAAAACCAACGAGATCAATTTTATTAATTTTATTTTTTTTGCCTCCACTAAAATAAATGGTTATCCATTCAGGATAGACAGGAGTTATTTTCTCGCGCATTAATTTAAATTCTATTTCAGGAATTTCGATATAATCCGGCACCGTTTCTCCGGAATTCATCAGTAAATAAATATTTCCTTGTTTTTGAATACGCGCTGTTCGTCCGTTGCGGTGGGTAAAAGCTTCTTGAGAATGTGGGTATTGAAAATGAACAACGTGTTTAATTTCAGGAATATCTAGTCCTCGTGAACCTAAATCTGTACAGACTAACGTGTGTTCACTTCCATTTCTAAATTTTAATAACGACCTTTCACGATCGTCTTGTTCCATTCCTCCGTGGTAAAAAACAGCAGGATAAAAATGTTCATCCAAATACCCAACAATTTTCTCTGTTACTTCCCGAAAATTACAAAACACGATAGCTTGCTCGCCGCGAAATGAAGTTAACAGGTTTAATAACCCTTCAAATTTGGAGTCTGGAGTAACAGTAACTTTCCACTTAACAAAGTTGGGCTCATTTTGAGAAGTAAGAAAATGAATTGTTTCAAAATTTTTAACAGGAAAAAAATCAGGTATTTCTGCTAGTTCCGTTGCCGAAACTAAAGTCGTTTTTTCTAAGCGCCCTAACTCATGAGTTATAAACGCAAGCTGAGTAAAAAAACCAAACTCCAAACATTTATCATATTCATCAATAACTAATGATCTAACTTTTGATAAGTCTAATTTTCCACGATCAATGTGATCACAAAGTCGGCCAGGCGTCCCAATGACAACTTGAGTCTGTTGATTTAAACTTTTCTCTTCTATTTTAATCGAATGCCCACCATAACAAGTGATAATTTTCAAGCCACATTTTACTGATTTAAAAACGTGTTCAATTTGCGTTGCTAATTCGCGCGTTGGTGCAATTATTAATGCTTGCAGATCTTTTGATTCTGACTGAATAGAATCAATTAGTGGCATTAAATAACCAATTGTTTTACCGGAGCCAGTTTGTGAAAGCAAAATGTGATTCTTACTTTTGGAAGTTAGCATTCGGTGTTGAAGTTCGTTTAAGTTCTGAAAACCTAAATTTTTTAAGTACTTTTTAAGTTCATCGGTAGTTATTGGCATTTTTATGTTTCTTCTCCACAAAGAAACAGATTCTTAGTAGAAATTCATTGATAAAATGTAATTTTGTGTAAAGCAATCCCATGTCTATAATAGCTTTAATAGAAGACGAAACAAGCTTAAACGAATTAATTAAATTTAATTTAGAGCTTGAAGGCCATTCTGTTATTTCTTTTATTAATGGTTACGAGGCATTAGTAAGCGTATCTAAACTCGAGAAAACAGATTTAATTATATTAGATATTATGCTACCCGAAGTGAGCGGCCTTGAATTGTGCGAAACAATAAGAAAAACCAGTGATGTACCGATTCTGTTCCTTTCTGCAAAAGGAACGACCGCCGATAGAATCACAGGATTAAAAAGAGGCGGTACAGATTATTTGGTAAAACCGTTTGATTTAGAAGAACTCTTACTCAAAGTTTCAATTTTATTAAAACCCCAAAAGATCAATAATCCACAAAATACGATAAAAATAAATACCAAAACAGTTAATTTTAATACTTTTGAAGTGTGTGATGAAAACAATTTTATTGTGTCTATTTTAACAAAAAAAGAGATAGATTTATTACGGTTATTTGCCTCTAAATCAGGAGAAGTAGTTTCAAGAGATGAAATTTTAGATGTTGTTTGGGGCCAGGATCAGTATCCTTCAAGTAGAACCGTTGATAATTTTATAGTAGGATTTAGAAAGTTGTTTGAAACTGATCAAAGGAAGCCAAAATTTTTTCATTCAATTCGTGGGGTTGGATATAAATTTATTAAAAGCTGATTAAGAAATGGTAGGCCTAAATCCCGAAAAACAATTAAAATATGATAAAGCATATTTACGACTAGCCTCTTCTTGGGCGGCGTTATCACATTGTAAACGAAAAAAGGTCGGAGCGATTATTGTTAAAGACGGAATGATCATATCTGATGGATATAATGGCACTCCGTCTGGTTTTGATAACTGTTGCGAAAACGAACTTGGTGAAACACATTGGTATGTTTTACATGCAGAAGCAAATGCGATTTTAAAAGTGGCCAAATCTACGAACAATTGTTTGGGCGCAACGTTATATTTGACTCTTTCGCCCTGCAAGGAATGCAGCAAACTGGTTATACAGTCTGGAATTATTCGAGTTGTATATCAACAGGAATATAAGGATAATGAGGGCATTAATTTTTTAAAAAGTGCCGGCGTATTAGTTGAAAAAATTGAAATTACTGATAATGGAGAAGAATAGGTGGTGGCTTCCTTTTATTTTATCAATAGCGGTTTGTGTTGGATTATCCCTTGGATATTACGTTACGCGAAATAGGGTTTTTACATCTGGCGGATACGATGGAAATCGCCTACAAAAACTACAGGACATTCTAAATTTAGTTGAAAACAATTATGTTGATGATGTCAATCCTGATAAAGTGTTTGAGGAGAGTATTGTAGAAATGCTTCACAAATTAGACCCCCATTCGAATTATATTCCAGCAAGTGAGCAACAGAGAGCCGCTGAAATTATTGAGGGAAAATTTGGCGGCGTGGGCATGCGTTATTTTGTTCTTCGTGATACCGTTTGTATTACCCATGTAATCAAGGGCTCCCCATCTGAAAAAATAGGTATTAAAGCAGGGGATAAAATTTTGAAAATTGATGGAAAAAATGTGGCAAGTGTTAAAATAGAGTCGGACAAAGTAATGTCTATGCTTAAAGGAAAAGAGGGAACGAGGGTGAAGGTTGAGCTTGTTCGCCAGAAGAAAAAAATGAGTTTTGAAATAATACGCGGAACTATTCCAATTGAATCTGTTGCCTCATATTATTTACTAGGCGATGTAGGATATATTAAAATAGATCAGTTTTCTGTAACTACGGCTGAAGAGTTTCGGGCAGCGGCAGCAGAATTAACAAGTAAGGGAATGAAAAAACTAATTATTGATGTACGCAATAATGGGGGTGGGGTTTTGGGGTCTGCCACAGAAATTGTAGATGAATTTTTAAAGGACGGAAAATTAATTTTAAAGACGATAGGTAAGAAAATAGGAACTAAAGTATACAAAGCAACTTCGGTTGGTGATTTAGAAAACATTCCTTTAGTCGTATTGATTAATGCTGGCTCTGCCTCGGCAAGTGAGATATTAGCTGGGGCTCTTCAAGACAATGATAGAGGAATCATAGTTGGTCGGCGCTCTTTTGGAAAAGGATTGGTGCAAGAGGACACGAAATTGAGAGATGGAAGCGTTATTCGTTTGACTATTGCCCGATATTATACACCGACGGGACGGTGTATTCAGCGCCCATACAATGGAAAATACGATCAATATTACATGGATCGTGGAGAAGAGAACGACGCAGAATTATACAAACCGGACAGTTCTATTTTTGTAGATTCATTAAAATTTAAAACACCCAAGGGAAAGATTGTTTATGGCGGGGGTGGAATTATGCCAGATATATTTGTTCCTTTCGATTCAACGGGAAGCAATATGTATTATACAGCATTACGTGTTTCCCCTGTTTTTCAGGCATTTTCATTCGATTATGTAGAAAATAAGCGAGGACAGTGGAAAAGTGTAGACGATTTCATAGTGCGATTCAATGTGGACGACATGCTCCTTGCCCAATTTGTGTCATATGCCCAAAGAGAATACAAAATACCGGTTGTTAAAAATTCAGTTTTTCAAAGTAAAAAACAAATTTTACGCCTCTTGAAAGCTCAAATTGCACAACAGCTGTTTGATGATCTTGGGTTTTATAAAGTTTATAATTCAGAAGATAATGAGTTTTTAAAGGCTTTGGAGGTTTTAAAAAAATAATATTCTAGGAGTTTTAACGGAGAATTATTTCGAAAAGAGACTGTACAATTCCTCCGCCGCTTCGCAGGCACTCATTTTTTGAGTAGAAATAGCTTGTTTGATCCGATTAAAATTATCTTCAAATCCTGGTTTTCTGTAAAAACCAGATAATACTAGTTCATCCAGTGTTTCTTTCATCCAATTAACGTCTTGTTTACTTCGATATCGCTCGATCCAGCCATTTGAAATGTTGTGTCGGAAAAATTCATCTGAAATCTTCCATACTTCGTCCAAATTAAAATGGGTCAACGAACTACAAATTTCAGTGCGTGGAATCCACTCATTTTCTTTTGGTGGAAATAAATGTAGGGCATTTGCATAGCTGGCCTTAGCTAATTTAGCCATTTTCACATTGCCGCCATCTGCTTTGGTGATGAGCAAGGCATCTGCCAATTCCATAATTCCGCGTTTGATTCCTTGTAGCTCATCACCTGCACCGGCAAGCATAAGCAACACGAAAAAATCTACCATGGAATGGACCATCGTTTCGGATTGACCCACACCAACCGTTTCAATGAGAATTACATCAAATCCCGCTGCTTCACACAAATAGATGCTTTCGCGAGTAGCACGCGCCACTCCTCCTAGTGTGCTTCCAGCCGCCGATGGTCGAATATAGGCATTGAGCTCTTGAGAAAGGGTATGCATGCGAGTTTTATCACCTAAAATACTACCTCCTGTTGTTGCAGAGGACGGATCAATGGTTAAAACCGCCAATTTATACCCCTGGTTTAGTATAACATTACCAAATGCTTCAATAAAAGTGCTTTTTCCAACACCTGGAACACCCGTAATTCCAATTCTTCGCGATTTTCCAGATAACGGAAGGCATTTTCGAATCAATTCATTCGCCAAAGGTTTATCGCTTTCTAATTGACTTTCAATCAATGTTATTCCTGCGCTTAAAGCAAAACGATCATGTTTTTGAATTCCTTCAAAAATGCTTTCAACCGAGCGAGAAGCTTTGTTTTCTTTGCGTTTTCGTAACCAATCTTCGTGTTGGTGCTGCTCCATTTAAACGAGTTTGATTAATGCCCGAATGGCCTGCGATATGTTATTTCTGATTTCCAAAACAGAAGCTTCCATCATGTAACAGGGCGCAGAAACGATTTTTAATTTCTCATCTACCGAAATTTCGCGAATGGTCTTCATTTCAGTTTGTACTCCTGTTTGTTCCATTTCCGCTGAAAATGCCTGAATGTCATAGGATGTTTTTTCCAAATTAGAGCCTAAGGTCATTGTTGGATGAAGGCCTGAATCACTCATTGCCAATGCGATAACAACCGGGCTCACACACAAAGCTGCTATTGGTTTTTTATTCGAAATGAATTGTTGAATCAAGCTTTTCATCTCCGGTAAAATCGTTGCATTTGGTCCGTCAAATGCCCAGCTAGAAAAGTTTTTAGCACTTCCAAATCCCCCAGGAATTACTAGAGCATCAACTTGTGAAAAATTATACGTTGAAACATCATAAACAGCTCCACGGGCAATACGTGCAGCTTCCACCATCATGTTTCGACTTTCTGGCATTTCTTCGCCAGTCAAATGATTCATTACGTGATGCTGGTTCTTATTCACCGCCAAACAGACCGCTTCAGCCCCCGCTTCTTCGATTGCCAATAGAGTTAAAATAGACTCATGAATTTCGGCGCCATCATAGACCCCACACCCGGATAATAAAACACCTATTTTCATTATTTTATATTATTGATAGGTATAAACTAATTGTTCTTTCCAACCGGCAAGGTTCAATTTTATAACGCTTCCTGCTTCTTTTTTGTAAGCTAAATTGGTGATGTCAAAATATAATGTATCGAACATTGCCCGCTTGCAGGCTTCGTCATTAGCATTATGAATCAAATTGATGTAACGGATTGGAGGAAGCGATTTAGAAATCATTTCACTTCCCACTAAATCAAATGTATGAGTAGCACAACCGCCAGTGTAGCCAATTGATAATACCAAAGTATTACCGTTTAATTTTGCATCGTAGATGGTTGTTGGCGAGGAATTTTGTGTATTGTCACCTAATGTCGCGTACTTTGGTGCTTTTGAATAAACGGGGGTTTCATTATTCGCATCGCTGATTTTTTTTGAGCAAATACAACTCAAGAGAACGATAGCTAGACAGATGGGTATAAATATCCTCATTAGTATTAATTTTAGCCTACAGTACAAAGATGGTTCCAAGTTACCAAAAATCCCGGATTAAACAAACTCTGCTAGTTCAAACCAACGATTGGATTTTTCTTCTAATTCGCCAACAACGCGTGCTAATTCATTCCCTAATTCCATGATTTCTTGGTTGGTTTTAGATGAATCTGATAATTCCAGCGTCAGTTTTTCTTTTTTCTCCTCTAATTGTTCAATTTCATAGGGAAGTTGCTCGTATTCTTGTTTTTCTTTAAAACTCAATTTTCGTTTTTCAATCGGTTTATCAACCGCTTTGCTCTCTTGTATTAAGGTAGCCTCCTTAACTGGTGTATTTTTCAAATCAAGCATGTTTCGTTTTTGATTTTTTCGATAATCTGTATAATTGCCAATGATGTCTTTGATTTCACCATTACCTTCAAAAACGAAGAGATGATCTACCATTTTATCCATAAAGTAGCGGTCATGGGAAACCACAATCAAACAACCTTCAAAAAGTTGTAAATACTCTTCTAATACACTCATCACAAAGATATCTAAGTCATTTGTTGGCTCATCGAGAATCAAGAAATTGGGATTACTCATCAAAACTGTCAATAATTTCAAACGGCGTTTTTCTCCCCCACTCAGTTTGTGAACGTATTGATAATGAACATCTCTCGGAAATAAAAATCGTTCAAGTAATTGCCCAGCAGAGAGTTGTTTTCCTTTTTCGAGAGGAATGAATTCAGCAATGTCTTTAACAACTTCGATTACGCGCTTATCCGGATCTACCTGAATGAGTTCCTGACTGTAATACCCAAAAACGATTGTTTCGCCCACAACTACTTTTCCTTTGTCTATCGAGCTTTTTTTTTGGATTATATTTAAAAATGTAGTTTTTCCACTTCCGTTTGCCCCAACTATTCCCAATCGTTCTTTGCGTTTGAAATGGTAGGAGAAGTCAGCAACTATTTTTAGTTCTCCGAATGTTTTTCCAATGTTGTGAAGCTCAACAATTTTTGTTCCTAAACGCTCCATTTTGATCGGAATATCAATTTCATCTTTGTCAATTCGTTGATGAGCCATTTTTTTGATATCGTCAAAGGCATCTATTCTCGATTTTGATTTAGTTGTTCGCGCTTTCGGCTGTCTTCGAATCCATTCCAATTCTTTTCGAAACGTATTTTTTGCCTTATCAATAGTTGCTTGCATTTGTTCCTCGCGTTCGGCTTTTTTCTCCAAATAATACGAGAAATTTCCTTTGTATTGATAAAGCGTTTCATCGCTTAATTCAAAAATAGTATCGCAAACGACTTCTAAGAAATAACGATCGTGCGTAACCATTAAAAGAGTAGATTTTGAAGCAGATAAATATGATTCCAACCATTCAATCATGTCTAAATCTAAGTGATTGGTCGGTTCATCCAAGATCATGAAATCTGCATCAGAAAGTAATGCTTTGGCTAAGGCAACACGCTTCTTTTGTCCACCGGATAAA
>VGFL01000037.1 GCA_016868915.1 Bacteroidota bacterium | reverse complement strand
TGATTCATGTCGGAAAGATTCTCGACCGGCAATGTTAGAAATGTGAACTTCAATAATTGGCAATGAAATAGATGAAATACAATCACGAAGTGCCACACTCGTATGGGAGTACCCTCCGCCATTTAAAATTATTCCGTCTGCATTAGATTTTTGGAGAAAATTAATCAACTCACCCTCCACATTTGATTGAAAGTATTCAAAATCCACATTCGGGTGTTTCAAACGCAATGAATCCAGATAATTTTCAAACGTTTGTGTTCCGTAAATTTGTGATTCACGAGAACCTAATAAGTTCAAATTGGGACCATTAATAATTGCAATTTTCATATATGTCTTCTTGGAACAGCTATATTAAGGATTTTGTTTCATACTTAAAAATCGAGCGAGGCTTGGCGGATAATTCAATTTTGGCTTATCAGAACGATATTCAGAAATTGGCCGACTATTCTGTCCCTCGAAAAAAGACAGTTATTAATTTGACCTACAATGACTTAAAGGATTTTATTACTGTTCTATATAATATGGGCTTAAGTGCAAGAAGTCAAGCAAGAATTATTTCAGGACTCAAACAATTTTTTAATTTTCTATTGCTCGAAAATGAAATTAAGGATGACCCAAGTGAGTTGTTAGAATTACCAAAAATTGGACGTAAATTACCTGAATTTCTCTCGATTGAAGAAGTTGATTTAATGATAGATTCAATTGATTTAAGTAAAAATGAAGGACATCGCAACCGAGCAATTTTAGAAACATTGTACAGTTGTGGTATTCGAGTTAGCGAACTTGTCAATCTTCGTTTTTCAGATTTATTTTTTGAGGAAGGATTTATTCGAGTTATTGGAAAAGGAAATAAAGAGCGTTTGGTTCCAGTAAGTCCCAGTGTTGAGAAAGAAATTGGTATTTACAATGATTTTATTCGGAGACACCAATCGATTCAACCCGGGAATGAAAATGTTGTTTTTTTGAATCGACGAGGAGCAAAATTGACGCGTGTTATGATTTTTACAATTATCAAAGATTTGGCGGAGGTGGCAGGAATCACAAAAAATATTTCACCGCACACATTTCGACATTCTTTTGCTACTCATATGATTGAAGGAGGAGCAAATTTGCGTGCTGTTCAAGAAATGTTGGGACATGAATCAATAACCACTACTGAAATTTATACGCATCTCGACCAACGATTTTTGCGAGACGCAATTATTTCATTTCATCCAAGAAACGCCAAGTAATTTAAATGGTTTTCGTGTTGCTTTCTTTGAAATACGCTTTTTGACGAATAAAAATGAGAATGACCCCAACAGAAATTGAGGCATCTGCCAGGTTCCAAATCGCAGGAAAAACCTCACCTCCTCCAATCCAAGGAACCCAACTTGGCCAGTATGCTTGGAACTTGAACATATCTACGACATTTCCCATTAGAAATCCAGTATTTCGCACCTCTCTTTTAAAACCATAACAATCTGCGAAAATACCCGATCCTTCCATTCCGTTGTAGGGCATACAAGGGTCAAAATTGAAATATAAATCGTAGAACATGGAATCGATTAAATTTCCCGTTGCGCCGGCTAAAACCAATGTAACAGCGATAACAAATTCTGTTTTAACCTGTTTTTTCATTTGCTGGAAAAGGTAGATACCAATTCCAATTATGGCCACAATTCTAAAAATACTTAGAGCTAATTTATGCCAAACTTTTGATCCGAAAGTGGTTCCAAAAGCCATACCCGGATTTTCGATATATTCAAGTAGGAACCAATTACCCAAAAGAGGAACCGTATCGCCAGGCATAAAGTACGACTTGACGTACAATTTTATAAGCTGATCAATTATAAGTATTAGCACTAAAATACAAGAGGCAACTATTATTTTTTTCCTCACTGATTTACCTATTTTGAGCGTTTTTTGCATCAACACTCATGGTCGCGTGAGGAACAAGTCTGAGACGTTCTTTTGGGATTAATTTATTTGTAATTCTACAAACACCATATGTTTTGTTTTCGATACGAATTAGAGCATTTTGTAAGTTTTGGATAAATTTTTCTTGACGAGCGGCTAATTGTGCAACTTCCTCACGAGACAAAGTTTCTGAACCATCTTCCATCATATTAAATGTCCTTCCTGTATCATCTGTTCCATGATCATCGCTGTGCGAAAGTGAAGCAATTAACAAAGCATAGTGTTCCTGTGCTTCTTTTAGTTTGTTATTGATTAACTCCTTAAACTCCAAAAGGTCTGCATCAGTATATCTTTTTTTTTCTTGACTCATTTTTACATTTTTAAATTGAGAAACACAAAGATAGGGGAAAAATCAAAATCAGCCTCACTCTACAAAATTGTTGTAAAAAGAATAGTTAACTTCGTAGAATGATTAGGTTTTTTGTGGAATATCGTCTTCCTTGGCTGATAGGAGCTCCCCTTTTAGTCCTAATTTTAAATTTATTGAACTATTCTACTGGGGTTTATTTTATTCCTACCAACATTAATCTTGGTTTATTTGGATTTTTAAATATTTATCCGACTTTTTCAGTCTTGTTTTCCTCGTTTTTGATTTTGTTTAATGGATTTACTATTTCGCGAATTTTCAATGAGAATGATTTTTTTGATAAAAATATATATTCGACCGGCTTTCTTTATATCATTTTGATGAGTTTTTTTCACTCATTTTATTACTTAAATTCATTTTTGATTGTGCAAAGCTTACTAATTATTGTGATTCGTGAAGTTTTACAAATACAGAGGCAAGAGTTTGTCCAAAAACATATTTTCAATGGTGCTTTTCTTTTGGGGATTTCAGTTTGTATTCATCCTCCAACTGCCTTATATATTTTAGCTTTTTGGTTAGCCGTTTGGAGCATAAAATCCTTCGAAACAAAAGATATTTTATTAGTTTCAACAGGTATTTTTTTGCCTTTTTTGTATGTGGGGAGTTATTATTTTTTGAATGATAAAATTATTAATATAGATTTTTTTGGTAAAACATCAGATTGGAAAATAGTACTATTTGATATGATGTTTGTCATCGTTAATACGTTGTTTTTGCTTATGTTAGGCTTTGTTAGCTATCTATCAAACTCAATCAAATCTTCACCAAGATTGCGAAAAATGATGTTGTCTCTTATTTTATTTTTTATTGTTGGAGTTGCTTTGGGTCTTTATGATTTTATTTTTTTCTTTCAAATGGAACGCTTCATTCTTATTCTGATAGCCATGCCTTTTTTTGTTAACTACGGATTTATTAATCGAATGTATTCTCTTTTTGTTGGTATTTTATTTATTATGGCTTTGGGTTATTCTTTTATTAAATTTTTTACAATCCTTCCCCACAGTTAGAAGTTATTTTATTTAACTTTGGATCTCATATCAAATTTAGGTTGTGTAAATGAAGTTTGGTGTTGTTACATTTCCAGGGTCCAATTGCGATCAGGACATGATTGATGTTCTAACTGAGCAATTGGGTCAAACCGTTGTTAATTTATGGCATAAGGATTCAAGCATTCAAAATGTTGATTTTGTGATTCTACCTGGTGGATTTTCTTACGGTGATTATTTAAGATCCGGTGCAATTGCACGCTTTTCACCCATAATGAATGAGGTAGTAAACCATGCTAAACGCGGAGGATATGTAATGGGAATTTGTAACGGTTTTCAGATACTTACTGAGACAGGCTTGGTTGAGGGTGCCCTATTACACAATACAAATCAACGATTTATTTGTAAAAATGTATATTTGAAGCCCAGTTCAAAGTCATCTGCATTAACCAAAAATCTTTCTGGCGTATCTTATAAAATTCCGATCGCCCATGGTGAGGGGCGTTTTTACGCAGATGAACCAATCTTAAAAAAATTGGAGGATAATGATCAAATTTTATTTCGTTATTGTGAAGAGGGTGGTGCTGTAACTGAAAATGCAAATCCAAACGGTTCTTTGAATAACATAGCAGGGATAACAAATCAATCTAAGAATGTTTTTGGGATGATGCCTCATCCTGAGAGGGCCGCTAGTTCAGTTCTATCAAATCAGGATGGATTGGTTCTTTTTCAATCACTTTTGCACAATTGCTAATAAAAAAAAAATAGCATGAAATTATTATTACTCGGTTCAGGTGGCAGGGAGCATGCATTAGCATGGAAGATTTCCCAAAGTTCTATTTTAGAGGCACTATTTATTGCCCCAGGAAATGCCGGAACCAAGCAGTTTGGAAAAAATGTAAATATTTCTCCAATGAATTTTGAAGAAATAAAAGTATTTGTTTTAGAAAAAAATATAGACATGGTCGTTGTCGGGCCAGAAGAACCACTTGTATGTGGAATTCATGATTTTTTTCTTCAAGATGAGCTCCTCTGCGAAATTCCAGTAATCGGTCCCCAAAAGTACGCCGCTCAACTTGAAGGAAGTAAGGATTTCGCGAAAGAGTTCATGCAACGGCATAATATACCTACGGCTAAATATGCAAGTTTTACAAAAGAAAATTTGAATGAAGGCATAGCTTACCTTGAAAAAATGAATCCACCTTTTGTTTTAAAGGCAGATGGTTTGGCTGCTGGAAAGGGAGTTTTAATTTTAGACTCTCTCGAGGAAGCAAAATTAGAATTATATCAAATGCTTGCTGATCAAAAATTTGGTAAGGCAAGCCAAAAAGTTGTCGTTGAACAATTTTTGAAAGGGATTGAACTTTCCGTTTTTGTTTTAACAGATGGGGACTCATTTAAAATACTCCCTGAGGCAAAAGATTATAAGAGAATTGGCGAGCAGGATACAGGGTTAAATACAGGTGGAATGGGTGCCGTTTCTCCTGTTCCTTTTGCTCAAGGAACGTTTCTTGACAAAGTAACGAATCAAATAATTATTCCAACTATTAAAGGATTAAAAAATGATAAAATTCCTTATAAAGGGTTTATTTTCTTTGGCTTGATCAATGTTAAAGGTGAACCCTACGTTATTGAGTATAATTGCCGTATGGGTGATCCAGAAACAGAGGTTGTAATTCCTCGGTTAAAATCCGATATTTTGGATTTATTTGAAGGTATTGCAACAAATACTTTATCTGAACGCGATATCCAATTCTTTGATCAGAGTGCTGCAACAGTCATGATGGTTTCCGGGGGTTATCCGGAAAAATATTCTTCCGGTAAATCTATTTATGGATTGAATAGCGTAATTGACAGTTTAGTTTTCCATGCTGGAACAAGTGCAGATGGGCCATCAATAAATACTTCTGGTGGTCGTGTTTTAGCGGTAACTTCGTATGGAAAAAATATTGAAGCTGCCTTAGCAAAATCCTATGAAAATATTCAAAAAATATCTTTTGATAATGCCTATTACAGAAAAGATATTGGATTTGATTTAATTTGATGACTACTATGGATTCTGATAGTACAAATTATTTAATAATCATCATATCGCTCGTTTTCTCTGCGTTTTTTTCGGGAATGGAGCTCGCTTACTTATCGTCAAATCGTCTTAAAGTTGAATTGGATAAAACCAAAGGAACTTTTACAAGTAAAATCATCGGCACCTTTTATTCAAATGAATCAAACATGATTACTTGTTTATTGCTAGGCAATAATATTTCATTAGTTCTTTTTGGTTTGGCATCCTCAGATATTTTAAATCCAATTATTAATTCATTTATTAAGAGTAATGCTTTGGTTTTAATTACCCAAACTATATTATCTACCCTATTAGTATTATTTGTTGCTGAATTCCTTCCAAAGGCTATTGTTCAATTAAACCCAAACAGATTTTTAATGCTTGGATCTAGCTTTCTTTTTGTATTGTATGTTTTACTTTATATTCCATCAAAATTCATGTTGTTTATTAGTGGACTCCTCCTCAGGATTTCAGGGACTAAAGTGGAAAATAATGAAAAGATATTCAACAAAGTAGATCTTGAACATTTTATTCAAGAAATTAATACCAAAATTCCTTCAGAAGCTCATTTTGGAAATGAAATTCAAATTTTACAGAACGCACTTGATTTTTCAAAAGTAAAGGCACGTGATTGTATGATTCCACGCACTGAAATAATGTCAGTAGATGTTGAAGACTCAATTGAAGTATTATCAACATTATTTATTTCCTCGGGTCTTTCAAAAATTATTGTTTACCGAAATTCGATCGATAATATTATTGGCTATGTCCATTCCTTTGAGATATTTAAAAGACCTCAATCTATCAAGCAAATTCTTATGCCTATCACTTTTGTTCCTGAGGCCATACCCGGAAGCGAATTATTGGAACTGTTTACCAAACAGTCTGGAAATATTGCAGTTGTTGTCGATGAGTATGGAGGTACATCCGGTTTGATAACTATTGAGGATATTATCGAGGAAATCTTCGGAGAAATTGAGGATGAACACGATAAGGATGATTGGTATGAAGAAAAAATTAATATAAATGAATATTTATTTTCCGGGCGTGTAGAAATTTCCTATATCAACAAAATTTATGAACTAGATATTCCTGAATCTGAAGAGTATGACACTCTTGGTGGATTAATTATTCATACCACAGAATCTATTCCGGATGTAGGAGCAAGCTTAAAAATTAAAAATAAAGAATTATTCGTAGAAAAAGTAAGTGACAGAAAGATAGAACTCGTCCGTATTTTACTTGAGAAATGAAAATACTCGTTTTTCTCTCCATTGTTATTCATTTAAATAGTTTTTCACAAAAGATAAAGGCGTATTATCTAAGTTCCGAATTACGTGAAATTTCAGGATTAGAAAGTCTCAATGATACCTTGTTTATTGCGGTCAATGATGGAGGGAATGAACCCCTGTTGTATCTCATAAATCAGAAAGGTAAAATTCTTAAAACATGCCGAATAAATAATGCATCAAATATCGATTGGGAGGATTTAACATTAGACCATGAAGGCAATTTATATATCGCAGATATTGGAAATAATTCAAATAGAAGAACGAAAATGCAGATTTTGAGAGTCAAAGTAGACTCTATCCTACAAGCAGATTCGGTAACGTCTGCCATTTATTCATTTACTTATCCCAATCAAGAGGAATCTCAAGCAAATATTCGTGATTTAAATTTTGATGCAGAGAGTTTATCATTTTATAATGATAGTTTGTGGATTTTCACAAAAAATAGATCAATTCCCTTTGACGGAAAAAGCACAGTATATGCAATTCATTCGAAAGATTTAAATATAGGTAATTGGTGTAAGAAAGGGGAAATAGTTCCAGGCATCAAAAGTTGGAAATACGATTCTTTTACTTCATCAACAATATATAAGGATACTTTTTACTTGATTACATACAATAAGTTGGTCATTGCCAAAAGAAAGTCTAATTCTTTTGAAATAGTGAATAAAAAACGATTTTTAAAATTTAATCAAAGAGAATCGATTGCTATCAGTCCATCAGGAAAAATCTTCATTGCTAATGAAGGACATTTTTTATTAGGAAAACAAAGTTTAACAAGTTATATCAATGAATAAGATAGATCTCTCTGAATTTGATGCAATTATTTTCGATATGGATGGTGTCTTGGTAGATTCTGAGCCTCTATGGAAAATTTCGATGGAAGAAGTATTTCATTCGATGGGGTCAAAATTAACCAAAACGGATTTTCAAAAGACAGTTGGAATGCGAATTGATCAGGTAATTTCCTATTGGAAAAGAATCGAGGGATGGAATGAACAAGTTACTGAAATTCAAAATCAAATAATTGATCGAATGATTGAATTAATCAATGAAAATGGTAAACCACTTCCGGGTGTAGAGGATACAGTAGAATATTTGAGTAAGCTAAAAATATTAGGTTTGGCAAGTTCATCACCCAACAAATTAATAGAATCCGTCTTAATCAAAACACAATTAAGGTCTCATTTTCGGGGTATTTTCTCGGCTGAAACTGAAGTTTATGGAAAGCCTCATCCAGCAGTTTATCTCACCGCTGCGGCCAAACTTGGAGTTGAGCCGCAACGATGTTTGGTTGTTGAGGACTCCTTAAATGGAATAATCTCAGGCAAAGCAGCAAATATGACAGTGGTTTGTATCCCGGAAATAACGCATTTGAAAAACCCAAAACTTATTCTAGCTGATAATCATTTTGATTCAATGACTAAATTTTTAGAAGCTATTGCTTGATAATTTTTACCGCTGGTAAATTATCTATTCGGAGAAAGTATACCCCCGATTGAAAATCAGATATGTTGATAATCGTTTCTGTCGCTTCTAAATTTATCTGATTAATTTGTTGGCCCTGCATATTGTAAAAAATTACATTTCTACCCACCAAATTTTGAGATACACTAAGGGTCACATTATTTGTAAATAAATTTAATTTTGCGGAAATCTCATTTAGTGGAACAGTAATTTGTTCTTTCTTAATCTGCTCTCTTTCAAAAATAGTGCTGTTGTAGAGTAGTTGAATAAGTTCTTTATCTGTATTTGTATAATGAGTATGTTCTGAAAAGCCTGAATAAAAAACGCTTTCTTTTATGTCATCATTCTCGTGAAAGAATCCAAGTGCTTGTGCAATTTTTTTATAAAGTAACTTTTTCTTAACTCGTAAATTGGGTGTTCTGTAAAGGTCAATAAAGACAGAGCTTTTGATTATTTGATTACCATCATCAGAGAGTTGATTGTGATAAATACCCCAATTTTTAGCCATTGTAAAACGAATCGTGGGATCAAGTAAATTACATTCACTTACTGAACCTATAAAAACTTCAAAATTAGCAGATTCTGATTGATCAACCGCCATTATTTTTATTGGTTCAATCCAATCATTTAATTGGCTAATTATTATTCCGAGCTCATTTTTTAGTTCATTATATTCTGTTTCATAAACAGTATTGTTCGCCATTCGATCACTACGCGCTAAATCATGAAAATAGACTTTTATGTCTTTATTCCATTTAATGTATCCTGAGTTTTCATTATTTATTTGTATTAATTTTTTAAAGAAGTTTAATGTCTCTAAACAATATTCATTAGAGTCTGAGTATGCGTGTACTGTCGAATTGAAGTAAAGAAAAAAAATAAGAAGGTAAGTTCGCATAGCAAATTTCAAATTAAAGCGTCGAATCCGTTTATTTGTTACACTTACTCCTTTAAAATTTGTTTTGCATCATTGATTAATTTATCAACTTCTTTCGGGTTTGTTCCATCGTAATAACCTCGAATTCGCTGTTCCTTATCAATTAATACAAAATTATTGGTATGTATGAAATCTGACCCAACATCACCCTGATTTTCAACTTCAGATTTTTTTAAAAGAAAAAAATACTTTCGTGCTGTGTGATACAACTGCTCCTTATCTCCGGTTAAAAAATGCCATTTACCCGAAATTGCGCCGTGCTCATTGGCATAGCGTTTCATTTTCTCTACGGTATCCACCTCAGGATTTACAGTAAAACTCAAAATAGTGAAATTATCTTCTTGTTTGAAAGCGTATTGAACACGTTGCATTTGATCATTCATTTGTGGGCAAATCGTTTGACATGTGGTAAAGAAATACTCTGCAACAAAAACTTTTCCTTTGACGTCATTTAATCCAATCTTTTTTCCATCTTGATTGATAAATGAAAAAGCGCCTATTTTATGGCCCTGACCGACTTGAAGTAAGTCTTGATCTACCGTTTCAGGATTTAAATCAATTGGATTTAAAACATCGGGTGGTTTTGAGTTCTTTGTTTCAATAATTAAGTAATATGCAATGCAAACTGATATTGCTACAACACCACAGAAAGCGATTATTATTTTCATTACAACAAAAATACGACAGTGTTGATAAAATTCATAGCATCAAACGGAAAGATTTAAATAAATAAATGCTTGGACTCACGTTTAAATTTTGAGTAAATTCGCAGTTACAATGAGCCAATTGATTAATGAATGAATAAAATTTCAAAATTATTTTCAGTTAAATATCCCATCGTTCAGGCTGGTATGATTTGGTGCTCGGGTTGGGAACTTGCCTCTGCTGTTTCAAACGCCGGTGGACTAGGATTGATTGGTTCAGGCTCAATGTATCCTGAAATTCTCGATGATCAAATTACTAAATGTAAAAAAGCCACAAACAAGCCATTTGGAGTGAATTTACCCATGCTTTATCCGGATATTGACAAACATATTGAAACAATTATTCGACATAAAGTCCCAATCGTTTTTACCTCTGCCGGAAATCCAAAAACTTGGACTGAATACCTAAAAAAAGAAGGAATTATCGTAGTTCATGTCGTATCAGGCGTTAAATTCGCCCAAAAAGCACAAGATGCGGGAGTTGATGCCATAGTAGCAGAAGGTTTCGAAGCTGGAGGTCATAATGGAAGAGATGAAACAACAACTTTTTGTTTGATTCCAAAAGTAGCTCGTGAAATTCAAATTCCGCTGATTGCAGCAGGTGGGATAGCAACAGGTAGGGGAATGTTAGCAGCTCTTAATTTGGGTGCTGACGGAGTGCAGATTGGAAGCCGATTTGTTGCAACACTTGAATCGAGTGCACATCAAAATTTTAAGGAATCAATAATCAAAGCAGAGGAGGGAGATACCTTACTTACACTTAAGGAACTTACACCAGTTAGGCTATTAAAAAATGAATTTTACAGCCAAGTAGAGTTGGCCTACAAAAATGCAGCCTCACCCCAACAATTGAATGATCTATTGGGAAGAGGTCGAGCAAAAAAAGGAATGTATGAGGGTGATTTAGTAAATGGTGAGCTAGAAATCGGACAAGTGTCGAGCTTAATATCCGAAATTAAGCCAGCAGCAGAAATTATTGAAGAATTAGTTAAAGAATTCAAACGCGCTCAGAAGGAGCAGTCAACAACTAAATTTAATTTTAATGATTGAGTTTGAGCGCTTCGAATTGTCAAATGGATTAAAAGTTCTTTTCCATAGAGATAAGACAACACCGATGGCGGTTGTAAATACGCTTTATGATGTTGGTGCAAGAGACGAATTTGAGGAAAAAACAGGATTCGCCCATTTGTTTGAGCATTTAATGTTTGGAGGTTCAGTGAATATTCCTGATTTCGACGGGCCTTTGCAGCGCGCGGGTGGCGAGAGTAATGCTTTTACTAGCAATGATATTACAAATTACTTTAATCATGTTCCTGCTCAAAATATAGAAACTCCTCTTTGGCTCGAAAGCGATAGAATGCTTTCGCTTGCTTTCACTGAGAAAAGTCTCGAGGTACAACGACAAGTTGTTATAGAAGAATTCAAACAGCGCTATTTAAACCAACCCTATGGCGATGTTTGGTTAAATTTAAGACCATTGGCTTATAAAAAGCACCCATACAAGTGGGCCACAATTGGAAAAGACATCTCCCACATCGTGGATGCAACAATGGATGATGTAAGGAGTTTTTTTAAAAAGTATTACCATCCGAATAATGCGATTCTTTGTATTGCAGGGAATTTTGAGTCCAATTACATTCATGACAAGGTTTCATATTGGTATCGTGATATTCCTAAAAAACTTAAACCAGCAAGAATTATTTCATCAGAACCACCGCAAAATGATTATCGGGAATTAATATTAGAAAGAAATGTTCCAGCAGATGCATTTTATTATGCATTTAAAATGTCTCACAGAAAATCATTTGAATATTACATTGCGGACCTTCTATCCGATGCTTTAGGAAGAGAAAAGTCATCCCGGCTATACAATAAACTTAAGAAAGAACTCAACCTCGTGTCTGAAATTAGCTCATACATTACAGGTTCGCTGGATGAGGGCTTACTTATTATTTCAGGG
The DNA here is from genome assembly GCA_016868915.1 of Bacteroidota bacterium. Taxonomy (GTDB): domain Bacteria; phylum Bacteroidota; class Bacteroidia; order Flavobacteriales_D; family Crocinitomicaceae; genus UBA952. Next base: position 11,083 of record VGFL01000037.1, on the reverse strand, counting down.
AAGATGAATAATGGAGTTAATTTGGAGAAACTTGATAAAGAATTATGGCAAGAGCTAGAGGCCTTTCTTGGAAAACCTATGCCTCAGATTGAAATAGACAAACTAAATATTAAAATTCGGACAGCGCGCGAATTTCAAGATCAAGGATTGTTGAACCGAGCAATGAATTTGTGTCATTACGAATTGCTTGGTGATGCTGCTGCTATAAATGAAGACATAAATGTATACCAATCTATTACCACAGAAAATATGCTTGAGGTTGGCAAAGCTATACTACAGAAAAAAAACTGTTCGCTTCTTAAAATTATAAGAAAAAACACATGAACCGATCAGAAGCACCTAAGCTCAAGCAAACAGAGCATATCTCTATAATTGCCCCCAAGATCAGCAGTAAATTTCCTGTTCCTTTTTATTACATGAAGGAAGTGCCAAATGCAACCTCTCGTCTTGAGCTTTATTTTAATGCTGGGACAATACATGGAAAAATCGGCCTTGCATCAGTTGTTAGTGGGCTCTTACTTTCCGGAACAAAGGATATGAATTCAACGGAAATTCATACTAAATTAGATAATTTAGGTGCTTACACCGATGTTTCCATTGTACATGAGTCTGTTATTATTACTCTGTATGGTTTAAATGACCACCTTACTGAGATTAGTTCTTTGTATATAAATAGTCTTTCGAATACAGATTTTAAACAAAATGAAATAGATGAACTTCTTGCAGATCGGAAACAAAAATTAAAAATAAATTTTGAAAAGGTTAGTTTTTTAGCGCAACGAGAGTTTACAAAAAATTTGTTTTTTAAAAGTAAATACGGCAGAGTAATCGAAGAGCAAGATTACGATTTTTTAACTCGCGAAGAAATAATTGATTTTCACACGGCACACTACTTAAAAGGTTTGTATAAGGTTGTTTTGGTTGGGGATTTTTCTGAATCCAAAGTAGTAAAAATGCAAGATTTACTTAGCCCTTTGTGTGTCGCAAAATTTCCGAGCTTCCCAAATAAATTAATGAATAAGGCAGGTCGTTTTTCGGTTCCGAAAGAGCGAGCGTTACAGACAGCAATTCGAATTGGACGTATTATGTTTACAAGGAGGCATCCGGATTATATTCCTTTTGTAATATTGAATACGATTTTGGGAGATTATTTTGGGAGTAGGCTGATGAGTAATTTGCGTGAGGAGAAAGGGTATACTTATGGCATAAATTCAATGATTTCTGAACACCTAAATACCGGATATTTTTTCATTGCTACTGAGGTTGCGGCAGAACATAAAGAATCTGCTTTAAAAGAAATTTGTCTAGAATTAAAAAAATTACAAACTGAATTGGTTGAATCCAATGAATTGGAGTTGGTAAAGAATTACTTACTTGGCCAATTATTAAAAAGTGCAGACGGCCCCTATGCGATGACAGATTTATTTGTTCATCTTCAAAATTACGGTCAAGACATTGATTACTACAATCAATACATTCATGAAATAAATGAAATTTCAGCAGAAAAACTACTCCTGTGCGCCAAAAAATATTTGAATTGGGACGATTTGACAATTGTTACCGCAGGTTAGCAACTTTCAATTCTATTTTTCGTTAAATAATAGATACGAAATCATTTCGTTATTTAGAAAATGAAATATATTTTCAGTTTAATTTTAGTATTGATTTTTTTTAAAAATGCTTTTTCTTCCCACACTATGGGTGGAGAATTAACGTATAAATGTGTTGGTGGGAATAGTTATATTTTTGAATTGGTCTTTTATCGTGATTGTAACGGGGCAGAAGTTAACACGGTTTCTGAAAATCTACGAGTATGGAATCATCCATCTCTCACATCAATAACACTTCCTTTTGTTAACCGTTTTGATGTGTCGCCTAATTGCAACCCCCTTCCTGGTTATGCTGGTCAATTGGAGTGTGGTGTTGGAAGCGCCGGTGGAAATGGTGTAGGTGCAATTGAACGTGTTCTTTATCGAAGTCTACCGATACAATTGGTAGGAATTCCTCCTGTTGCCGGTTGGATTTTTACCTATGAAAATTACTCACGAAGCAACTCGTTAACCAACATTAGTAATCCTTCTTCTTTTGGAATTACCCTTGCAGCGAAAATGTTTGCTACTCCAAACTTGGTTGGTAATGGTTTTTCAGACTCTTCTCCTCAATTTTTACAAGAGCCATACTTTGTGAGTTGTTCCGGGACGCCTTACAAATACAATATGAATGCAATTGATCCTGATTTAGATTCAGTTTGTTTTGATTTTGGAATTCCTTTCGATCACTTTCCTGGTTTGCCTTATAATCCGCCAATATCACCTGGACAGATTCAATATGAGCCGGGTTTTTCTTACACTAATCCAACTCCAAGCACTTCACTTGACCCTTCAAATATACCGGCCTCAATTAATCCTTTAACCGGAGAACTATCATTCACTTCAAATACTGTAGGGAATTATTTGATCAAAATCAGGGTTCGTTCCTACCGACAAGGTTCACTTATATCAGAGGTAGAACGCGAAATGCAAATTATAATTTTACCCTGCTCTTCAACAAACACTCCCCCAGTTGTTCCGCCTCCATTTGCAGGTTCCTACTCTACCACTGTAAATGCTGGTGATTTTGTGTCTTTTTCACTAAATGCTACGGACAATGAATATCTTCAAGATGGTACAACTCCACAGAAATTGTATTTAACAGCGTCAGGACCTATGTTTGGAGCAGGTTTGACACTCAATACAGGTTGTGATATTGAACCATGTGCAACGTTAAATTCAGCCTTACCTATTATTGGCTCACAACAAGTTTCAGCGACTTTTTCGTGGCAGACATCGTGTGATCATCTTGTCAATCAATATGGAATTGTTTCTGATGTTATACCGTACAATTTCGTTTTTAAAGTTCAAGATGATTATTGTCCTGTGCCCAAAGTTAGTTATGTTACGGTTACTATTTATGTGGTTAATCCAGGGGTAATTCAACCTACACAAATTAAATGCATAGAGACATTGCCAAATGGTGATTTGACTATTCATTGGAATCAAGTTTCAAATCCTGAAAATACCTTCGTAGAATATCAACTTCATTCATTGGAGGATGGCCAAATTGTTTCATTTCCTGATATTACATCGACTTCTCATACCCTGCCCTCGGGGGATGAAGCAAAAAATTATTTTGTTTCTGTAAAGAGCGGCTGCAATGGAAACATGTTAAAATATTCAGATACAATTGCAAATATATATTTAAACCTGATTAACCCAAATAATGGTACGGCATTCTTACAATGGAATAAACCTAAATCAACCCCACTAAATTCTTATAATTCCCACTATCGTATTTACAGAGAATATCCTTCTGGAACATTTTCCTTAATTGATAGTACTCTTTATAGCACAACTAATTACAAAGACACCATTGATATATGTCAGGCTTTTCTTTCTTACAAAGTTATCCTACCCACTACGTTTTGTGATTTTACATCAAATACACCAGGAGATAATTTTGAAGATATGCTTACGCCGAACATTCCCGTTTTATATTCCGTTGGAATTGACACTGCTACAAGTGCAATTTTAATTGATTGGAATGAAAATCAACAACAAGATACATACGGTTATGTTATTTACACGATCGATGATTCTGGATTTTTAGTCGAACTTGATACTGTTTGGGGTTTGAATAATACAAGTTATTCTTATTTTTCGGATTTATCTCAAGGGCCTTTTTCCTATTCCGTGGCTGCATTTGATTCCTGCTACACAACCGCTGTTCCAATAACCTTTCAAACCTCAGCAAAAAGCCCCATTCAAACGACTATGAAAATACAGTCGATGGTTTCAATGTGTGAAAAAAAGGTAATATTGAATTGGACAAATTACGTTGGGCAAGTAGTTCAGGAATATAGAATTTATTCGAAACATAATGGTTTGTGGAATCAAGAAGGCATAACAATCGATACAACTTTTGAAATTTCAATTACCAACGGTGATAACTATTGTTATGTAATTGAAGCTGTACTTATTAACGGATATAGGGCTTTTTCAGATGTAACTTGCACAACCTTACCCACAGTGCAACTGCCTGATTTTCATTATTTTAAGCTCGCATCCATAGAAAATCAAAAAGTGGAATTATTTGATTATATTGATGAATCAGTGGGTATTCAAGAAATCATTTTTCATAGGATGAACTATTCTAATACGTATGAGGAAATCGGACGGGTACCTGCAGATGGCAATACTATTCAATTTACAGATTACACCGCAGATGTGAAACTCAAACCATGGCAATATCTTGCAACCTATACAGATAGTTGTGGGAACGTTGGCACTGCCTCTAATTTTGTAAGAACCATTTTTGTTTCTGGAGTGTCTGACGAAATCCATATGATTAACAATGTTCAGTGGAATCCTTACCTTGGTTTTGACGGATCAATTATTGAATATAGAATATATCGAGGTCCGAACGGTATTTTTGACGAAAATCCGATTGCGGTGGTATCTGGCCAACAACTTTATTATGAGGACGATGTAAGTGCAGTTGACTTTAACGGCCAAATTTGCTACCGTATTGAGGCGGTTGAGGCACTGAATTTCTATAATTTTTCTGAAGTGAGTCAATCAAATGACCATTGTTTTACATATGCACCTCTTATATATATTCCGAATAGCTTCACGCCTGATGGAGATGGTTTGAATGATTATTTTCTTCCAGTTTTAAGTAATATTGAATCCAATAATTATAATTTGCTTATTTTTAATCGATGGGGTCAAGTAATCTTTGAAAGTACAAACTTGGATTATGGTTGGGACGGCAGAATTCAAAGCACAGGATTTGATGCAATGAATGATACCTTTATGTATCAGGTTCAAGTTATTGATTTAAATGGGATTAAAATTTCAAAAAAGGGGTTTGTTTCGTTAATTCGGTAAGATTTTTGTATTTAAAATTTAAATCTTATCTTTGTTAATTGTTAGATACACATACATGAAGTTTACTTTTCTTACTTTTTTTGCAATATTATTCTCAGCTTCATTTGCTCAAAATGGAATTATTATTAAGATCGAGGGTGGGAGCGATGATATCTCGGGACTTACCCATACCATGACAGCTCCTGGAAGTACGGTATTTGACGTTCCTTTTATTATTGAAAATCAAACTGGACAGTCACATCAATGGGTAGTTACACGATATAAGATTAATGTACCAACTGGTTGGGCCGATGGCCTTTGTTGGGGTCATAGTACAGATCCGTTTGGTGGAACTTGTTATTCTTCATCTCAGATGTCTGCCAATCCTTGGACTTCTTCAACGAATCCGAATTTATTATTTACTATTGATAATGGTGAATATGGAAAAATGAAACCTCAAATTAATCCGGCTGATGACGCAAGCGGTCAAGCTCATTATAGATATTATATTTCTGATCCTGGTTCAGGCTACTCCGATTCAGTTGATTTGATAATCGACTATACTGCCTCATTAAAGCCTGTGAAGGATGAAGTTAGTGTTTCTATCGTTCCAAATCCTGCCTCTGATTACATATCGATTTCGACAAATGGATTTGAAAATGCATCATTAAAAATAATTGATATATTAGGAAACACTGTATATAAAGATGTTATTTCAGGAACGAAAACAATTTTAACCTCAAATTATAAAACGGGAGTTTATTTTGTTACAATAGATCAGCCGGGAATGAAGCCGGTCAGCAGAAAAATTGTTATTCGCCATTAATTAACGAAATTTCGTTTTTTCCCTCTATTATTCTATAGGACTTTTCTTTTTGTTTATTTACCTTTGAGGTCAAACTTATTTACCTGTAAAATGACAAAGATAAAAGTAGTTAATCCAGTTGTAGAGTTGGATGGAGATGAAATGACACGTATAATTTGGAAAAATATTAAAGACAAGTTAATTTTGCCATACTTGGATCTGGATATTAAATATTATGATTTGGGAATTGAAAATCGCGATATTACAGACGATCAAATAACAATCGATGCTGCTGAAGCGATAAGAAAATATAAGGTTGGTATTAAATGCGCAACAATCACTCCAGATGAAGCTCGTGTAGAGGAATTCAAATTGAAATCAATGTGGAAATCCCCGAATGGAACAATCCGAAATATATTGGATGGTACTGTTTTTAGGGAACCGATTGTAATGAAAAATGTACCACGATTAGTTACGACTTGGAAGGCTCCTATAATAGTTGGTCGCCATGCCTTCGGTGATCAATATCGTGCAACAGACGTCGTATTTAAGGGTAAAGGAAAACTTTCTATGACTTTTACTCCAGATGATGGTGGAGAGATTCAAACATTTGATGTTTTTAATTTCAAAGGTGATGGGGTAGGAATGGCAATGTACAATACAGATGAATCGATTCGAGGTTTTGCATACAGTTGTTTTAATATGGCTCTATCGAAAAAATGGCCGCTCTATCTTTCTACAAAAAATACAATTCTAAAAAAATACGACGGCAGATTTAAAGATATTTTTGAAGAAATTTATCGATCTGAATTCAAGTCAAAATTTGAAGCAGTTGGGATAGTTTATGAGCATAGATTAATTGATGATATGGTTGCTTCAGCCTTAAAATGGGATGGTAATTTTGTTTGGGCTTGTAAAAATTACGACGGTGATGTGCAGTCGGATACTGTAGCACAAGGATTCGGCTCGTTAGGTTTAATGACTTCAGTTTTAATTACTCCTGATGGAGATATTATGGAGTCAGAGGCAGCACATGGAACGGTGACCCGCCACTACAGGGATCACCAGGCAGGAAAAAGAACTTCCACAAATCCTATTGCATCTATTTTTGCTTGGACGAGAGGTCTTGCTTTTAGGGGTAAGCTAGACGGAAATCAGGAATTAATTGATTTTTGTGAGACACTCGAGAGGGTATGTGTAGAGACTGTAGAATCTGGGATTATGACAAAAGACTTAGCTGTATGTATTCATGGAAATAAAGTAAATTCTGGTGAACATTACGTTTACACAGAAGAATTTCTAAATGCCTTAGATAAAGGATTACAAATGAAAATGAATTAACCCTTTGGAGTATTAATCCCCCTTTTTTTACACAAAATTGTATAGATCAGTTAGCGGATATATTAATACTTTTTTTTTAGTTTTCATTTCTGTCTTATTTTTGTTCGGCTGTAAAACTATTGAACCGCAGTCTCCCCAAAGTAATCTTTTAGAACCGATTATCAGTCAACCAAAGATGTCAATGTTAAATATCCCAGTTGAAGTTAAATTAGAGAGCTATTTTGGTCAGGTAAATAATTCAATTCCCACCAAATTTGTGGGAGGGGAAAGCGCATGCGAAGGATTGAGTTATCAGTACGAATTGAACAGGGAAGACATTTTATTTAATACTCAATCCTTTGGAATTGATTTTAGTACAACCATAAACTATAAATTAAATCTAAATTATTGTTTAAAATGTACTGATCTTATAAATGATAATGGAAATTGTGTTGTACCAAGAATATTTGGATCGTGCGGAAATAATGAACCCCTAAGAAAGGCGGATATTTCACTTTCTAGCACTATCGATTTTGAACCAAATTACAAGTTAAAGTCAAAGACGAATTTGAAAAAGTTAACGCTTATAGATCCTTGTAAAATAACCCTTCTTAATTACGATATAACATCTATATTGGATAAAGAGATAAGAAAAGAAGCAAAAGAAATTGAGTCAGAAATTGACAAACAAATCAGTTCTATTGATATAAAATCGACTTGTAAACATTTGTGGAATGAAATACAAAATGAAATTCCCATTGGATCATACGGGTACTTAAATTTATCACCGAATGCCATTTCGTTGAGTAAACTTAGTTTTGAAAAAAACAATCTCTTTTTCAATGTAGGTGTTGAATTGTATCCTTCTTTAAAAACAGAAAAGTCAACTATAAATTTAAAATCATTGCCTAATTTGACTAATTATAAGAGTAAAGATGGTTTTGAAATGAATGTGGACTTGGATCTTTCTTACGACTCGATAACATCATGGGTGGGAAAAGAAATAAATAGAACAAATTTCATTATTCAAAATAGAAAGATAATAATCGATTCGGTGAAATTTATTGGTGCAGATGGTTCAAGAATTTTAATTGGGCTAAATTTTTATGGTTTTCGCAAAGGAAAGTTATTCCTTTCCGCCCAACCTGTTTTAGATCCTGAGAAACAAGTTCTGCGTTTAGTTAATGTTCAATTTGATCTGAAAACAAAAGATTTGTTGATGAAAACCGCAAATTGGCTTTTAGATGACCAGATTAGTCGAAAAATTGAGGAAAAATCCATCTTCGATATAAATCATTATTTGAATAAAGCGAAACAAGAAATTTCAAAAGCATTGAATCAAGAACTAGAAAATGGTATTTATTTGCTTGGAGAGATAGAGAAAATTCATTTAAATGAACTATACCCATTAAAGAAGGCATTATTCATTCGATCAACATTATTTGGTAAATTGAAACTCAAAATTGGTTAATACGTTTAATTTTTGATATTTAAATTAATGAAAGCGTTTATTTTTATCTTCGCCATATTAGTTTCAGGTTTATTTTGGTCCACGATACAAGGACAAATTTTCGCTAAAAGACCGATTTCAATTCTAGAATGTAAAGGATCTATAAATATAACTGAGTCTGGAACTTATACATTACAATTTATTGGAGGTCAGGGTTTGGATTCGAAGACTTTTACGAAATTCACGAATGATTCCATTTCAAAAAACTGTATATGGGCCTCTTTTGAAACAAAGGGTTTAGGATCTATTTCTTTATCAGCAAGTAAAAATGTAATGAGGTTGTTTTGTTTTGAAACCGACAAAGAAGACCCTTGTGCAGAAATATTGAAGGGAAGTGCTACCAAAATAATATATAAATCAATAGGTGATACATCTAGCACTTGGTCTTTTAACGTAAAAGAAAATAAAATATATTTGTTTGCATTTTTGGCTAAGGATAAATCCACAGAGTCTTTAAGTTTTGATTTTAATTTTATTTTACAAGATAGAAATGGGGTGGAGATTAAGGATCAAAAAGTCGTCGATTTACGTAATAATGAGTCGCCTTTTTATACCTACCTTAAAGTTCAAAATATTCGAACTAAAAAGCCAGTTATAGTTAATTTATCTATCTCTGGGTCGAAAGATATAGATGGGTATTATCAGGGGAGTGATATTTTTTTAAACATTAAAAAAGAAAGTAAATCGCTAATAAAAACGGATATTGAAGGTTTTTTTTCAAAAGACATTGAGTATAAATTTAATTCAGGAAAAATTGATACAATTTTAATTGAATTAGAGCCGCTTACAATAGGTGCAATAGCACAATTTGAGGAAATAGAATTTCAGGGTGGGACAAGTATTTTTTTGAAAGGATCTGAAAAAAAATTAAAACGATTAGTTGATTTTATGGCATTGAACGCTCATATTTCGATTGAAATACAGGGTCATGTTAACGATAAATCCAAGAAAAATAAAAATTCATCGGTCCGGCTTTCAAGAAAACGAGCAAAGCGAGTGTTGAAGTTTCTCGCAGACAACGGCATTCAGACTTATCGCATGACTTCAGTGGGCTATGGAAATTCAAAACCCATTTATCCAAATCCTAAAAAAGCGTTTGAAGAACAAGCCAATCGGCGTGTTGAAATAGTTGTAAAACAATAATTTACTATTTTAATCATAAGGTTAGACTAACAAATTACACCCTCTTTGAATGCTTTTGTCCATCCGACCTGAAATAGTAAAATGACTTCCATAAGACCTACCCAAATCATCTGTTGCAATGAAAGAGCAGCTATGAATATTCGATAAGTCAATAACATTTATGGCTCCTAATTTCCCCTGTTGTTCATACATAAAAGGATCGTATATATCTCGAATAAGTACATTCATCCACGGAGGAGTATGGAAAATTCCATTTTCATTGCTGTAAGCTTGAGAAAGTAATTCAGTCATACCATATTCGGAGGCGATTTTTGAAACATGTAATCCTTTCGATAGAATTTCGTGAAGTTCCTCTTTTATCATTTCTCTTCTTCGACCTTTCATTCCGCCTGTTTCAATTATTAAAGCTTTTGAGAAGTCTAAGTTCTGCTCAGCCAGATCTAGTAATGCGTATGAAACACCAAGAATAACACATTTCTTACCGTTTTGAATTGCTTTTTTATAGTTTTGATGAATTACATTGGTTTCATTCAAAATGAATGTTGAGAGTGGATTATTCGTTTTTTTTATTAACCAGTCTACCATATAAACTAAACTGGAATCTTCTTGCTGCAAATAATTTGGTAATAGTGCAAGAATTACTTGCTCCTCAGGGTTTCCAATAAAGTATCTCCAGCTTCTCTCAAATGAATTTTCATAAGTGGTGATATCTGAAATAAAATGCTGGCTTCGCTCTGCATTTGTGGTTCCGCTACTTTTAAAAATTTTGGTTACTTCCAAACCATTTGATAGAACGCGATGTGTTCGAAAAAATGAAATTGGTAAGAATGGGATTTCTTCTATACAACTGGGTTTTGGAAAATTAAGTAGAGATAAATAGTCTTGATAGACCTTACAATTACTGCTTTGAAAATCATAAATATCTAAAGCAAGTTGTTCGAATTGGGCTTTATTTGAAATAGAAAAAATCGATTGAATATCCAACATGCTATAAATTCTCCAAGTCAACGGTACGCATTGCAATAAAGGCTTTCACTACCCGTTCGCCCACACCGGGAACTTCGATGTGAATTAAGTACATTCCCGATGAAACCGGAATATTTGCATGATTCGTTAAATTCCAGTCTTGATAGGTAATAGGACTATCTTTTTTTATGGTTCGTATTAATTTTCCGTTCGTTGAGTAAATGCGAATCACACATTGTTCTGGTAGATTGATGATTTTAATGCGTGTATCTAATTTATTTCTCTCGTATTCAGAAAATGCGTTGTAAGGATTTGGTACAACATTAATGAGTTTGAGCGTTTCTTTCAATTGATCAGAATTTGCTGTTATGGTTGCAATATCGTCCATCGTCCATGAATACATCGGCTTACCTCCGTTTTCACCTGAACCTACAA
>VGFL01000036.1 GCA_016868915.1 Bacteroidota bacterium | reverse complement strand
GGGGTATCTTAGGGGTTTCACCAATTGTTTTGAAAGATTAGAAAAAAAATATGTTACAAAATCACATCAAACCAATTGTCTCTAAATACGAAAAAATTAACCTTTCTGAAATGGATGAGGTGAAATTAATGAATCGCGTGGATACAAAATTTGCCTTCAATTTTAGCCAATTTAAAACCATCTTAAGTGGCCTTAATAATTCATATCGAATTTTAGAAATTGATGGAACAAGGATGCCATTTTACGAAAGTTTATACTATGATGGTGAAAATTTCAAGTTTTACAACGACCACTATCTTGGAAGACAAAATCGTTTTAAAGTAAGATTTAGAAAGTATGTTGATTCGAATCTGAGCTTTCTAGAGGTAAAACATAAAATCAAAGGAAGAACGAAAAAAACAAGAATCAATGCTGATGAAATCAGTCTTAACTTGAATAGTGAGCAACTATTTTTTTTGCAAGAAATACTTCACTCAGATATTCAATTGGTTCCTAAACTTTGGAATTCATTTCATCGAATAACACTAGTTAGTAGCGATATTAAAGAACGACTAACGCTTGATTTTGATTTAACATTCAAATGGAACGATCAAGAAATTAATTTAGATAATTTAGTGATTGCCGAACTCAAACAAGAATATGTAAATAAAAAATCACCATTTTATGTCCTTATGAAAAGTTTAGTTATTCGTCCGTACCGTATAAGTAAATATTGCCTTGGTTCACTTGAAGTACATGGCATTAAAAACTTAAGATACAATAGATTTAAAGAAAAATTAAGAAGGCTTAGAAGTATTAATAGTAAAAACAGAGAAATATGACATTCAACACTTCCGAATTATACATTTTATTTATCCGATTATTTGTTAATCTAATTTTCATGACAATAATAATACGCTTTTTGTATTATCCCATAACAAAACGAAAAGACTATTTATTCACTTATTATCTTATCGGCACAATTACCTTTTTTCTGTGTTTTAGTCTAAAAAAATTAGATATAGATACGGGAATGGGCCTTGGTTTATTCGCAATTTTTGGAATAATAAGGTACAGAACTGATGCTATCGAAATTAAAGAAATGACCTATCTTTTTTTGGTGATAGGCTTAAGTGTTGTAAACGCAATGCTTGCAACCGAAATAAAAAAGAATGTATACGAAATCAATATGCTCGAGTTACTTTTCATTAATAGTATAGTCTGTCTACTGCTTTTCGTATTAGAATATTTATGGCTAGTAAAACACGAAACTCGAAAAATTATAACTTATGACCGAATTGATTTGATTAGTTCTGATAAATACGATGAAATGAAAGCAGATTTGGAACAAAGAACTGGAATTAAAATAAATAGATGTGAAGTAGGAAAAGTTGATTTTCTCCGAGACATCGCTTTAATTCAAATATTCTATTATTCGTCAGATCAAACATTCTCAAACTTTGGGCAGGGTAACAATTAAATTTTCTAAAATTCTGAGTAACACGAACAATTAAAATATATTCTTGTTTTTTTCTAAAAACAGTTCTAATGAAAATTTTGGCCTTTGGAGCATCAAATAGTGCGAACTCAATTAATCAAACCTTTTCATATTTCACTGCCAATTTATTTCATCATTCACAAGTAGAAACTATAGATTTGAATGATTTTGAGTGTCCAATTTATTCTCCCCAGAGACAAAAAGAAGGATTCCCCACTCCAATTATTCGATTTTATGAAAAAATGGAAAATGCCGATCTTATCGTTCTTTCTTTTGCTGAGTATAACGGTTCCTACACATCGGCCTTTAAAAATATATTTGATTGGCTTTCTACTTATAAGTCTATAACTTTTGAAAATTTTCACTTTTTACTAATGTCGACATCACCTGGTGCTCGAGGAGGCATTAGCGTATTGGAAACCGCATTAGACCGTTTTCCGAAACATGGTGCTAAAATTCATGGTTCCTTCTCCCTACCCTATTTTCACGATAATTTTTGTGATAAAGAAAAGACGCTTAAGGAACCTTATTTATCCTCTCTTCTCGATACGATCCGGGGTGTTAACGAAAGCATGGAAAATTTAAATAAGGTATTTAATTCTTAACTCTTCGAGAGTCAACCTCCTTTGCGCTTGATTTGATAACCCTCATACAGCAAGATTTCATATATTTTCTCTCTAAAGTCCCCTTGTATTAAAATCTCTCCATCTTTTACCGTTCCACCCACACCACATTTACCTTTAAGGAATTTACCCAATTCTTTCAAATCGTTCTCAGAACCAACAAAGCCCTCAATCAAAGTCACCGCTTTTCCTGCTCGTTGCTTTTTATCTAACAAAATGTATAACTTTTGATATTTCGGTTCAAGTGTCTCAGGTTCAATTTCCGATTCAAGCTCATAACGAAAATTAGGATTTGTAGAATAGACAACATTTAAGCGTTGCTTGTTTTTTTTTGACATACTATATTTCCTTATTTATTTTTTTCCCACCAACACTCGCAAAGAAAATCCAATGTCTCAAGGTGTCTCTTGGCCTCTAAAAGAGTTTCTCCCCACGCATATGTTCCATGCTGACGGATGATGAAACAAAAAAATTTTAATTCATTTCGTCGAAGTGAAAGTTGCTCAATAAAAAACGACATTTCTTGAGAATTATCCAATATTGGGACTTTAACATTTTGATTATGACTATTGATACTACGAAAACCTTTTTGAATTTCCAAGCCTTCAAATTCAATGAATAGATCATTTTCAGTGGAACATAAAACAGGAAATTTATTATGGCTATGTAAAATAACTCTCGCTTCAGGAAAAATTTTATATAACATACAGTGAATTTCAGTTTCTGCGGACGGAATCAAATTTGAATATTCCCCAATAGGTTCACAGACATCACTGACAAGAATAAAATCATCCTCAATTATTTCGGATTTATCAATTCCAGACCTTGTTACCCAAATTCCTTGAGCATCACGAAATGAATAATTTGTTGATGTTGCTGGAGACCAACCCTTATTATTGTAATGACGAATGGTTTGGACAAGTTGTGATTTCATTCTACTTTCAACTAAATTAATTTAAAATACTACTGTACCATCTTTCAATTTCAGGAAGAGAAACACCTTTTCGCAAAGCGATATCCTCTACTTGTTCCAAGGTAATTTTTCCAATACCGAAATAGCGAGCATCTGGATGCCCGAAGTACCAACCACTGACCGAAGAAGCGGGCATCATCGCTAAGCTCTCAGTCAGAGATACACCTGTTATTTCAGTGGCATTTAATAATGAAAATAAACCGATTTTTTCCTGATGATCGGGGCATGCAGGATAACCAGGTGCAGGGCGAATACCTCGGTATTTTTCTGCGATAACATCTTCATTTGATAAAACCTCATTTGAAGAATACCCCCAATATTTTGTTCGTATTTCTGCGTGTAAATATTCGGCCAGCGCTTCTGCAAGACGATCTGCAAGTGCTTTTAACATAATTGAACTGTAATCATCAAGATTTTCTTCAAATCGTTTAATGTGCTCATCAATACCAATTCCTGTAGTTACTACAAATCCTCCAATGTAGTCAACACAACCAGAATCTTTGGGAGCAATATAATCCGCTAATGCCAAATTTGGTTGACCGACGGATTTCTTGATTTGTTGACGGAGAGTACGCTGGGTGTAGAGAATATTTTTTTTTGTTAAATCGCCATATATTTCTATGTCATCACCGACAGAGTTTGCAGGAAATAAACCAAATACTGCTCGGGCTTCTAACCAACGTTCGCAAACAATTTTAGACAGCATTTCTTGAGCATCTTCAAATAGGCGAGCTGCTTCAGTTCCCACAACATCATCCGTTAAAATTGCTGGGTATCTACCGTATAATTCCCACGTTTGAAAAAAGGGAGTCCAGTCTATGAACGTTGAAATTTCTTTTAAATCTATATTCTTTAGCGTTTTTATCCCGATAAAATTAGGCGCATGAATTGTCTTTTCATTAAAATTCAACTTTAATTTGTTTGCCTGTGCATCAGTCAAACTAACAAGTTGTTTCGCTCCTCTATGCTTTTCGTGATGCTCACGCAATTTTGAATATTCTATTTTAAGATCTTCAACAAATCTTTCTTTCTTTTTTCCCAGTAAACTTTCAGCAACAGTAACCGAACGAGAAGCATCCAAAACGTGAACAGTTTGGCCTTTAGAGTAATGCTGTTCAATTTTAACCGCCGTATGAACTTTTGATGTTGTGGCCCCCCCAATTAACAAAGGAATTGACAATCCCGCGCGTTGCATTTCTTTGGCAACATGAACCATTTCATCCAAAGATGGTGTAATTAATCCGCTAAGTCCAATCACATCAACATTTTCTTTAATTGCAATTTCAATTATCTTTTCTGCAGGAACCATTACGCCGATGTCGATAACTTCATAGTTGTTACATGCGAGTACAACTCCAACAATATTTTTACCGATATCATGAACGTCGCCTTTTACTGTCGCCATGAGAATTTTACCTGCAGATAAACTTTTACCATCCTTTTCTGACTCAATGAATGGTAATAAATAAGCTACTGCCTTCTTCATTACCCTTGCTGACTTAACCACTTGCGGAAGAAACATTTTCCCACTTCCAAATAAGTCTCCAACTACATTCATTCCATCCATTAAAGGCCCCTCAATCACTTGAATCGGTCGATCATATAATTTTCTACATTCCTCAACATCGGCATCGATAAACTCAACAATACCTTTCACCAACGCGTACGAGAGTCTTTCTTGAACAGAAACATTTCTCCATAATAAATCAACTTCCTTAGTTTTTCCATCTCCCTTAACTGTTTCAGCATACTCCAATAAACGCTCTGTAGCATCTGATCTTCGGTTCAATAAAACATCTTCCACAAATTCTAGTAGCTCCTTATCAATGTCAGAATATACTTCAAGCATCGTTGGATTTACGATTCCCATATCCATACCATGTAGGATTCCATGATATAGGAAAGCCGAGTGCATGGCCTCTCTTACTTTATTATTTCCCCTAAAAGAGAATGAAACATTTGAAACGCCGCCGCTCACATGTGCACCGCGTAAATTCTCTCGAATCCATTTTGATGCAAGAAAAAAATCTAACGCATTATTATTATGTTCCTCCATTCCGGTTGCAACCGGAAAAATATTGGGGTCAAATATGATGTCTTCACAAGCAAAACCAACATCATTAACCAAAATCTCATAAGAACGCTTACAGATTTCTATTCTACGTTCTAAAGAATCGGCCTGTCCTTTTTCATCAAAAGCCATTACTATAACAGCTGCACCAAAACGTTTGATCGTTTTTGCTTGGTCTATGAATTTTTTTTCTCCTTCTTTCAATGAAATCGAATTCACTATACCTTTTCCTTGAATACATTTTAATCCTGCCTCAATAATCTCCCACTTTGAGCTATCAATCATAACAGGAATTCGCGCAATATCAGGTTCCGATGCAATTAAATTTAAGAATTTAACCATGGCTTCTTTACCATCAATCATTCCTTCATCCATATTCACATCGAGAATTTGTGCTCCGCCTTCTACTTGTTCTAACGCAACGGATAATGCAGATTCATAATCACCTTCTTTAATCATTCGCAAAAATGCTTTTGATCCCGTTACATTGGTTCGTTCACCAATATTCACAAAAGTACTTTCAGAGGTGACAATAAGAGGCTCTAAACCTGACAATTGAAGAATACCGCTCATTTAGTAGGCTCTAAATCGAAATAATTTGTATCCAACCATTAACACAGAATGACATTTGAAAGAGCAAAAATAAGAATTTTAACTTGTTAAAAAGAACAGATGAACTCGTAGATATGTTTTTAGAAATAAGGAGCCGGTTAAAAAACTACATTAGACTTTTCCTAGTAATTTATTTTTCAATTCTGCACTTGGTGGCTTATTACCGAGCCAAATAGAGAATAACGCTTTTTTAAAATCAAGTCCTGCAATCACCCCTTTATAAACTCCATTTTTGTATACCTTAACCCCAGAACCGCTAACGTATTCTAACTTAATTTTATCTCCTTTCTTTATTGCATCAGAAAAAAATCCTTTCAGAGTTGACTTTTGAGCCTCAGTTGCCTTCCCATGAGAGACTGAGTTAAATCCTTCACTTACTGTTTCAACAAACTTTTCGCGAGTGACCTTATCTGAAATAATATGAATATGCATTGCCATTGAAACATCATCATTAATTATTTTATTTGGATCCATTGAAGGTCTTTTCAAATACAAAGCTCCAACATATAATTTAAACCCATATTTTGACCTTACTCCCGCACCATTGTATACTAAACTTGCTCCATCTACTGTTACTTTTTTCGGGATGGATACTCCATTGATTTGTACGGATTCCTGGGCATTACTAAAGTTTGTACTTATTAAAACTAAGCCAAGAGTAATTAATAATTTCATAATAATTTAATTTAGTTAGTCTAAATTAGACAAAAAAATTAATTTTGATATAATAAAATAAATAATATGAAAAAAATTTTAACTCTGTCAAGCCTATTCGTTGGTTTACTTATCTCTAGCTCCTGTGAAGAGTCACCAAGCGCAGACTGGAAAGAAAATGATAATGCGGCTGAAAAGCAACTTCAAATTATGTGTGAAGGTTTTAAAGAAAGTGATAATTGGGATTGTGACTGTTTTAAAAAAGTAACAAAAGAAATGTATCCTGATTTAAAAGAATTCTACAAAATCCGGGGAGAGGAAAGTAAGTATTCGAAAGAAAATGATGCTTGGTATTCAAAATTAGATGAAAAATGTAAACAAAAAGAAGCCTCAGGTAATTCGAAATAATTAAAGATTAACTGAGCAATCTGATCTACAAATTTGTTAAGTTTATTTAATTAATTAGTTTGATTTGTACCCTTTTATGTTCAATTGGTTTAATTCTGACTATTTTTAGATGAGTAAGTATGAAAGATAATCAACTAAGAAAGATATTTGAAAAGGAAAAACAAACGAAGCTGATTGTTGCAATTGGCATTGATACTTTAGGTTATTTATCATACATTATACCAGGCTTGGCTGAATTTTCTGATGTCATAATTGCTCCTATTTCGGCAATTTTAGTTTATATATTCTTTAACAAAAAATTAAAATGGGCTTCGTTTACTTTTATAGAAGAAATTTTGCCATTTACGGATGTTATTCCCTCTGCTACAATAGCTTGGTATGACATGTACGTCAAAAGACAAGAAAAAACAATTGAAGAAATAGCCAAAAGAGAGAGACAAAAGGAAAATGCATTCAAAAAATACTCTTAACAACCCCCGTTTCCTCATTTCTATTATTCAATTCTCTAAGAAATTTTAAATTTAGCATACTTAATGGTATTGCCTTTTGCTGAAAATAAGTTCTCGTAATGCGTTCTTATTTGGAGAATTTGTTTCTCATCATCGGACTTCAATTTCTCTAAATCATTGTAAATATTCCAGCTTACTATTTCACTTGAATAGTTGTGTAAATCTATTTCTTGCTTTGTAAATTCGAAAAGAATATCACTATCAGTTTTTAAGTGCAGAAATCCACCGGGTTTTAAAATTTGACGATAACGTTCAATAAAAATTTTGGCAGTCAATCTCTTATTTGGTTTTTTTCTTTGTGGATCAGAAAAAGTCAACCAAATCTCATCAACCTCATCTTTTTCAAAAGCAAGCGGAATAAAATCAACTTTGGTTCTCAAAAAAGCAACATTTTTCAATCCTTTTTCCATTGAATCTTTTGCACCAATGTACATTCTCGCCCCCTTGATATCAACACCGATATAATTCACCATCGGATTTCTTTCAGCTAAACCAACGGCATACTCACCTTTTCCACACCCTAATTCTACAACAATGGGATTATCATTTTTAAAAAAATGAGAGCGCCATTTTCCTTTAAATTTGCACGTTTCACCCAATACAGGTTGAATGAAATGCGCATAGCTTTCTACAATGGCAAAGCGCCTTAATTTATCCTTACCCATGATGTAAGTTAAAGAACCATTTTTAATAAAATCTCAGATAGCTGAGCCAAAGCTTGATCAATAGATTGTTTGAGAATATTGGTTTTTTGATCAATGGCTTGTAGTTTTAAAATTCCGCCGTCATCGCCATATTCAAAGTAAACATAATCAATCTTTTCCACAAACCTATACATTCCTTCGGTATCAAAATCTTCAACAGGAATTCCATTGAAGTGAATGAATCCACTAATCGGCTGAGATCCAAAATTTTCACAACCTTGAGCTACTTTAATTGGTTCTTCATTTGGTTTTAGGTCTTTGGAGGAAAAAAATAGAACGTGTGAATCAAAAATATCTTTTTCAATGAGTCCTAACCCAGGAATATTTAATCTTTCAAAACCTTTCTTTCCTTGATTTCCTAATCCAAGATAAACATTTGTTTGAGGCGTTAATCCTCCTTCGGGTAACGTTTCCTCATATACAACCGATCCAAATTGTCCATTTAAAACTTCACCCAATAGCTCGTTTAGGGGTATTTCTTCTTTGGTTAAATCTATGGTCATAGCTTTTACATCTTCCTCTAACATTAAGTCTTTCAGAAGTCCATTTAATTTGTTCAAATCAAGATTAAATAACAGTCCTAGTCTAGGCTCCCCCGTTCCTAAATTCTTTAAGACACTGGTAGCAGCTTCTTGTTTAAAAGGTAATCTCTTTTCCAAAGCATCAGAAAAATAGTTTTGAGTTTTAAGAACCATTTCTCCGGGATTAAAGCTAATTGTATTTAAAATAAACGAAGACTTCATCATGGATTTTACCATTTCTTTGTTCTCTTTAGGAAGTTTTTCCAAATCTGTGTTGGATGTTGCATATAATGATTCTAGATTCAATCCTGCAACAATATCATCTTTAGATTGAAGCATTTGTTTAACCTTATCCTCCTTGATTTCATTTTCAGACATTTTAAAAGTTGATGCCATAATAGACTTAAATTCTTTTGCAGCAGGTTTAAAAACCCCAATTATCAATGATTCTTTCACAGAAACGGACATTTGCTTATCCTGATAAAAGTTGAACTTATTTTCTTTATCTTCAATCATTTCATACCCGAGTGATTTCATTTTCTTGGTTACAGAATCTTGATTTTTTGACTCTGCAAAAACATAAAGTGCGGCCGGCATTCCATTAGTATCAAATGGACCTTCAGCTGCGTAAAATATGGGTTTATCGAAATTTATCGAGCCAGAAAATGAGGTTAATTGATTGGTAATCAGAGCTCCAAATTTTGGAATTTTAGAATAATCGGCTTTGTTTAAAATCTCTTTTACATTTACAGAACCAAAGGCAACAACCTTATTATTCGACTGAACGAATGCTGTAAAAGAATCTTCAATTAACCTTTGATTTGAACCACTACAACTAATAAGAAGAAACAAAATCGAAAAGCAAAACAGTAAATATTTCATTAGAAACAGAATTTAAAATCAAATGTAAAACAAAACTTTGGATTGAATTGAGTAAAATAAATTTCTTAGAGTAATTTTGCGCATGCATTACGTAGAACCTTTTTATGGCTGGCGCGGTTACTATATCTCCTCTGAGGATCCAATATCACCCTTTTTCGGAAGGGAGTACAGCGAATTTGAATTTAGTAATACAATTTACAATTTTTACATTCATCCTCAATGGGATTCATTTCATTCAACCACCCTATTTCTCAAAATATTATTTGTTGACTATGATGAAAAATACTGTATCATTGAGTTTATTGGAGAGTGGAATGATGCCATTGAAAACGATATTATGAAATTAAAGAGAAATTTAATTGATCGATTAATAGATGCAGGAATTGAATACTATATTTTAATTGGTGAAAATGTTTTGAATTTTCATTACTCCGATGATTGTTACTATGAAGAATGGTTTGATGATATTGAAAATGGATGGATTGCAATGATTAATTTTCACGATCATGTCTCAAAAGAATTTCAACATATTCAAATAGACCATTATGTAAATATGAGAGGAGATTTGGATGAAATTGACTGGCGAACATACCAACCTTTTCAATTTTTTAAAAAGATTCATGAACTCATAACAAAAAGAATTGGTTAGAAACAAAGAAATATGTTCAATGATTAAAAAAATTCTTTTGGTTGATATTTGAACCAAAAGCAATCCGTTCCCTTCAATCCAACGTATGAAATCTACTCAAAATTTAGTGTCAAAAGTACACTATCTTAATATACGTTTTTTTATTCAAAATTCCCAATTTATTTGTTAACACGTTTTTTTTTCGTTGTTCGTAAATTTTAACGGTAAAAATTTAGTTAAACAGCGTATTCGCCGTAATTTTGCTCTCCACTGAAACCTAAATTTCAAATATGGAAAGAATTGGAAAATTTGGAAAAAATGCAGATCTGTCGAAAACAATAGGCCTTGATACACACCGAACAGAGTATTGGAATCTCACACCTGCAGAACTCATTGAAGACTCAATAATTTTAGGAGAAGGTATACTTACCGATACGGGGGCACTTGCAATTGAAACTGGTCAGTTTACTGGACGTTCACCAAAGGATAGATTTATCGTAAAAGATAAAATTACGGAAAATTCCGTATGGTGGGGTGATATCAATATTGCTTTTTCACCTGAAAAATTTGATGCTCTTTACGAAAAAATGAAAGCCTTCGCAAAAGACTCTGATTTTTATGTTCGAGATGTTTTCGCGTGCGCAGACGATCATTTTCGAATGAATATACGAGTAATCACGGAACAACCGTGGTCTAATTTATTCGCCTACAACATGTTCATTCGTCCCACAGTTGATGAAATTGAAAATTTTAATCCGGAATGGAATATTCTTTGTGTTCCTAGCTTTGAAGCAGATCCCGAAAAAGACGGAACGCGCCAGCCGAATTTCGCGATATTAAATTTCACAAAAAAAATGATTCTTATTGGTGGAACTGGGTATACTGGAGAAATTAAAAAAGGGATTTTTTCAGCTTTAAATTTTATCCTTCCTCACGAAAAAAATGTTTTATCCATGCATTGTTCAGCTAATGTCGGAGAAGAAGGCGATACAGCAATTTTCTTTGGTTTATCAGGTACGGGAAAAACAACTCTTTCCTCCGATGTAAACAGAAGACTAATTGGTGATGACGAACATGGATGGAGTGAAAATACAGTTTTTAATTTTGAAGGTGGTTGTTATGCGAAAACGATTGATTTAACAAGGGAAAAGGAACCACAAATATACGACGCAATTAAGTTTGGTGCTTTGCTTGAAAATATTTGCTTTATCGAAGAAACTTCTACACCCGATTACACAGATGGCTCAATTACTGAAAATACCCGTGTATCATATCCCATTGACTACATTGATAATATTGTGACGCCTTCCAAAGCTGGATCGCCAAAAAATATTTTCTTCTTGACTGCAGACGCTTTTGGGGTACTTCCACCGATTTCAAAATTAACAATTGAACAAACTATGTATCATTTTATGTCTGGTTACACGGCAAAAGTTGCTGGTACAGAGGTTGGAATTACAGAACCAACAACTACATTTTCAGCAGGATTTGGAGCTGCCTTTTTACCTTTGCATCCGGCAAAATATGCTAAACTACTCGGTGATAAACTTATTGGAACTGATATCAAAGTTTGGCTTATTAATACTGGTTGGTCAGGTGGTTCTTTCGGTGTTGGACAGAGAATTAAACTTTCGTATACTCGTGCAATGATTACGGCTGCGTTAAAAGGAAAATTAAATAATATTGAATTCGAAAAACTTGCAATTTTCGACTTATCCTATCCAACAAGTTGTGATGGGGTTCCAAGTGAACTTTTGAATCCAAGATCTACATGGGTTGATAAACAGGCATATGATGAAACAGCTAATAATCTTGCAGGAAAGTTTGTTAAAAATTTTGAAAAATTTTCAGCTGAAACAAGCGTAGAAATTCTCAATGCAGGACCAAAAATTTTAGTCTAATATTTCTTTCATCAATTAAATAAAATTATTCCGAGAAGATTTTATTTGTAACATTCCTCGAGAAAATAATTCTTAAGGTTATGTACAGACTACCAATTTGGTCAATTTTCGTCTTATTAAATTTTATTTCATTCAGCCAGATTTACAATCGGACAGGAAAAAATATTGGTTTGTCAATTGGGGCATCTAGCAGTGTCGCATGTGATCAGAGTAATTTTCATTTTGGTCTTCAAAGTCATGTTTCAAAATATTTAATCCCAGAAGTAGGCTATCGAATCACGAAACAATATAGCTCTTCACGAATAGAAAATTTAGGTGAATACCAAAATTTCATTACACCTGGAGTTCAAATAAGAACCCGATTTCTTTCAACACCTGGAAGAAGAGTCCGTGGAATTTGCACCAAAGAATTCTTTGATTTAGCACTTACACCTGAATTCAATATTTCATTAAGTCAACCCATTGAAAACGTATTTTCACTGAGAGTAGGTTTATGCATTTATCAAATGAAATCAGGAATGAGTAAATCGCGCAGAGCTTGGAGTTATAAAGTCGAACCTTATTACAGACATGGCTTCAGCAATCAAGGAATAATCAACAAAGAAATTGGATTTTCATTGAAAATCACTCGTTTTGAAGTGTATAATTTTCTAAAATAAAAAATATTCTTCGCATTTTTAGGCAACCTAGTTTAAGCAGAAGTCGTTAAGTGATTATCTAAACATTATTGCCATGAAAAAATTATTTTTAATCGTATTTGCTTCTGCATCAGTCGCATACGGACAAAGCACAGTTTCTATCTCAAGAGCAGATTACCAACAATTAAAACTTTCGGGAAATCTAAATCCTAATGTCACCTACTCTTTCAGTGATGTAACTTATCCAACACATGTAAAATACAATGGAGGCATTCAAAAAAATGACCTGTGCGACTGTATGGTTCCTTTAGATTCAACTTTCACCTTGGCAATGTTGCCTAATGATGACGATTCCTCACCATTGATATCGCTTCCGTTTACTTTTGATTTTTATGGCAACACATACAATTCTGTTTTCATCAATAATAATGGGAATATCTCATTCCAAGCCCCTTACATTACTTGGTCTGCAAACTCATTTCCTGACTCAACATATAATATGATTGCACCTTTTTGGGCAGATGTTGACACACGAGGTGGTTATGATAGTCTAGGAAATTATTCAGGAAATGGTGGCAGTGTTTGGTATAAAGTGACACCAACAGCATTAATTGTAAATTGGGATAATGTAGGATACTTTAATATGCACAATGATCTTGTATCTTCTTTTCAATTAATTATAACTAACGGTTCAGACTCTCTCATTTCAGCTGGTGGCAATGTTTCCTTCTGCTATCAAGATATGCAATGGACGACCGGTGATGCCTCTGGTGGATTTGGCGGTTTTGGTGGCACTCCAGCAACCGTCGGTGTAAATATTGGTAACGGAGTTGATTATTTTCAAGTAGGTCGTTTTGACCAAGCAGGAACCAATTTTGATGGACCTGTCAATGGTAATGACGGTGTTGATTTCCTCGATGGGCAAGAAATTTATTTTAATGTGGCAGGAATTTCAACGTCTAATACACCTCCACTTTTAATAAGTAGTGCGATTTGCGATACAATTGATGTTTACACGGGAGACACATTAAAAAGCTTAAATACAACAGATTTTAATATTGGCATAATGACACCTGAGGTTGGTCAAACGATAGAAATTATAACAAATACCAATGCCCCTGCAGGAGCTTTCTCATATACGCTTACACCAATTAGTGAACAATATTATGATTTACAAGTTTCTTTTAATGCAACTGGTGTACTTCCTGGAATTTACCATGCATCCATTACCGCTATTGATAACGGAACACCGATTGGAATTGCGACAAAAAACTTTATTTTTGAAGTAATCTATGAAAATTCGGCGAGCATAAATAACCTTGTTGAACCCATTTATAAGGTATTCCCGAATCCAACGAATGATATAATTAACATCACTTATTTAGATTCAGAAAAGAAATTTCAACTTGAATTAATGGATATTTCCGGACAGGTAATACTTAGAGAATCTGCGAAAAATGAACTAAATTTAAATCAACTGTCGAATGGGATTTATTTATTAAAAATAATGTTGGACAACAAAGTAGTGGCAACAGAGAGGGTTTTGAAGAATTAATTTTGATAAAAGTTATTTTTTTATTTAGTAAGGCCGTCAAATGACGGCCTTATTTATTTTCATACAGACTATAAACAAATATTCATGTGAAACTTTTATGTAATTTATTTGTAAATTTAACATTGAAATCAGAAGAAACACTCTAATAATATTCGGGAAATATTTAGCAATAATCTGTCATCTTTTGCTTTTCATTTTTGCATTAATTTTTATTCAATGAAAAAAAATGTTTCTATCCATAGTGTTTTAACCTTCGTGCTTTTTTTAATCGCATTTTCAACGACATACTCCCAGTTGAATGTTAACTTACTTTCCCACATCGATTATCAAAACTTGCATGGTGCGAATTTGAATGATGTTTGGGGTTATGTTGATGAATTAGGAAATGAATACGCTATTGTTGGAACTTCTAAAGGAACTTCGATTGTTGATGTTACAAATCCAAGCAGTCCAGTTGAAGTATTTTGGCTACCTGGATCTGAATCAATTTGGAGAGATCCTTGTGTTTATGGGGATTACGCTTTTGTCACGACAGAAGCGGAAGACGGACTAACGATTATTGATATGTCGCCACTTCCTCAAAGTAACGCTTTAACACATACCATTTACACAGGACCATCAAGTGCTTACTGGGAGTCAGCTCATACGTGCTTTGTCGACGAAAATGGATATGCCTATATTTTTGGTGCAAACCGGGGAAATGGTGGAACAATTATTTTAGATGTGCAAAGTAATCCAATGAATCCAACGGAGGTTGGAACTTTTGATTCTTGGTATATTCATGATGGTTTCGTTAGAAACGATACTCTGTACGCAGCACATATATACGATGGCTTCTTTAGTTTAGTGGATGTCTCAGATAAATCCAATCCGATTTTATTGGGAACAAAAACAACCCCCAATACTTTTACACACAATATCTGGCCATCTGAAAATGGTCAATTCGTTTATACCACTGATGAAGTTTCAGGTGCATTCATTGGGGTATATGATATCTCTGATCCAACAAATATTATTGAGGTCGATAGGACGAGGCATTCACCTTCGTTTGGAGTAATACCGCATAACACGCACGTAAAGGAGGACTATTTAATCACAAGCTATTATTCGGATGGTGTTTTGATTCATGACATCACTCATCCAACAAATACAATTAAAGTTGGTCAATTTGATACCTATCCGCTCCAAACACCTGATTTTAGTGGATGCTGGGGTGTGTATCCATTTTTACCTTCAGGAATAATTCTCGCTTCAGATATTACGGAGGGGCTATTCATTCTTGGTCCAAATTACCAAAAGGCATGTTACCTTGAAGGAATTGTAACAGATCAATCAACGGGTCTCCCACTATCGAATGTATCTGTTCAAATTGTAACAAATGACCAAAAGGAACAGACAAACTCACTTGGAATATACGAAACGGGTATATTTCAATCGGGGCAATATTCAGTGACGTTCCAAAAAGTGGGTTATTATCCGCAGACAGAATCTGTTACGCTTTCACAAGGCATCATCACATACCTTAATATAGCGCTCGCTCCTATTCCTCCTTTTCCGTTGAATATTGATGTTTATGATGCTCAAACCGGAGCCCCAATAAGTAATGCAAACATAAAATTATATCATCCTTTGATCACTCATGAGGGAATTACCAATGGTATTGGTCAAGAAACATTTACGCTTTATTATCCATATCAATATCGTGTAGCCGTCGGGAAATGGGGGTATAAAGGTGTGTGTAATTATGTGAATATCGATCAAACAACGAATTATTTGGTTTTTAACTTGGAACAAGGATTTTACGATGATTTTGAATTTGATTTTGGTTGGACTGTTTCGGGGAATGCCGAAACAGGAATTTGGGTAAGAGAGAAACCTCTTATCACCGCGAATACAGTTCTTGGAATTGATGCGGACAATGATTGCGGGGATATGGCCTATGTTACTGGAAATTTTGATAACACCTTTAGTCCTGATTTAGATGATGTAGATAATGGATTTACACAATTACTTTCCCCTCAATTTCATGTGAACGGCATGTCAACGCCTCATATCAATTATGCACTTGCCTATTATTGTTTTTACGGTCCGGGAGAGGTTGATGATACGCTAAATATTTTTCTATCTAACGGAATTGACCAAGTACAAATTGATCAAATCATCCCACCTCAACAATTTATGAGTTGGACATATAGAAGTATTCCAATTCCAGTAGGATTTACCCTGAACAATACCATGCAATTAAAGATAGTGGCCTCTGATTATGCACCCAATGTGAATGTAACGGAAGCTATGTTTGATTGGTTCTACGTGACGGATTATGATGCAACAGGCGTAGTTGACTTAGTTCAACAATTGAGTTTTTATCCCAATCCTGTCGAGGAACTTTTAACTGTAGAAAATCTTGATCTTGACTTTCCAATTGAAATCACAAATGCGATGGGACAAAAAGTTTTTCAGGGGCAGGTCAAACAATCGCTTGAACAAATTAATTGTGCACAGTTGATACCAGGAATTTACATGCTTAAAAATGGTATAAATACGTTTAAATTTTTGAAGTTGTAGAGAAATACAATAAACTCTCGAACCTATTGCTTAATTTTGTCGTATAGATTTGTTATGTCACTTCAAATTTCTGTTGTAATTCCGCTTTTTAATGAATCTGAATCTTTGCCAGAGTTGCACGATTGGATTGTAGGGGTGATGGAAGTAAACGAATTTTCCTATGAAATTTTGTTTATTGATGATGGCAGTAAAGATTCTTCGTGGGAAACCATTGAATCAATAAGTAAAAAAAATTCATCTGTAAGAGGAATAAAATTTCAACGAAACTATGGAAAATCTGCAGCGCTTCAAAAAGGTTTTGAGATGGCGCAAGGCGATGTAGTTATAACAATGGATGCCGACCTTCAGGATTCACCGGATGAACTTCCTGGACTTTATAAAATGATCATTGAAGAAGATTTTGATGTAGTCTCGGGCTGGAAAAAAAAACGTCATGATCCATTA
The DNA here is from genome assembly GCA_016868915.1 of Bacteroidota bacterium. GTDB lineage: Bacteria > Bacteroidota > Bacteroidia > Flavobacteriales_D > Crocinitomicaceae > UBA952. The sequence goes on along the minus strand of VGFL01000036.1, from coordinate 6,193 downwards.
TCTAAAACAATTCCTACTAAACTATATAATTGGGCAGCTAGAATGATTACAGGTATCTATTTACATGATTTTAATTGTGGATTGAAAGCCTATAAAAATACAGTTGTAAAAAGTATCGAATTATATGGTGATATGCATCGCTATATACCTGCCTTGGCAAAGTATGCTGGTTTTCATAAAATTGGAGAAAAAGTTGTTCAACACCAGGCGCGCAAATATGGAATCACTAAATTCGGGCTTAATCGATTTTTAAATGGGCCGTTGGATTTAATAACAGTTGCTTTTATGGGTAAATTCGGGAAAAAACCGATGCATTTTTTTGGCGCTATGGGCACATTCATGTTTTTTATCGGTTTTATTCTTGTTTTTTATTTGGGAGTGGATAAATTATTCATTAATAAAAGTGCTCGACTAATTTCTGAAAGAACCGAATTCTATATTGCTTTAATTTCAATGGTTATAGGAGTTCAATTTTTCATGACCGGTTTTATTTCCGAGCTTATTGGTCGCAATTCATCTACTCGCAATCACTACCTCATAGAAAAAGAAATTTAATGGTTACTAAATGGAAGATTGATTCTTCATGGAGTCTTTTTTTGGACAGAGATGGAGTTATCAACGAACGAATACAGAACGGTTATGTGCTAGACTATAAGGATTTTTCCTTTACAACTGGCAGTCTCGCTGCAATCAAGAAATTTTCAAGCGTTTTCTCTCATATTTTTATAGTTACAAACCAACAATGTGTTTCAAAAAAACTTATTTCAATTGACGAACTAAATGAAATTCATCGTAACATGTTGAAGGAAATCGAGTTAAATAATGGAAAAATTACAGAAATTTTTTCCGCTATAGAACGTAAAAATAAAAATCCACATAGGAGGAAACCAAATACGAAAATGGGACAAGAGGCGAAAGAAAAATATCCGTTAATTGATTTTTCAAAATCCATAATGGTTGGTGATACCGACTCTGATATTGAATTTGGTAAGAAGCTTGGTATGAAAACTGTACGTATTATTTCAGAAGATGAGGAAACCTTAAATTCTGATTTACGGATTTCAAATTTACTTGAATTAGCTAATTTGTTAAACTAAAAAAATATGCGTTTATTTTTCGGTTTTGTTCTACTTACTTTCATAACAAACGCTCAAAACTATAATCAAACTGATTCCAAAGGTTTTAAACAAGGGGCTTGGAGAAAATTTTATGCAAATGGCCGATTAGAATTTGAGGGGAATTTTCAGGATGGAAAACCAAATGGAATTTTTCGTCATTATTACGAGAACGGTTCCAAAAAGGCCTTAATCGATCATAACCCAAACACAGGAAGGTCTCTTGCTAATTTTTTCCATACAAATGGTCAGCTTATGAGCGGTGGAATTTACCGAAATCAATTGAAAGACTCCACATGGATTAATTTTACAGAAAGTGGGCTTGTAAGTGAAATAACAAATTATTTGAATAATGAATTTCATGGTTCGTCTACAAAATTTTACACAAGTGGTCTTGACGGGTCAACCGAGAGAATCCCATTTATTAAAGCAAATTATAACAATGGGAAATTAGATGGTGAATACATTGAATTATTTATGGACGGAAGAAAAAAATTATACTCTTTTTATGTTGACGGTAAATTACAAGGTATTTCAATTGAATATTATAGAAATGGAAATAAAAGTACTCTGTTTCGGTATAAAAATGGATTAAAAAACGGCTACGCTTCAGGGTATGATGAAAATGGAAAGGAAGTAACTACAATTTATTACTACAAAGGAAGATTACTTGAAGGAAAAGAACTTGAAAAACATTTAAATTATTGTAAATCGAAAGGAATTGACCCGAACGAATAAATATGTATATTTGTTTATGAGGATAAAAAATAGTGATCTTCCTTATTATCTTCCATTAATTTTATTTTTCAATTTTATACAATTATTCTCTAAAAAGAAGAATAAATTCAAACGTAAAGTTCACAGAATATGTAATGAGTTATTAAGGGTTATTTTTAATGCGTATTTCCTTTTGAAAAAAACAAAATTTCAAACCCAATAAATTTGGTATTAATCAAAGAATGAAAATCTCAATTTTTTCTGCTTTTCCTCCTTTTCGTGGTGGTATTTCTCAATTTAGTACCAAACTAAGTGAGTCCCTTGAAAAGAAACATGAGTTATCTTTAATTACATTTAAAAAACAATATCCGAACATACTTTTTCCAGGAAAAACTCAGTACGACTATCTTCAAAATAATAATCTCAAGTCAAAAATAAATAGACTAGTAAGTACTTTTTCAATCCTTAGCTATTTTAAAACAATATCATTTATAGAAAAAGAAAAACCTTCTGTTTTTTTGACAAATTATTGGATGACAATTTTTGCTCCTTTTATGGGGTTCGTAGCACGAAAACTTCCCAAAGAAATTTTAAAAATTGTCATTGTTCACAATCTTACCCCGCATGAAAAACGTTTTTTTGACAAAGCATGTAATTCATATCTCCTAAAATCTTACGACGGCTTTGTTGCTCTATCCGATTATGTATATAATGACTTGAAGAAGTATGTTGACGAGAAAAAAATAATTCACATACCACACCCTACGTATGATCAATATGGAAAAAAAGTTAATCGAGAAAAAGCGTGTGAAAAATTATCGATTGATGCTTCTAAACATACATTCTTATTTTTCGGTATAATTCGTAAATACAAAGGATTAGACTTATTAATCCAAGCTTTTGATAGGCTCGATGATTCATTTCAATTGATTATTGCAGGGGAGGTATATGGCAAAGATGATGAAATTGTAAGATTAATTAATAATAACAAGAATAAAGATCGCATTCTTTTTCACAATCAATTTATTCCAGACGATGAAATTTCAACTTATTTTTCGGCATCAAATTACTTGGTTCTCCCCTATCGTTCCGGAACACAAAGTGGTGTCCTAGCAATTGCAAATCATTTCAACCTTCCGATAATTGCAACGGATATAGGTGGTTTAGCCGAAGTTTTAAATTTCAATACTGACCTTATTATTGAATTTCCTCAAATAACGGCAATAGAACAAACATTGATTTTGAGTAAAGAAAAGTCTACGGGTTTTTCAAAAAATGAATTTGTGGCGTCTAAATCCACAACATGGGATTCTTTTTCATCTAAATTGGAGGAATTCGCATTATCACTCAAGAAATAATTTTTTAAAGTTGAATTAATCTCTTTTTTTATTGATTTTCACGTTCCAATAACCTATCTTTGCGCCCCTAAATGACTTAAAATAATTATTAGATATGCGGAATAAAGGTTTTTTTTGGTTTATAACGATTTTATTAACGGCAGTTTGTATTTATCAATTATCTTTTACTTGGGTTGCAAATAGTGAGGAGACTCGTGCTGATAAGGAGGCACAACGCAAGGTAATGGAGTTAAAGACTGAAGCAGCTAAAACAGGAAATAAAGCAACTCTTCCAAATAATACTGTTGTTGATTTTACTAATCCCGAGGCTGAAGAAATTGCAAAGGCAGCATTTATAAACGAAATTTTAAAAAATAAATCCGAAAAGGAAGTGTATCCAGTTTTAGGATCTACCTTCTCTGAGGTGAAAAAAAGAAGTTTGGCATTTGGTCTTGACCTCGTTGGCGGGATGAGTGTAACCTTGGAAATTTCAATTCCCGATCTTCTAAAAAATTACGCCAGAAACCCGCGTGATTTAAAATTTAAAAAAGTTTTCACTGCTGCAATGGATCGTTACAAAAAGGGTGGTGATTTTATAACAATCTTTATCGATGAGAATAAAAAGAAAAACAAAGATTTAGTAGTAAAACTGCTTGCATTAACAGAAATTGAGGGATTATCAACAAAATCTACAGATGCAGAGGTAGAAAGTTTCTTGAGAAAAATTGCTTCTTCATCCATGGATGGCATTGAACAAATAATGAACAAGCGTATCAACCAATTTGGGGTTGCACAGCCAAATATTCAAAAAGATCCCTCAAAAAATAGAATATACATAGAACTTCCGGGTGTTCAGGATGAAACAACTGTAGCAGCAAAGTTGCAGTCTACTGCAAATCTTCAATTTTTTGAAACCTATATATACAACGATATTTCAAGTCAATGGAATCAAGCTATAACTTTGTCTAAACAAGTTTATAACCCGAATGAAGAAATTGAGGCGGATACTACAACAGTTTCAAAGGATTCAACAGGTCTTGTTAAAAAAGACTCAACTGATACCACGAAAAAAGAGGTAAAAGAAGAGAAAGTTACTCAGTCTACTAATCAAAAAGGATTAGGAGACTTAATAAAAGGAAATGCAAATGATTTTGCAGTTGGATCTGCAAAAGTAACGGATAAAATAAAAGCTGACGAATTATTAAAACGTGCTGATATTTTAGCACTTTTTCCGGAAGATTTGAAATTTATGTGGTCTGCTGAGCCCGAGAAAATGGACGATAAATCCAAGGAAATGGGCTATCGTTTATACGCTTGTAAGATTCCTCAAAGTGGGAAGGCCGATGTAGGTGGAAAAGATATTTTGAAGGCGAGTACAGGATATGACTCTCAAAATGGCGATATAACCGTTGATCTTCAAATGACGAATGAAGGTTCTGATAAGTGGGCGAAGATGACAGCAGAAAATGTTGGTAAATTCATCGCAATTACCATGGATGACGTTGTATACAGTGCTCCACGTGTAAACCAAGCGATTAATGGTGGAAATACGCAAATTTCCGGTAGTTTTTCTGTTGAGGAAGCGAAAGATTTAGCAGGATTGTTAAATGGTGGTGCATTACCTGCACCTTGTGTTATTAAAGAACAAACTAAAGTTGGGCCAACCATCGGAGCTGAAAACACCAAAGCTGGGTTAATTTCATTTGCTATTGCTCTGTTGGTTGTATTCTTATATATGTATTTCTATTATGGAAAATCAGGATTAGTCGCCAATATTGCACTCATCGCGAATATTTTCTTCATTTTTGGATGTTTGGCAAGTTTTGGTGCTGTACTGACCCTTGCGGGAATTGCAGGTATCGTACTTACAATTGGTATGGCGGTGGATGCAAACGTTTTAATATTTGAGCGTATACGTGAAGAACTTGCAAATGGCAAGGATAAATCCTCAGCAATTGATGAAGGATTTAAAAAGGCACTATCTTCAATCATTGATGCGAATGTAACCACGTTACTTACCGCTATTGTACTAAAAGTTTTTGGTTCAGGTCCAATTGAATCGTTCGCTACAACTCTAATCATTGGTATTTTCACTTCAGTATTTGCCGCACTTGTGATTTCACGTTTGATCTTCATTTGGATAATGAGTAAAAACATGACTATCGAATTTGATACAAAACTTACCAAAAATGCATTTAGAAATATAAATTTAAACTTTATTGGTAAAAGAAAACTGTATTATTTTATTTCCACCTTCCTTGTAGTTGGTTCATTAATTTTAGTTGCAACCAAAGGATTAAAACCATCTGTTGAATTCTCAGGTGGAAGAACCTACGGTGTTAAATTTAACAAAAGTGCCGCAAATGAAATCGAATTCATCAAAGCCAATTTGACAAAATCTTTTGGTGGAGCTTCAGTTGATATCAAAACAAAATCGAATAACTTCTTTGTAGAAATTACTACGAACTACCTACTTTCTGAAGATTCTGGAGAAGGAAAAGTTAAAGCTAAATTAACAGAAGGATTAAACAGTTGTAAATCTAAATTAGGGAATTATAAAATCATGGAAACACGAAGCGTATCTTCCACTGTTTCTGGTGAACTGATTACTTCATCTACCCTTGCCATTGGGTTGTCTCTAATAATGATTTTCGCATATATTTTACTGCGCTTTGGAAAATGGCAATATTCATTCAGTGCTATTGCCGCATTGTTCCACGATGTTATTATTGTATTGGGTGTTTTCTCATTATTTAATGGAATTTTACCTTTTAACATGGATGTAGATCAAGCATTTGTTGCTGCCATTTTAACAGTAATTGGTTATTCGATAAACGATACGGTCGTGGTTTTTGACCGAATTCGTGAAGATCTTTCATGGAAGAAAGGAACCGACTTAGGTTCTGAAGTAAATGGTGCTTTGAACTCAACCTTATCAAGAACAATTAATACATCAATGACTACAATAGTAGTTTTGATTGTTATTTTCCTTTTGGGTGGAGCTGCAATTAAAGGATTTGTATT
>VGFL01000035.1 GCA_016868915.1 Bacteroidota bacterium | reverse complement strand
CAGAACATCCTGGAGGTTGGACAATTGATGTACCAGGAATTAATCGTTGTAATGGTTTGCCAATTTTAATTTGTGATCAAAGTGATGGGCCAAATCAAGGAGCACTATATCTCAATTGGGCAGATCAGCGAAACGGTGAAAACGACACGGATATTTGGTTGCTAAAATCAACTGATCAAGGTGAAACTTGGTCGGAACCCATTCGTGTAAACCAAGACGATCCTGGAAAACATCAATTTTTTACATGGATTACTATTGATCAAACAAATGGTAATTTGCATTTTGTCTATTTAGATAGAAGAAAGTATTCTGATAATAGTACTGATGTGATTTGGTGCACATCGAAAGATGGAGGGAAAACATTTCAAGAAAAATGTATCTCGGACAAGCCTTTTCTGCCAAGAAAAGAAATATTTTATGGCGATTACCTAAATATTGCTGCACATGATGGAGTAATCAGACCAATTTGGCCAAGAATGGATAACGGTAAAATGTCGTTATGGACAGCGTTGATTAATGAGAAATAACCTAAAAATAAACAGGGTAAAACGTAAATTTATTCCCTCTCAAGGAAATTGCAGGAGCAGGGATTTTTAAGTAATTCAAAGACGTCAGAACTTTTTTAAGCGTTTTATTTTTTATCGGTAACTTTTTAAAATCTATATCTAAACTCAAGTAAAACTCAGGATTGGAAAAATAGGATTGCCCGTTAATGTCAATATAGCTTGTCTTATCACCAACAATTCTTGCATCAATTCCATATCCCATTGAAATACAAAGCCAACTTGGAAATTTACTTGATTTTAAAAATGATTTTGGAGAGAAACTCAACCAATATGTTTGACCATTATAATCTTTCAATAATCGCTCTACGTGATTTGAACCGAACGTATTTGGTCTCAGAGTAGCATAGGAAGTTGGTCGATACGAGAATTTTGGGAGGAAAACTTGTTCTTTAAAGAGTGTCTCTTGTCCTAAGTAAAGTGAAGAACCAAGCAGATTAAACCAAAAATCACCCCATGAGAATCCATATCCAGAACTGAATCCATCAAAAATTTCCAAAGTTGTTTGGTAACTCAATCCCATAGCAAATCCAATAAATGATGAATTTCTTTGACTCATTCCTGCCCATCGATATAGGTCTGCACTTGTTCGAGACAATTGATAACTTGAATAGGTATGTCCATATTTATCAACATTACCCCAATTACCATAATCATTAAAAAAATTAAATTTTGAATTTTCGTATTGGGAATACCAAATACCATACAAGGCCGAAATAGAACTAATTTTAGTAAATACGGCAACTGAAGACGCTATAGCAACTCTCTTTTTTGATAGTGAATCTGAGGAGCCAAAAAAATTATTCTGCCCCAGCAATAAGTTTGGAAAGAAGATTTCCATACTCCATAGTAGAAAAAAAATTTGAATTAATTTAATTTGGCCTCGATTCACAGTCAAAAATAAACTAAATTTATAAGCTGAATATACATTCAAAATGAATAAAAATAGAAAGGATTGGAACGATATTAAAAGTAATGACAGTTGGTCTATTTTCAAAATAATGTCAGAATTTGTCCAAGCATACGATCGCATGGCAAAAATTGGTCCTTGTATTTCTGTTTTTGGCTCAGCAAGAACAAAATCTGACAACTCTTATTATAAACTTGCAGTTGAGGTATCGATGAAATTGGCTCAGGCTGGATATGGTATTATATCTGGAGGAGGCCCCGGAATTATGGAAGCTGCCAACAAAGGAGCTCAGGACGGTGGAGGACGATCAGTTGGGTTAAATATTGACTTGCCATTTGAACAAAATCATAATTCATTTATCGATCACGAGCATAATTTAGAATTTGACTACTTCTTTGTAAGAAAAGTTATTTTCGTAAGATATTCGCAAGGATTTGTAATATTACCAGGTGGCTTTGGTACATTAGATGAGGCTTTTGAAGCACTTACTCTAATGCAAACTAAGAAAATTACCAATCGACCTGTTGTCTTTATTGGAAAAGAATATTGGTCTGGTCTAGTACAATGGATTGAAAAAATTATGCTTAGTAAAGAAAAAAATATTTCATCAAACGACATAAATATGTTTCATATCGTAGATACAGCGGAAGAGGCCGTTGAATACATTGAAGATTTTTACAAAACACACAAACTATCACCCAATTTCTAAGCAATGTTGGTTCTTACATTTTAATTACCTTTGTTAACTATGAAAAGAGATTCATTTTTTGGTGCCTTTTTGAACTTTATTAAATCACGAAGATTCTTAAAGCATGTAGGATTGGTAATATTATTCTATATAGTAGTAGTATTTGTTACTATGTTTATTTTAGATTGGTCAACAAATCATGGCGAAAAAATTGAAGTGCCAAATATTGTTGGAAAAAATGCCAACGAAGCGAAAGAGATTCTCGAAGAAAGTGGATTGAAATACCAGATATTGGATTCAATATATGACCCCAAGAAACCAAATGGAACAGTTATTCAACAAACTCCTGAGGCAACAAAAAAAACTTCGATTTATGTAAAATCCGGTCGAATTATTGGCTTAAGAGTAACCAAGAAACAAAGAATGGTACAAGTTCCTAATTTGATAAATAAGTCTCAGCGATTTGCAACAAGTATTCTGAAAAATAGAGGATTGAAATTTGAGATTCGTTATAAGCCCGTAATTGAAGAATTAAACGGAGTTGTTGTTGAACAAATTTATAAGGGAAAGAAAATTATCAATGGAACCATGATTCCTGCCGGTGCAACAATTACTATTTATGTTGGTGAGTTTGTAATTGAAGACCCTGAAAAAATCCCGGATTTATATGGGCTAACAATCAGTGAAGCAATTTCTCTTTTAGACGAACTCGGCTTTAGATATGATTATGGCTGTTCAGATTGTCAAACAAGAGAAGATACACTATCAGCAGTTATTACCCATCAAAGTCCAGAATTCTTTTCAGGTAGAGAAATTTCTAAATCATCAATCATTACCTTCACAGGATCCATGAACCCAGAAATTAATCCAGAAAAGTCTAGCCAATCAAAATCCAATCAAAATGCATTGAAAAAGGAGCGAGACGCCTTAAAAGAAAATGGTGATGAAGATCAGGATAATGAATGATAAAAACAACAATTAGATAGGATTACTCATAATTAAAAGGAAAATATTGCGTTATAGGATCTATGAAAGTTTGTCTATTTATTTTTTTATTTTCTTTATTGAATTTTAAAAATGTTTTTTTTTGCCAAACATTTGAAATTGGGCCTCTAATTCGAAACTTTCACAGCTCAAAGGAAAATAATAGTTTAAAAATACTTGGAAATACCTTCGACAGTTCATTTGTTTTTCTATCCGATACAATTCAATTACCCTTTTTTGATGATTTTTCTACAAATAAATTTCAAAAGTATAGCGGTGATTTTAACAACCCCTCTATTACGACTGAATTATACTATTATTTGACAAACCCAATTACTTTACTTCCTTTGGATAATTCAATGATTTTCACTGGACAACAAACCTTTAAGCGCACATATGATTTCGCCTCTGATACTTATTCGGACTCTATCTTTGGATCAACAAATGTTCGTGTTGGAGATTTATCTTCGTTCCCCCCGCAGTATTCAGAATTCGATCTTTATCCACCTTATTTTATTTATGACACAATAAATGATCCGGGCAATTCTCTTGATACTATATGGATAAATAATCCCGCTTATATTCAAGATTCAGCTCGTATATTTTATCAACCTATTAATGATTCATTAAAACTGTGGCTTGATGAATATGCCTATCACAATTATCGTTTTGCCAAAGATCCTCGTTCATTGGGTGTAGTGACTTTCGACGGTTTGGATGAATCAGGTTATCCATATCAAATTGGAACAACAATAACAAATTATGCAGATAAGTTAACCTCGAAACCAATTGATTTACATGCTTATAATTCGTCTGACTCTCTCTATTTCTCCTTCTTATATCAACCAGAGGGTCTCGGAGATATTCCTGAAAGCGGAGATTCGTTGGTTGTCGAATTTTATGCGCCTGAACTCGAGGAATGGAATCGAGTATGGGGGGTAGAAGGAGATACTGTTTATCCTTTCCGTGCCGCACATATTTTGGTGAGCGATACCATGTACTTCAAAAAAGGATTCCAATTTCGATTCAGAAATTATGGTTCTCTTGCAGGAGGACTAGATCACTTCCATATTGATTACGTTCATTTGCGAACACTTTCAGCTTTTGACGACACTCTTTTTAAAGACTTTGCATTCGTTTACCCATTAAATTCATTGTTAGAAACCTATACCTCTGTTCCTTGGGATCATTACCGAGAAAGCACAAGTTCAAAAATGACAGATTCTCTATTGATTAAGGTTCATAATGGAAGTCCTAACCCTGAAAATTACCAAAACGGACAAGTCAGTATCTTATATAATGGGATTGAAGAAGGTACATTTCAACTGCAAGGACAGACTTTAGCTGAAGGAAATATTAATTTTCAACCCCTGACTACACATCAATCTTATCACGACCTAACGTCAGGATATGAATTTGACAAAACGAAATCAGGCAATCAGCAAGTTTTTGAGGTGAAATCCTCCACTTCTGCACAGTTTCCTAATTTTTCATTGAACGATTCCACCTCATTTATCCAAAAATTCTACAATTATTACAGTTACGATGATGGAACTGCAGAAGCAGCTTTTGGTCCAACCGGCACACAGGCAAGGTTAGCAATCGAGTATAACAGTTATCAGACAGATTCATTGATTGGTGTCAATATTCATTTTGTACCATCTGTGAATGATGTATCAATGAAAGTTTTTTTACTAAGTGTCTGGGCTGATAATAATGGGATACCAGGAGAACTAATTTACGAAGATGATATATTTTTTCCAAGAAATCCAATTTATGGTGATAATCAAAATGTATTTGTTACTTACTATTTTAAGGACACAACAAAGGTAGCTGTTGGCACAAAATTTTATGTTGGATGGAGGCAACTAGATGCAGAGAGATTAAATGCTGGATTAGACAGAAATATTGATAACTCATCCAAAATTAGATATAGTGTAGATGGCGGATTTACTTGGTTGAATTCTCCATTTCCGGGTTCAGCGATGATTCGGCCCATATTTTCTACTAGTTTGGACTCGATATTGATGCAAGAAGATTTCTTAAACAAGAAAGAAATAGTTCTCTTTCCAAATCCGACCACGGATATAGCTTACTTTATGGAGGATAATATTAGGGTTCCCTGCCATTTTATTTTATACAATTCGATTGGACAATTCATCGAGTCAAACTATGCTTCTGAAGTTGAACTTATCAATTTAGAAAGAGGAATTTATTTCATTCAATTCCCAGATGTTTCTACAAAAAATTTCAAAATTGTCAAACAATGACAGATGACCTACTTTTGACTGATTCAGAAGAAGGTGAAGACTTATACGAACATTTCAAATTTTTTGTGGATAAAGGGCAAGAAATGGTACGTATTGATAAGTATCTCCTTGATAGAATGCCGAATACATCTCGAAACAAAATTCAAATTGCAACTCGTAATGGTAATGTGGTTGTGAATGGTCAAAAAGTCAAACAGAATTATAAAGTAAAACCCCAAGATGAAGTAGCGATTGTGCTACCATATCCAATTCGTGAAATAGAGCTTATACCACAGAATATTCAGTTAAATATCGTTTATGAAGACGAGGATATAATTGTAGTAAATAAACCATCAAATATGGTAGTTCATCCAGGTTATGGAAATTATTCAGGTACGCTTGTAAATGCATTAATTTATCATTTTGATCAATTGGGAAATAGAAATCCAGGAGTAGTTCGCCCTGGACTAGTTCATCGAATTGATAAGCACACCACTGGAATATTAGTAGTTGCAAAAAATGATGACTCCCTTTCCCACTTGGCTCAACAATTTTACGAAAGAGCAACAGAAAGAAAATATATTGCATTAGTATGGGGAGATTTAGAGTCAAACGGAACGATAACAGGAAATCTTGGTAGATCTTCAAAAAACAGAAAAATCATGACTGTTTATCCCGATGGATCAGGTGGTAAACATGCGGTTACTCATTATAAAGTTCTAAAGCGCTTTGGTTATGTTACTTTGGTGGAATGCAAATTAGAAACTGGAAGAACACATCAAATAAGAGTACACATGAAATATATTGGGCATCCCCTTTTTAATGATTTAGAATATGGTGGTAATCTCATATTAAAGGGTACAGTAAATTCTTCTTATGAAAAGTTTATTCAAAACTGTTTTTCTCTTATTGATGGACAGGCCTTACATGCGAAAAGTTTATGTTTTATTCACCCACAAACTAAAGATTGGGTAAAGTTTGAATCAGAGTTACCTACGGGTTTTAAATCGATAATACAAAAATGGGAATCATACATTGGAGCCAAATAAAAGTTTGAAATTTCATTTTTTTTTCTATTTTTGTATACTTAAGAATTAAAATACAATTAGCAAAATTATATTTATGAAAAAATTGAATGTATACTGTTTAATTTTATCTGTATTAATTATTGGAAATCAGGGTTTTACTCAGAAGAAATATTTGAACGATGCAAAAAAAGCCTTCACTTCTCAAAAGTATTTTGAGGCATCTAAAAAGTGTACTGATGCATTCGCCAAATTGGGAACGAAAGGAAAAATAGAAGACAAAGCAGATATGGCTTTTAAGGCGGCAGAATGTTTCAGGCTAACTGATAAAGTTAGTTCTGCCCAAAGTTGGTATGAAAAAGCAATCGAGTTAAATTACTTTGAAGAAGTCCCAGAGGTATATTTTTACAATGGTGAAATGCTTCGTATGTTGAATGAAAACGACAAAGCAATTAAGTCATACAAGCTTTATCAAAAGCTAAATAGCTCAGACAAAAGAGTTCAAAATCTAATAGAACTTTGTGAAGAAAAGGAAAAATTCAATCTGAAAAAAACAAAATATGTTGTTACACATGAACAAGGTTTGAATAAAAGAGAAATGGATATGTCACCAATATTTGCGGATGCAAATCAATCACTCATTGTTTTTGGTTCTTCAAGAAAAGGAAGTGTCGGTGAGAAAAATGATCCTATCACTGGTGAGCCCTACATGGACTTATGGATGTCTGCCAAGGATAAAAAAGGAAACTGGCAGGAGCCTGTTTTACTGGATAAAGGGTTAAAAGTAAATACCGGAGATAGTGAAGGTACTATTTGTTTTGATGCACAATACAAGACCGCCTTTATTACAAGGTGCCCTTCCGTTCGCAAACAAAATTTGGGATGTCAAATCATGATCGCCGAAATGTCAGGACTTAAATACGATAAAGGGGGAGGCAAATGGAAAGATTTAGATACTTTTCCAATAAAGCAACAATTCAATTTAAATGATTCTGTTTCCCTTGGTCATCCTTGCGTTTCTATTGATGAAAAAATGCTCATTTTTGCGTCAGACGCATCAGAAATCAATGGTATAAAATCACATGGAGGTAGAGACTTGTGGTCTGTTAATTTTTCTTTGAACAAGAAAACCAAAAAATACGAATTGAAAGATGTTAAAAATATGGGCCCGAAAATCAATACTGCCGCGAATGAGCTTTTCCCAACTTTGGGTTCGAATGGTGATTTGTTCTTTGCTTCTGATGGTCACCCCGGATTTGGTGGATTGGATATTTATGTTGTTAAAAAAGACAGTTTAATATCAAATTCATGGACTGGAAATCCCGAAAATTTGGGATCTCCAATAAATTCCCAATATAATGATTATTCAATCTATGACAACAACAAAACCACGGGTTATTTCACTTCTGAGCGTAATGGTCCAAACGGAGAATACGTACCAGATATTTATAGCTACTCATTGCCTGAAGTTAAAATATTGTATGATTTGAACGTAATAGTTTCTGACAGACAATCAAAAGAAAGATTAAAAGATGTTACTGTTACCTTAACTGAAGTTGATGGTGAATTTAGTGACGAAAAACTAACGAATCCGAAAGGAAAAATATATTGGGAGAAAGATGGTGAAAAGAGAATTATTATCGGTAATAAAACATATAAAATCTTTGCCTCAAAAGAAGGATACGTTGATGACATAAATGGAACAACAATTTCAACTGTAGGGTTGTCAGCTAGTAAAAGTTTTACTGTGGAAATAACATTACTGCCTATACGAGACATCGTACTGAATGAAGTCCTTTATGTAATAAATCAATGGGTTTTTGTAAAAGATACAAATGTATGTAATTCAAAAGATTCAATTATGGCAGTTAAAAAAGAATTAGATCGATTGCCAAATATTGTGATTAAAATCTTCTCTCATACAGACAGTAGAAATACTGATGAGAAAAATCAAACTCTCTCAGAAAACAGAGCTCGTGCATACTATTCAGCTCTTGTTGATTTGGGGATTGACCCTAGAAGAATTATTCCGGAAGGTAGAGGTGAAAAAGAACCAAGAAAATGGGTAGATGAGGAAGGTAAGGAAGTAATACTCACAGAAGAATATATCAATACATTTAAATCGGATAATAAAAAATTCGAAATGTTACATCAGCTAAATAGACGTACCACAGCTGAGGTTATCCGTCAAGATTTTAACCCTTCAAAAGAGACGATGACAGCCGAGGAAGCCAAAAAGAAATATAATTATAAAAACTATTTGAGCTATTAATTAAAATCCCGCTGAAATCAGCGGGATTTTTTGTATTTTCATAGTGAGCGAAATTACTATGAAAGAAGATTTTCTCCAATTTATATGGAAACTTAAACGATTTGATCACTCTAATCTAAGGTTAGCAGACGGTAGGGAACTAATTATCAATAAACATGGCGAATTTAATTCTCATGAAAACGGTCCCGATTTTTTTAATGCGCAAATTACTATTGATTCAATTTCTTGGTTTGGTAATATTGAAATACATACTAAATCATCGGATTGGTTTAATCACAAACATCAACTTGATATAAGTTTTAAAAATGTAATATTACATGTTGTATGGGAACACGATAAAGAGGTTCATTTTTTGTCAGAAACCCTGCCTGTTCTTGAACTTAAAAATCGTATCCCAGCTAATTTATTTTCAAATTTAAAATCATTGAAGCTGAATTATTCAGCTTTTCCTTGTCAAAAATTAATTAAAAATTTAGATCTAAGTTATTTAACCCAGATGATTTCTTCTTCCTTCGTGAATCGAATGGAAAGAAAAATATTACATTACTTTCATCTTAATGAAGATGAATTTATATATCGTTTAATGGCAAAATCATTTGGTGGTAAATCTAACCAATTTTCATTTGAATATATTGCCGAAAGTCTACCGTATAGCTTATTGAATAAGCTGGACTCTCAAAAAAAAAGAATAGCGATTAATTCGTGTAAAACACTCCTAACCAAAGATTCGAATAAAATACAAGTAGTTCCTTATTTTAAGCAAAAAGGAATGCGGCCTCAAAGCACTCCTGACATAAGAATTGAACAATTTATAAATTGTATTCAAATTATTGAAGAGCTCAAGAGTTTCACTATTCTGGAGGCTCGAGAATTTGTTTTTTATTTTAGACGGAAAATATCAGATGTAGACAAAACAATTTCCTTTACAATGCAAAATCACCTTTTATTAAATCTAATACTACCATATTTTTTCTATCTCGGATATTCGTCCATTGAATTTCGTGAAAAAGCTATAGAAATCGCTGAAATTCTACCCCCCGAAAAAAATAATATTGTCGAGCAAATGAAATTACTAGGGTTTTCGATTAAGAATTCTTTTGATTCTCAAGCTGTATTGGAAATTTATAGCGAATTTTGTCAAAAGAAGAAATGTTTGAATTGTACTGTTGGCGCTAAAATAATCAATTTATGATCGGAAAAACCATTCAGAAAATCCTACTTTATTTTGAATTTCAATCATTCGGGGTTTGCAAAGCGTGGGGAAGAAAATTGGGTATTGAAACCTCTCGAGTGAGAATTGCATTTATCTATACTTCATTTTTCACCTTGGGCTCACCACTCATACTCTATTTTGCCATGTATTGGATTACGGAAAATAAATATTATTTTAGGTTTAAAGCAAAACGAAAAAAAACAATTTGGGAATTGTAAAATTTGACAATGAAATTACTAATTACAGGAAGTAACGGATTATTAGGTCAAAAAATTGTTAACCAATGTCTAAAACGAGGAATTGATTTTATTGCTAGCTCCAAAGGTGAAAATAGAAATAGTCGCTGTCCCGAAAATCAGTACTTAAGTCTTGACATCCGCGATGAGGTTGCTATTATTACCTGTATTGAATCAATTAAACCAACTCATATTATCCATACGGCAGCAATGACAAATGTTGATCAGTGTGAATTAAACCCGAAAGAATGTGAGGAAATAAATGTCAAATCCACAATAATTTTGTGGAAAGCATCAACGAATTTAGGAATTCATTTTCAGCTATTATCAACTGATTTTGTATTTGATGGGTCTAAAGGAAATTATTCAGAAAATGATAAACCAAATCCCTTGAGTATTTACGCAAAATCAAAGGTAAACGCTGAAGAAATACTTTTGAAAAGTGACAATTTAGACTGGTCAATTATTCGTACAATTATTGTGTATGGTGAGGGAGAAAACTTATCTCGTACTAATCTCATTTGTTGGGCAAAAGAAACATTGGCTAAAAACCATCCTATATCTATTGTAGATGATCAATTTCGAGCCCCAACTTGGGCAGATGATTTGGCATGGGCATGTATAAGAATTTGTGAATTGAATAAAAAGGGTATTTATCATATTTCTGGACCGGAAACAATGTCAGTTTTCGAAATCGTGATGCGTGTTGCAAAATTTTATGGATTCCAAACAAAAGCCATTCAGCGAACCAACAGTTTAACCTTAAATCAACCTGCTAGACGACCACCAAAAACTGGTTTCAATATAACTAAAGCACGGATGGAATTATTTTATGCTCCAAAAACGCTTGAAGAAACCTTAGCCTTACTAGTTTAATAAAAAAATAATCACAGAATATCTCAAATGAACGGCCAATTAAATAGTACAAAATCTTATTTAGTTTTTTCATCCTTACTATTTCTTTATTTAGGTTGTATAATTTTAATCATTCACGAAATCAGTATTAATGGGGTATCCTTCTGCTTACCTTATTTAACTTACTTATTTTTAGGAATTAGTGTTTTAACAATTGAATTGAAACAGAAAAAATCACTCGTTAGTAATAAACCTTCATTCTTTCTAAGATCATTCTTCTGCTTTGATTCAATTGGTTCTTTATTTATTCTTACATTTTTTTCCTTCTGTGAGGTATTTTTAGGAATTCAAATTATAAAACTTACCCTTGAGTACCTGTATAAACTTTTAAATCCAGAAACGGAATATACTTTTATTCATTCCTACTTTATTATTTATCTCACCGTCATTTATTGGATGCTCCTTTTGTATGCCAAATTATTTACTACTAATCAATTAAAAGGATTTAAAGTAATACGTTTTATTGTCATAGTTTTTTTAATAAGTCTTATCTCTATGATTTTTTATGAGCCAAAATATTTAATAGAATACTTTAATAATGTCCTACATACTATTAATTTGGAAAACAAATATTTTCTTAAACCAAAAACAGTTTTTAATCTAAAAGTTTGGCAAAACTCCGCAGGAAAAATATTTATTTTGACGATTTCAGGACACTTTTTATACAGATGGTGGCGGATTAAAAAAAATACTTCTAATTACTCCTCTTTTAATTTTGGAATGACTTTACTGATAATTATTTCCATTCTATTTGGCAGTGCTTTCATATTTTATTCTCAAAACTATTTCTCTCTCATAACTGAATTAACTGATTTTGGGGACGATAAATTGGATGTTCTATTGATTTCTATTTCCGCTTGTTTAATTTTTCTTACGGTATTACTAAATAATCTTAATTCTATCTTATTTGAACAAAATAAAAATATGAATTACCCACTAACTATTGATGAAACCAAGTATCTGACTCGAAAAAATATTCTTTTTTTATCTATTTCTCTTGTTGGATTGAGCTCTGGATTTTTATTCATATTTGTTGACTTTAATAATTTCTTTTATTGGACAGGTATGATTTTTCTAGCCCTTTTAATTGTATCGTGTTCAATTTACTTTCTTGATAATTTTTCTTATAACCGATTTAAAAAAAGATTTTATGATCGTAATGCTGAAATTCAACTTTCACCTGCAGAAAAATTTAATTTAAAATTTATTCTCCCTATTTTTCTTATATCACTGCTTCTAATTTCCTTACCTGATTATTTTTCGAATTTCATTGGTAATAAACAATTAACTGAAAAAATTGAATATCTTCAGGATCTTGGAAGAATTACAAGTGATCATCATTCCATAGAGCCATTCATTATCCGTGATTACAATGAAATTATTCTTGATATTGATTCTAATAAAGTCCAACTTGATAAAATCGATTCTCTCAAGTCTTATCAAAAAGATTCAATTCAATTTTATTTAGAGAATAAAAATTATAAGATGAACGAAAACAGGCGAATTGAAAAACTTCAATTTCATCACAACATCGTATTTATCAAAAATTTTTGTCGGTGGAGTTTACTTGTTTTATTGGTGCTTATTCTGTTCCTGTACCGATATAAACTTGTAAAATCAGAATAGGTAAAACTAAAAAGTCGCTTACAAGCAACTTTTTAGTTTAAAAAATTACTCTTTAACTTCTTCCTCAGCATCAGTAGCGGCCTCATCACTTGTCGAATCGACTCCTTTAACTGCTCCACGAGCCATTTTAACAGATACAACAACAGCATTCGCTGGATCGAGAAAAGTAACTCCGGGAATTTCAATAGACTTAACGCGAATAGATTGCCCTATTTGAAGGTTCGAAATATCAAGTGTTATAACATCCGGAAGAAGTTTTGCCAACCCGTTACAGCGTAATCTTCTAAAAACCTGCATTAATTTACCTCCTGACATAACACCAGGGGAAGACCCTGTAATTCTAACCGGTAAACCAACAGTAATGGTTTTATTATCAGTAAGCTCAAAAAAATCAACATGCTGTATTTTATCAGTAACGGGATGTTGCTGTAACTCACGGATTATTCCATTTGCTTTTTTCCCTTCAATATCCAATTCAATTTGGTATACTTCCGGTGAATAAACAATTTTTTCAATGTCATTTAACTTTACATGAAAGTGAGATTGCTCACCTGTACCGTAAAGCACACAAGGAACTCTTCCCGCATTTCTTAGTGCGGTAGCATCCTTTTTCCCTACGTTCACACGGAGTGAACCGCTCAATTGTGCTGTTTTCATTTATTATTATTTTAAGATATTACAAAATGTGGACTGATTGATTCATTATTCATTAAACGTTTAATCACATCAGCAAAGAGATCTGATACGGATACTACTCTAATTTTATCACTTTGTCTCGTTATTGGAATGGAATCAGTAACAACTAACTCAGTTAATTTAGAATTATTAATTCTTTCATATGCTGATCCTGACAATACGGCATGTGTACAAAAGGCTCGAACGCTTTTTGCTCCTTTTGATATAAATAAATCAGCTGAAGTAGTCAAGGTTCCCGCAGTATCACACATATCATCAATGATCACAACATCTTTACCTACTACATCTCCGATAACGGTCATTTCTGCGATTTCGTTGGCTTTTTTACGTTGCTTATGGCAAAGTGCAAGACCTGTATTTAATTTTTTTGCATAAGAATTTGCCCTTTTTGCCCCACCAGCATCTGGGGCAGCCATAACCAAATTGTTCAAATCCATATTCTCTAACTCCCTCAAAAATAGTGTGGAAGCATACAAATGATCAACAGGAACCTCAAAAAATCCTTGTATTTGGTCTGCATGCAAATCCATTGTCATTACTCGATCAACACCAGCCGCCATTAGCATATTAGCAATAAGTTTTGCTCCTATGGCAACACGTGGTTTATCTTTTCTATCTTGTCGAGCAAATCCAAAATAAGGAATAACTGCAATTATCTTTCTAGCCGATGCTCTTCTTGCAGCATCCACCATCAGTAAAAGCTCAAATAAATTGTCACTTGGAGGCATTGTAGATTGAATCAAGAAGACATCTTGCCCGCGAACAGTTTCTTCAAAAGAAGGCTGAAATTCTCCATCACTAAATACAGTAACTTTAACATCACCTAGGGAAGCACCATAAGATTTAGCAATGTTTTGAGCTAATCCTTGAGAAGCTCTACCTGCAAATAGTTTAATTCCGAATGACACGTTTCAAATTTGAAGGGCAAATTTACGATAATTAAAAGAAAACACCAAAGAGTTATTGAACTAAAAACTAGTATTTAATGATTTATCTCTTTAAGAATATGCGCATTGTGTTTATGCTTGAACAAAACCGCAAAAAGTAGGGTAATTACCGCCGCATAGATCGAAAAAGAAATCCAAATATTTTTCCAATCATTTGCTCCATCGGGAAGGGTAAAGTATGTTTTGATAATTATTCCACTCAAGTAACTGCCCATAATGGCACCAAAGCCATTTGTCATCATCATAAATAAACCTTGTGCGCTTGATCTTATTTTCGAATTTGTAGTTGATTCAACGAATAAAGAGCCTGAAACGTTAAAAAAATCAAATGCCATTCCATAGATAATACATGAAAGAATAATCATCCAAAGACCATCAGCGGGATTACTATATGCCAGCAAACCAAAACGTAAGACCCAAGCAATCATACTAATCAACATTACTTTTTTAATCCCAAATTTTCGTAGAAAAAATGGAATCGCAAGAATGAATATTGTTTCAGAAATTTGAGAAATAGACATAATGATGGTTGAATGTTCCACAACCCATAGATTGGCGTATTCCGGTACATTTTTAAACTCAGAAATATACAAATCGCCATACATATTTGTAAGTTGAAGTGCCCCACCAAGAAACATAGAAAAAAGAAAAAATATGGCCATTTTATACTTTGCAAAAAGAGAAAATGCATTTAATCCGGAAATCTCAAGAAATCCCGCATTGGCGTTAGTCTCTCCTGCAGGTGGGCATTTTGGAATAAATACAAATGAATATGCACCCAAAAATATCGCTGCAAAAGCCGCAATGTAGAACTGGCCTTCAAGTGCTTTATTTCCGGTTAAATTTGTTATCCACATCGCTATAATAAAACCAATTGTACCCCAAACCCGAATTGGCGGAAAGTCTTTTATAACATTAAAATTTCCGGATTTCAAAACGGTATATCCAATTGAATTTGATAGTGCAATAGTTGGCATATAAAATATCATTGCTAAAAAAATGATCCAAAAGAACGTATTTGAATCATTTACTTGCGGTAAATATAAAAGGACAATTCCGCTTAAAACATGAAGTATCCCGTATAATTTTTCTGCATTAATCCATCTATCAGCCATAATCCCCGCCAAAGTTGGCATAAATAAAGATGATATGCCTAATGTGCTAAAAACTGCTCCGAATTCAACTCCTGGCCATTTTTTAGTCTCAAACCAATAATTTGCAACAGTAATTAACCAGGCTCCCCATACAAAGAATTGTAGGAAACTCATTAGTGTTAATCGAAATTTTACATTCATGAATTTGTACGTTTTTGCAATTCATCTCTAATTTTAGAGGCGGCCTCATAATCTTCATTTTGAATAGCATCATTCAGTAAGTTTTCCAACCGTTCCTTAGTTGCATCTTTCAGAAATTCTTCAGATGTTCCGGAATCTTCGTCTTCATCTTCTTCGTCCTCTTGATCAGTCAAATCCTCTTGATCAAATTCGTCATCAATCAAGGTTCCCGCGTCTTGAAGAATTTTATCAAATGTATAAATTGGGCAATCAAAGCGAACACCTATTGCAATTGCATCTGAGGTCCGAGAATCGATTTCTGTAATAATATCATCTTTGATACAAATAATTTTTGCATAAAAAATCCCCTCGTCGAAATTATAGATGATTATTTCTTTAACTTCGACATCATAAGCAATTGCAAAACTTTTAAAAAGATCATGCGTTAGGGGTCTATTTGGTTTCATTTTCTCTAACTCAACCGCAATTGCTTGAGCCTCAAACCCACCTATCACAATTGGTAAACGCCTTTTACCTCCTACCTCAGTCAACATCAGGGCATAGGCCCCTGACTGTGTTTGACTGTACGATAGTCCTGATATGCTAAGTTTAATTTTTTGCATGAAAGATTCAAAATCAATTCTGTGATGATTTGAATTTATTAACCGCTTCTGTCAATTTTGGTAACACTTCGAATGCATCACCTATTACACCATAATCCGCAGCCTTGAAGAAAGGTGCTTCTTGGTCTGTATTTATTACAACAATCACCTTGGAACCATTTACGCCGGCTAAATGTTGAATGGCTCCTGAAATTCCAGCTGCAATATATAAATTGGGGCGGATTGCAACACCAGTCTGACCAACATGTTCATGATGAGGTCTCCATCCAATGTCAGCAACGGGTCGAGAACAAGCTGTTGCCGCACCAAGTGATTTTGCTAAATCTTCAATAATACCCCAATTTTCAGGACCTTTCAATCCTCTTCCTGCAGAAACAACTAAATCTGCTTCAGGAAGTGGAATTTCTCCTTCTGGTTTTTTTGTTGCGAGTACTTTTACTCTGCCCTTCAGTGCCCCTGAAGAATATTCCTCAACACTGCAATTACCTCCGATAATTTCCGGCTGGAAACTATTCGGTAATAACGAAACTATTTTTTTCACTGAATTCACTTTAACAAATCCAAATGCCTTACCTGAAAAAACATTTACTCGAATCGCACCTTCAGCATTTGGTATATCTATAGCACCAGAAACCAACCCAGCTTTTAACCGAACCGATAAACGCGGTGCTACTGCTTTTGAAACTAAATCGTGAGAAAAAATAATTGTGTTAGCCCCTGTGGCCTCAGCTGAATATGCAACTAAATCAATTAGTTGTTGAAGATCGTCGGTTGATACTGAACGATCAACGAGAACTTTAGATGCTCCATATTGACCGAGTTCAGAAAGAACATTATTCGGGGCATTACCATTTGTAATAACAGTAATAGAATCTCCCAATTTCTTTGCATAAGTAACAACCTCTTTTGACGCTTTTGACAATCCGTTGTCTGTATTTACATATACTAAAATCATACTATTTTTGGTTTTAAATAACTTTAGCCTCATTATGAAGCAGTTGGACTAATTCATCCATATTATCCGCTGAAACTATCTTACAGGAACTTTTGACTGGTGGCAAGTCATAAGAAACATAAGATGTTAACTCTTCAACTGAAATCGGCGGAATAACGGTTAATTGTCTTGTTCTAGCTGCCATAATACCTCGCATATTTGGAATTCGTTGTTCGGCCATTCCTTTGGCACATGAAATAACGGCCGGCGTATCAACTTCAACTACTTGAATACCTCCTGCAATCTCCCTTTCTAAAGTCAGTTTATTTCCTAAAAAATCTAGCTTCGACGCAAGGGATACAAATGGAAGTCCGAGGGCTTCTGAAATCATTCCGCCCACCTGAGAACCATTGTAATTTATTGTTTCTTTTCCAACCATAATCAAATCAAAACTTTGTCCTTTCGCATACTCAGCAATTTGCATTGCCGTGTTGTAGGCATCTTTTGGATCTGAATCAATCCGAACGGCATCGTCTGCCCCAATTGCCAGCGCTTTGCGCATAATTGTTTCATCGGCAACGTTTCCAACTGTAATAATGGTTACATTACCACCATTGGTTTCCTTTAATTCTAATGCACGAACCAATGCGTACCATTCATCATATGGATTTACAATAAATTGAACTCCATTTTCATCAAAAGAACTTTTATCTGATGTGAATGCAATTTTTGATGTTGTATCCGGAGCCTTACTTATACAAACTAAAATTTTCATTGTTAACTTTAAATTTACTTAACCAAATAAATAGATAAAATCTAAAACAAATTTAATGAATTAAGACCTTATTTTTCTACTTTTAAAAAACTATTACGATTTTTTTTAATGAAAAATTAAATCCAAAAGGCATTTAAAATATTGTTTTAAATTACTTTTACAACAGTTAGATACATGGAAGAAATTCGAAATAAAATAAAAGAAAGTGGCTTAGTATCTATTGATCTTGCAGATTATACCCCAAAGCTTACGATTGAAGTGATTGATCTATCAACTCAATTATGGCAAGGATTTGTTCTTAAGGAAAAGGATTTCAGGCAATGGATTAAAGAAAACGAATGGAAACAATACGAAGGCAAAGTAGTCTTAATTACTTGTTCAACTGAAGCTATTATTCCTGCCTGGGCATATATGTTAGTTGGAGCTGCGTTGAAAGACAGTGCATTTTTCTTTTCAAATACTAGTATCGAAGAGTTGACGAAACAATTAATTATTCAGGAAATTGAAAAAACTGAATTGTCCAAAATTACCGATGCACGGGTTATTGTGAAGGGATGTTCTAAAATTCCTTTTCCTGATTTCGCTATGTTAGAATTAACAAAATTCTTGTTGCCACATGTTAAATCACTAATGTTTGGCGAGCCTTGTTCAACCGTGCCTATTTATAAAAAGAAGTAACTTTTGACAAGCAATCAATCGATACATCCAAAATCAAAACCTCTATTCGTCAATATATCAACGACTTTCGGTAATAAGATTTTTACTCTTCCTTGACTTTTAAGATTATCGTGAAAAACAAGTATATCACCACTTCTAATTGATTTTGCACTATTCAGAATTTTTTCCGTCGGTACGGAATGATCAAAATCAAAAGAGAGCCAGCTCCACATTACAATTTTATAGTTTTTATGAATCTCTTTTGTTTTCCATAAAGGCAGTCTACCATAAGGAGGGCGAAAAAGATCACTTTCAATATACTCACTGGCATTTTTAATTGAATTGAGGTAGTTTGAACGATTTGTTTTCGTGCCTCGTTCATGTTTCATGGTATGATTACCAATTTTATGCCCTTCAGATATAATTTTTGCAAATAATTCTGGTTGATTCTTCACATTCTCCCCAACACAAAAGAAAGTTGCTTGTATCTTTCGTTCTTTAAGAAAATCAAGAATCCACTCTGTTAGACCCTTTTGAGGGCCGTCGTCAAATGTAAGATAAACCGTATTATTCGTTTTCAGTTTCCAAATTCGGCGAGGGAAAATCCAAGGCACGAAAAAAGGAATCCTGAAATTCTTCATCCATTATTTCTTTTTAGTGGAATCTGTTTTTACTTTTTGTTGATTCATCATTTGGCGAATTATGGCAGAATCCAGTTTTTGTTCACCATTTTGTGGAGCAACAGGAGCTGTACCTTTTAATTTTCCATAGTTAATACCAATCAATTCAACATATAAAGCAAAATCTGAATTGAGATTCTCCCTTAAAACTAATTCAGCAGAAATTTCTTTAAACTTCGAGCTATACCAACTATCCACTTTTGAAGTTGTATATTTTGCTAACTCTCCTGAAGGATTATTTTCTTTAGAAACTTTATTTAAGTTCATGAAAGCATCCAAATTAGCATAAAAATCCTGAGCATTTTCAGATGATCCAACAAATTGAACATCACTTGTCAAGAAGTAATTTATGACGGACTCTATTTTTTTTGCTATCATCATTCCATATTTTTCAGCTGAATTTTTATCCCCCGCAGTATAAAATATCTCAATGTAATCTTGTAGAACTCCATCTTGGAAGCTTTGCATTTCTCTTCCTCCATCCTTATAACTTTCTCTATTTGGATTAGGCTCTCCTCCATCTATTACAGTTTCAATAGGCATAACCTCTAAAGACTTTTTCAATAATCTAATCGCCTTTTCTTTGTATCCTTGTGCTCTTGCTTCATAGTTATTTTTGCTCTTTAAAAGTTCATTTATCCAAGCGTCTGAACCAACCTCTCTGATATATTGGGCGGCATATTGTTCTGGATTATCAAAATATCTCTTTTCGTCTTCAACTAAGGTTAAATAATGTTGAGCTAAGATTAAAAATTGACTTCTAAATTGGGTGGTATGTCTGCGGGCATAATAATCGGTTAGTACAGATGGGTTTTTCATATCACCAAAATCATAGCGCTTCATCAAATTATTATACATAACCTCATCATCAAATCGATTTCTGCGGTTCTTAACAGGAGAAAGTACGTAAGCCATACCATTTTGTTTAATATAACCGGTTTTGTTCAAGGCCATTGCTACATCAGACCCTCCCGGACTAGAAAAGAAAATCCCTCTTTTCCATTCATTATTTGCGAGAATATCTAACATCATTACTTGTTCCCTGGTTAAACCTTGTTCTTCAAATTGGAATGTTAATTCGTTGAAACACTCTGTTTTCTGAGCCGCAGTTATTACACCAGATTTAACTGCATTCTCCGCATTTACAGGCAATATAAATCCAGAAGATGGAAAAATTCTTAACTTACCTTGTCCTTCGAAAACAACTTGATTTTTGTCATCTCGAACAAACTCCATGGCTGTTGTGAGCTTGGTATAATTCCATGGCCTCTCATAGTCTTCGAAAGCCTTTTGAAGTCGATTCATGATTTCTTCTGAACCTTTAAAAGTACCATTACTAATACCCTTCAATAGTTCAAGTGTCCCAAAAGTTCTGTTCAAAGCGTCATCGACCAAATTTGTTGTATCCATATCCAAAAGCTTACTTTTAGATTTATTTAAGGATGCTTGATTTGCGGGGTCGGCAGTTACCATGGCTAAAAACGCTTTAATTGAAGTAGAATGGGCTTTTGTACTTGCTTTTATTTCATTTGGCATTTGTTTCATTCTTAGTGCGATAATCTTTTTCAATATATCTTCACCAATATTTACACTTGCTAAAGACAGGAGTTTGGAAAACATAACCTGATCTGTATTTCCTGCATACATCAGAATTTGATCTTCTCTAAATTTAATCGGTAAAGGATCTGATTTGTAGGCACGCATTTTCATTTGCTCTGTGTACCAGTCTGTCTGCATCAAAGATAAATTACACACACGAACATCCGTTTTCATTCCCTCAACCTCTTGCATATACCACAAAGGAAAGGTGTCATTATCACCATTCGTGAATATGATGGAATTTGGTGTACAAGAATTCAAATAATTTGATGCTAATTCATGTGCAGAAGTTTTTCCGCTTCGATCGTGATCATCCCAGCCTTGCATTCCCATGATTAGTGGT
Organism: Bacteroidota bacterium; assembly: GCA_016868915.1. GTDB lineage: Bacteria > Bacteroidota > Bacteroidia > Flavobacteriales_D > Crocinitomicaceae > UBA952. The sequence continues at coordinate 2,360 of VGFL01000035.1, read as the reverse complement.
GCTGTTAGTCCGATTACTGTTGCCAAAATAGGCCCTGAATTTTCGTTTGGTATTACCCGTTTAATTAAACTCATTAACAACATTAGTCCAATTCCTCCGGCAGCGATAATTAACCATGTCATGGCAGAGGAAAGGCCACTATCTCCTTTGGTGTCAATAACTGCAAAAAGTAAAATCCCGCCTAAGAAAACATAAACTATTTTTAGGAATTCCTTTTTTACAAGTCGTTTAAAAGCATCGTACATGGCGTATACGCTAATTCCAATCCAAAATGCAAAAAAGTAGAAAGATCCTGCGTAGGCATAGTCACGTTCGCGTGGTTCGAAAGGTTTTTGATTAAGGTAAACAACAATGGCTAACCCGGTAAAAATAAATGCTAAGAATAATACAAAAGCATCTTTTGGAGCTTTGTAGAAATGAAAAAATAATCCTAAAATTCCTAAAATTAGTGGAATCAAAAAGAATTTATTGTTCGATTTATTTTCTTTAGTATAATAGGGGGCATTTTCTTGACTACCTAAACGCATTTCATCGATAAATGAAAATCCACTTAGCCAATTTCCGCGCATCGCATCACCATGACCTTGAATATCGTTTTGTCTTCCTGCGAAATTCCACATAAAATATCGAACATACATCCAATTTACTTGATAATTGAAGAAGTAAGATAAATTTTCCCCCATAGTCGGTAGGCGTTGTTCGTCCCTTCCTGGTTCGGTCCCCTCATCCGTAGACTCATCATACCCAGACCAACGCTTATAGCCATCAATACGCTGAGCATCCTGGTTAGAGAACATTCGTGGAAACAAAGTGGATTGACCTCCCGAATAAGTAGCAACACTATTTTTCCGAACGGATGAATTACTTTCAAAATACTTTTCTTGAACCTCACCCCCTTCTTTTTGAGCAAGTACTTGAGCATCTTTTTCATTTTTGAAAGCCTTCACCTCAATATCACCTTTCATTACAACAAATCTCCTAAGATAATACGGAGATAGATCTTTGTAATTCTCTCGATCGTCCTCTATTGAATTCCAAAATGGCCCTTTAAATAAAGGCGCAGAGCCGTATTGTTCACGTTTCAAATAGGAATGAAGCGTTACCAAGTTTTCGGGGTCATTTTCATCAAGAGGTGTATTTGCATTTGATCGAATTACAATTACCGCAAAAGACCCATAACCAATTAGCAAAACTACGAATCCCATCATTGCATTGTACAAAATGTACTTTTTCTTATCTCGCGCAAACCGAATCAAAACGACGCAAATTAGAACCAACAGAATAAAGAAGAAAACTGTTCCTGAGAAAAATGGTAGGCCCAAGGAATTTACAAATGACACCTCAAAAGTTGATGCCAAGGAAATGGAACCAGGAATTATTCCTTCTTGAATGAAGCCAAGAATAAAAACAGAAATTAGAGCAGTAAGAATAAGCCCTTTCGGCGTGACTTTCGGATGATAACGGAAATACAAGATAAACCCAATAGCCGGAACAACAAGAATTCCTAATAAATGAACCCCTACCGCTAGCCCCAGAAGAAACATGATAAGAATTAACCAACGAGCCTGTCCCTGGTCTGAATTAACGCGATTATCGCTAATCAAACTCATCTCTTCATCCCATTTAAGTGCAGCCCAAAAAATAATTGCCGTAAACAAAGAAGCCATGGCGTAAACCTCACCTTCTACTGCTGAAAACCAAAACGATTCTGAAAAAGTATAAGCCAAAGATCCAACAGTGGCACTTCCAAAGATCGCAATTTGATCGGCTAACGAGAGCTCATCTTTATTTTTAAGAACCATCTTTTTGATCAAAATGGTCAGTGACCAAAACATAAAAAGAATGGTGAATGAACTGGATAGAGCCGATAATCTATTAATCCAAATAGCAACATCAGAAGGATTAGCAAAAAATGAAAATAAGCGGCCAATAACCATAAACAAAGGCGCTCCTGGTGGGTGACCTACTTCTAATTTATATGCCGCTGTAATATATTCACCACAATCCCATAAACTCACCGTATCTTCCAGAGTAATAAAATAAACTGCTGTTGCAATTAAAAAGACGATCCAACCCAAAACTGTGTTGATTTTATTATAATTTGTCATTGATAAAAAATTTCTAAAACACGAAGATAATAAATACTTAGTTTGAATGGGAAAAATGATATTAAAAGTCAAAATATCGTTTAATAACAAAGTATTATTTGATTAATTTTCGGAATATATTTTTCTATTTTTTTTCGCTTTTTTAAATAGAAGTTTTAAATTTGCACCCCGCAATGGCCCATGGTGTAACTGGCAACACGTCTGATTTTGGTTCAGAAGAGTCTAGGTTCGAGCCCTAGTGGGCCAACAAAA